>CAYJNV010000045.1:0-20162 GCA_964370975.1 uncultured Caldilineaceae bacterium | reverse complement strand
CAACCACCGAGGACCAGCCCGTCATCACTGTCGACGACGACAATCTGACTGGCGAGGCCTGGAGCGCCGACCGCGTTGGGGACGCGTGGACCTACACCAAGGACTTCGCCTGCTCAGCCAGCCCCGACGCCTACAAGGACGGCAGCTACACGTACAGCCACCTCAACACGGCCACCATTGTCGAGACCAAGTTGAGCGACGGCGCGAACGTCACGGTGAACTGCTATGCGCCAGTGGTGAGCAAAACGGTGCAGACCTACTTCAATCGCGACTGGGACTGGACCATCACCAAGGACGCTAACGCGACCTACAGCCTGTTTGCGGGCGAGAGCGTCGAGCATAAGTACAAAGTCGCCGTCACACCAAGCCACACCGACAGCTTCTGGGGTGTCAAGGGCGAGATCACCGTCGCCAATCACCATCCGACCCAGGACATGACACTGACCAGTCTTAGCGACCTGGCGGGCGGCATCACCGCGGCGGTGACGTGCCCGAACCTCATCGTGCCGGCGGATAACAGCTTGACCTGCACTTACGACACCGGGCCACAGACTGCGCCCAATGACAACCCATTCGGTGCGCTCAACGTCGCGACAGCCGCCTTTGCTGACGCAAGTTGGACCGGATCAGCGCCGATTTCCTTCAGTGCCAACCCAACCACCGAGGACCAGCCCGTCATCACTGTCGATGACGACAAACTGACGGGCGAGGCCTGGAGCGCCGATCGCATCGCGGTCTTCTGGGAGTACACCAAGGTGTTCGCCTGCTCAACCGACCCGAAAGCGTACACCAATGGCACGTATAGCTACTCGCTTGTCAACAAGGCCACGATCAACGAACAGACAAGCGCCAGCGGCTCTGCAAAGGTCGATGTGAACTGCTTCGCGCCGGTCGTCACCAAGACGGCGACAGGCTCCTATGACGAGACGCACACCTGGAAGATCAGCAAGTCGGTGGATAGCGCTTCGCTAAGCGGCTACGCCGGCGACACGCTGAACTGGAAATGGACCGTCAACGTCAGCGAAAGCTATGTCGAGAGCAACTTCCTGGTGAGCGGCAAAATCTCCGTCTACAACCCGTCGCTCACAGCGATGGTCGTAACGCTGAGCGATGCGCTAGACGATGGCACGGTTGCCAAGATTGGGCCGTGCACTATCGAAGGGTCGGCCGCCTCCGACCCCTTGGAGATTGCTGCGGGCAAGACAGCGGTCTGTGGCTATGTCGCGGTCCCGGTAGGCAGAGCAGCCACAAAGAACGTCGTTACCGTAACCTTCAACACGATTCCGTTCTCCGCGGAGGCCGGAGTCACCTTCGCCAAGAACGTGATCAACGGTACGGCCGACGTCGATGACCTCATCGAAGGCGACTTCCCGGCGACACTCATAGCAGGCCAAGGCCCGTGGGAGTGGACCGAGCCCGGCACGCACACATGCTCGACGTCGCGGACCGCCTACGGCGCGAACGGCACCTACGGCGCAAAGCTGGACAACACCGCCACGGTGACCGCCAGCGACGGCCAGACCGACTCCGCCAGCGCCTCCACCACCTACACGTGCAAGGCCGGCTTCGTCGACCTGCTGAAGCTAACCAACGGGGTGGAACACCCGACGCTGAACTGGAACTTCACTCTGTACGAAGGCCCGAACGGCTTCGACACGAGCCCGCAAGTCGTGATCAGTTCGGACAATACGCCGCCATCGCTGCTCGACTTTGGCGGCCCTGCGCTGCGCCCGGACACGATCTACACACTCTGCGAGCTGAGCGTCCCCGCAGGCTGGTCCTCGCACTGGCTGGTGGCAACAGCCAGTGGCGATGCAACGGTTCTTCCATACAACCCGAACTCGGATGACGATGTTCCGGGTGACCTCGGCAACCGCTGCGTGGACTTTGGTGCAAATACCCTCATCCCATTTGTGCCTGAGGCTGTGGACGCGACCCTTCACTTCAAGGTGAACAATTCCATCCCTGGCGGCGACCCGCGCACGCCAGGCTACTGGAAGAACTGGAACACCTGCACCGGCGGCGGTCAGGCGGCATCGGCCGCAGCCAATGGTGGCTGGGAAGCGGGTTTCTGGCTGCTGGACGACGTGCTGGTTCCGACAATCGGCGGCGGTATCGTCTGGGACGATATCCTACCCGACTCCTTCACGTTCCCAATTACCGAGTGCGACGATGCAGTCAAGATCCTTGACGACCGCGACATCGTCACCGACAAGAAGATGTCGTCCGATCCGGGCTTCACGCTTGCAAAGCACCTGTTCGCGGCCGAACTCAACTGGGGTGCCGGCGCCTGCGTGCCCTATGACCCAACGACAGGCGTTGGTACGCCGGTATACGGTGACATGACAATTGTTCAGGTGGCCATCGAAGCCGAGAAGTTGCTTGACGGTATCGACTACGACGGCGTGGACGCGTCCGGCATCAAGAAGGGCGACGCCGCATTGGCGCTCAGCCTGGCCAAGGTGCTCGACCAGTACAACAACGGGATGTACTGCGGCAGCACGTACGACCCGGCAGCAATGATCGTGCCGATGCCAACACCACTGCCGACGGACACGCCGACAGCCACGCCGACGCCGACCGTTGAGCCGACGCTGACTGTCGAGCCGACCCCAACCGCAACGCCGGCGCCCACCGCCACGCCGAAACCCAAGCCGGGCAAGGGCGCGAACGCAAGTGAATCGCAGGCGCAGCCCGTAGCCGTGCAGCCGGTCGAATACATGGCCCCCGCCATGTACCTGCCGCTGGTCACGCAAGATGCGGTCACAGTGCAAGTGGCGGTCGTGCCCGAGCCTGACGCTGTGCCGGCGCCGGAGGCAATGCCTGCGCCGGAGGCAGTGGCGGCTGCGCCTGCCCAACAGGAGGCGCCAAGCCAATTCCTCTTCCTGCCGACCGTGCAGAAGTAACCTCAAGGTAGGTGGCCGCCGCCGCACATCGGGGGACGACGGCGGCTTCTCTCAGCCGGGGCCTGCATCCATTATGGCTGCGGGCCCCGGCGCGTCTGCAGCGCGGACTGACCGCTCGACCCCTTTAGCGCGCTTGAGTCGTGCCATGTGCAGGTCGCTCTCCAGGAGGCCGGAAGCCGCAGAGAAGCCATCTCTAGTGACAAGGGCACAAGCGGCTCCGCGCCAGGCACGCTTGCCGCTTCTGCGTGGCCGATCCTGTGGAAATCCCGGTAGTGGAAGCGCGCAACGGCCGCCGCGCCATCCCTGCATCTCCGCAAGCCTCCGACTTTGTCGGGTCTATTGCTGACTTTTCGTGAGCAAGGTGCGCCACGCCGACAATCTGCTCCTCGCGCGTGAAGCCGCCCACCTTGCCGGCGCATGCGGCGTGGAACGCCATCGCATGCCCAGGCGCACGCGCGCATCCCACGACTCCGAAGTCGAGTCACGCCATTGCTTTGCACGCCTCGCGTGCAGACATGCACGAACGCCTGCAAAACAGGCCATTTGGCGCGCCGCAGGTACGCCATTCTTCGCTGGCAACTGCGCTGCAACCGGCGTATTCTCACCTTGTACGAATCACTCGATCCCTCCCAAATTTTCCTAGTGTGCGGAATCCAGACAATGAAGATGTGGACGCAGATTGCCTCAATCGTAGGCGCAACCGTTTTGGTGGCTGCCTGTGGTAGCGCGCCCGCGGTCACCCTGGCTGACCATTCCCTCATGCCTGAAGTTGTCATGCTGCAGAGCGAGCGTGTGCAGGAGGCGTACCGCTTCGCTGCCGCGCATCCGGACGACCTGACGACGGTGCCCTGCTACTGCGGCTGCGTTGCGATCGGTCATCGCGACAACCGCGACTGCTACCTCAAGCCCGAAAGCAGGCCCGACGCGCTGGTCTTTGACAATCATGCGCTCGCCTGCGAGATTTGCGCCGACATCACGCATGTGGCAATGGACATGCTCGCATCGGGTGCATCGCCTTCTGCAGTCCGCACGGCAGTGGATGCACGCTTCGCTGATCGAGGTCCCGGCACAGACACGCCATTTCCGGCGCAGGCGATGACCAACAATTAGCTCGACACGGAACGCCCCCAGTCCGTTCGTTGCCCAAAAACCGCAATGATTATGCAAAGGAAATTCACGATGAGCCAAACCCATTCGCCCCACCCGTTGCCCGGCGCTTCAAGCAGCCCAGAGCGACCGCAGCGGCTGCGTTTGTGGCTGATTCTGGCCGGGACAGCCATCACCATGGCGGCGCTGCTCTTCCTTGTGACGCGCTTGCCTTCCGCCAGCGGCTACACCCCGCTCTACACTGGTGGCGCACGCGCACAGCTCAACCAGACGCACTTTGACTATGGTGATGTCAAAAACAACTCGCTCGTCGAGACCACCATCACCGTCCAGAACGTGGGTGACAAGCAACTTTACTTCCCGCAGGAGCCCGTTGTGCAGGTGGTAGAAGGCTGCTGCCCGCCCACGGCGCGCATTGACAAGTCGGCGCTTGACCCAGGTGAGACGGCGCAGATATCGCTCAGTTTTTCCATGCATGAGGGCATGGACGGCCCGCACGATTTTCGCGTCAAAGTGCGCACCAACGACGCAGAAGCGCCCGAGCAGGAAGTCGTCATCCTCTCCAACTGGGTGCAGTAAGCCGCTCCCGCATCGTACCCGAGCCTTATGAATTAAGGGGCCGCAGACAGTGTGTCTGCGGCCCCAATTTGTTGCTTGCGCCGGCGCATCCGCGCTGTCACCTCACCTTAACGCCCTCTGCGCTCCGTATACTTAGCCGCCGGACCCTGCGTGGTTGTCGATCCCCATGTACTTGCCGATGAACGCCTGGATGCGTTCCTCGTCGACTGTGTCAAGCGTGAGCAGGCGACTCCAGGCGGTGACGGCAATTGGCGCACCCATATCGGAGTGGCTGGATACACCGTCGCTCCATAGCGGTTCATTTGGCGCGAGCACTACATGCTGGTCAGCGCGATCATAGGGTTCGACGATGGCTTCGAGCGCGCTGCGCGTCTCGTCGCAGCCGGCATCACCGCACTGATAGTAGATGACCACCCCGCCATCCTCCAGATTGTGGAGTAGCAGTTCATAGGGAACCGGTTCGCGGTGAATGCCCCACTGGGCCAGCGAGCCATAGTGCGGGCCGGACGTGGGCGGCGTGCTGTTATACACAAATGTGTTGCGCTGATCGGACGTAATGTGCGCATTGCCTTGCGTGTTGTGCTTCTGCTCACCCGCGACGGGGATTGCAGAACGCACATTGAAGTAGATAACGCCTGCGATGAGAAGCAGGAGGATGGCAGCGCCACCCAGCAGCAGCGGATCGGGCTTGCCCTTGCGGCTACTGCTCTTGCTGCGGGATGTGCTGGTCTTGGCTGTCTTGGCTGTCTTCGCCATGGAATCTCCAGTCAGATTTGATGTTCGCGGCCTGCATCGTATGTACAAAGTGTCTCTGTGTCCAGCCTCGAAACGAGGCGGGGGAAGAAAGCAGCGGCCAGTGCCCAGGCTCCCAACACGCCCGTGACCAACCGCGCCCACCAGTTGAAGGTTCCCTGCTGATCGCCGCCATAGAAGGCGGGCCACGCGTTGGCGGAAAGCACGCGCAGCCAGCCGTTGGTGTCGCGGAAGCCCCCGCCGCTTACGCCGGCCAGCATGTCGTTGAGCATGTGCATCGCCCCATCGAGCGCAAGCGGCGCCAGGGCCAGCAGCAGCAGGCCCCAGCGCAACGGGCGTGGGGAGACGCCCGCCCGGCGCAGCAGCCAATAGATTGCGCCCCAGATCGCCGTCATGGTGTACCAACTCACCATACGATCGCTCCAGGCCACCTTCCAGCCCATTTGCGGCGTGCCCACAAAGCTGCGCAGGTTGCCGGCCGCAACGGGCCAGACCGCCTGAATCTCGTCAACCGTGTAGGTGAGGCTGGGGCCAAAGAGAAACCAACTGCGCTGCGGCAACTGATGGCAGGTGTAGCCATAAGCCGCATAGAGCAGGGCCGCCGGACGCGTCCAGCCCCAGTGCATGAAGAGGGGCGCGGCAAAGGGCAACAGCGTCACCACCAGCAGCCCCAGCACCATGATCCCGATCAGGTGATGCACCACATAAGCGGCGCAGCGGTCAATGCGTCCGGCATGGATTGGCGCGACAGCGGGCGCCACTTCATGCCTCTCCTGTGCTGTTGATTCCACGATGCGTCCCCTTCACTCCGTGCGCACGTCCGCCGCTCCCGTCGCGGCGAATTGTTCAATGGCAGCGCGCAGCACTTCTTCCTCCACAAGCCCGACGCGGGACCAGAGTGGCGCCCCGCTGGGCGTGGCAATCACATAGGCCGGATGGCCGCGCAGCCCGTAGGCATCTGCGCTGCGCTTGCCCATTGCCTCATCCGCGTTGCGTGACTCAAAGACGACGCGCCCTGCATACTCCTGGCTCAGCCCATGCACGATGGGCTCCATTTGCGCTCAGGGTGGTCAGCCATCGGTGTAGAAGAAGATGAAGGTGGTAAGGCCGACAGCCGCACCCGCGGGTGTAGCAGCCGAAGGCGCGGGCGCGCTGGGGCTGCAAGCTGCCATGAGCAGCGCAAGAACAAGGCCAAGCGCGATCCATATGGGTCGCAGGATCATGCGGTTACCTCCTGCGGGGACGCCTGCGTGCGGCGCGCCTGCTCTGGAGCCACGTCGGGCATGAGGTTGGCGCTGCGCAGAAGCTGGGCATTCAGCGCCACGACAATTGTGCTCATCGCCATGAGCGCCGCCCCTGCCGCCGGCGATAGATTGACGCCCCAGGGAGCCAGCACCCCGGCTGCCAGCGGGATTGCGACGATGTTGTAGCCTGCCGCCCACCACAAGTTCTGAACCATCTTGCGGTACGTAGCCTGGCTGAGGCGTATGGTCTTCACGACCGAGCGGGGATCGCTGGAGGCCAGTACGATGCCGGCGGACTCGATGGCAACGTCGGTGCCGGCCCCAATCGCCAGCCCCACATCGGCGCGGGTGAGGGCAGGCGCGTCGTTGACGCCATCACCCACCATGGCCACAATCTGCCCAGCCTGCTGGAGCTTTGCGACAGCGGCGTCCTTGTTTTCTGGCAGCACCTCGGCAAAATATTGGGAAATGCCCAACTGGCCCGCAACGCCACGCGCAACAGCCTTGCTGTCGCCGGTGAGCATGGCCACATCGACGCCCAGGGTGCGCAATGCCGCCACCGCCTCTTGGCTTTCAGGGCGAATCTTGTCGGCAATGGCAAAGGCGCCCATCACTTGCCCGGCGCGCATCAGGTAGATGACGCTTTGCGCCTCTTCCCCTGCCCTCTGCGCAAACGCCTGCAGCGTGGGCGACGGGGTGAGCGACAGCATCTCAAGCAGGCGCGGCCCACCCAGGTGAACGTCGGCGCCGTCGACTTGCACACGCACGCCCCTTCCCTGAATTGCCTGAAAGCCTTCCACGCGCGGCAAGGTCAACTGCTTCTCATCGGCGGCATTGCGAATCGCGCGTGCAATCATGTGCTCCGAATCGCCCTCGGCGGCAGCGGCCAGCGCGAGCAGCGTGTCCTCCTGGCCGGGCGTCTCGCTGGCCATGCCCACCAGCCCCTGCTGTCCGGTGGTAAGTGTACCGGTCTTGTCAAAGAGCACCGTCGTCACCTTGCGCGATTCCTCCAGGGCCAGCCGGTTGCGCACGAGGATGCCGTTTTTCGCACCCTTGGAGGTGCTGATGGCGACCACCAGCGGCACAGCCAGCCCCAGCGCGTGGGGGCAGGCAATCACCAGCACCGTCACCACCCGCTCGATTGTGCGCAGACTTAAGCCGTCGATGAGCGTCCAGACGACGAAGGTGATGAGTGCGGCAGCCAGCGCCACATAGAAGAGGAGACCGGCGGCTCTGTCGGCCAGCAGTTGCGTGGGCGACTTGCTGTTCTGCGCCTCGGCCACAAGCCGCATGATGCCCGCCAGCGCAGTCTGCTCGCCGATAGCGTCCACGCGCACGCGCAGGCTGCCCGAGCCGTTGACGGCGCCCCCGATCACGCGGGCGCCCTCTGCCTTTGTCACGGGTTTCGATTCGCCCGTAAGCATGGCCTCGTTCACGTCAGACTCGCCGCTCACGACCACGCCGTCGGCGGGGAGAGTGGCGCCGGGGCGCACGAGCACCATGTCGCCGGCATGCAGTTGCGAGACGGCAATCTGCTCAACCGAATCATCCGCCAGAATGCGTTCGGCGGTGTCGGGCATGAGCTTGGCAAGTTCACCCAGCGCGCCCGACGCCTGGCGTACGCTGCGCATCTCCAGCCAGTGGCCCAGAAGCATGACATCAATCAGCAGCGCCATCTCCCAGAAGAAGCCGCTGTTGGGATCGATGAAGGTGATGATGATGCTGTAGACGAAGGCCACCGAGATTGCCAGCGAAATAAGAGTCATCATGCCCGGGGTGCGACTGCGCACTTCGGGCACGGCCATTTGCAGGAATGGCACGCCGCCATAGGCAAAGATGACAACGGAGAAGAGCGGGCCCACCCACGTGCTGCCGGGAAATGAGGGCATGTGGAAGCCGAACCACATCTGCAGCATGGGGCTGTAGAGCAGTACAGGCACAGTGAGTGCGAGACAAACCCAGAAGCGGCGGCGGAAGAGTTGCTCGTGGCCGCTGTGGTCCGTATGCCCAACGTGTGCGCCCTGGTCGTCGCCAGACACATTGCGGACGGCGTGTTCGTCGGCGGCCATCTTGTGGCCTGCATGCTCATCGGCGGCCATTTTGTGGCCTGCATGCTCGTCGGCGGCTTTCGCGTGACCTGCATGTTCGTCGGCGGCCATTTTGTGGCCTGCGTGTTCGTCGGCGGCTTTCGCGTGACCTGCATGTTCGTCGGCGGCCATTTTGTGGCTTGCATGCTCATCGGCAGCCATTTTGTGGCTCGCATGCTCATCGGCGGCCATTTTGTGGCCTGAATGCTCGTCGCTCATTGGGATCGCCTCCTTCGCTGGATTCTCCGGTTCGTGATTCGTTGTCTGCACCGGGGTATTGCGGACCGGTGGTGCGCTTGCGCCAGGATGGAACGAACTGGGCGGGATGCGCGCATCCCGCCCAGTTCGAGAAGATAGAGTGCTCCGAAGCGCCAGACGGGGCGGCAGCCTAGTGGTCCATCATGCGGTCCATCATGCCGTCCATCATGCCACCGTGCATCATTTCCATCATCTTCATCATGTCGGCCATTCCCTCCATGCGGCCCATGAGGCGACCCATGGCAGCGGCTTGCTGCGGTGTCATGCCGGCGAAATCACCTGCAACCATCTCGCCCATCATGGAACTCATTTCGTCTGCCATGGCGCCCATCTCCGTGTGCATGGACTCCATGTCCGCCATCATACCTGTCATGGGCATTGTGCCGGACATGGGCATTGTGCCGGACATAGGCATCGTGCCCGTCATGGGCATTGTGCCGGACATAGGCATTGTACCGGACATTGGCATTGTACCGGACATACTCATCATGGCGTCCATGCGCCCCTGCATAGCCTGCAGGCGTTCTGCCATGGAATCGGGCAGGTCGGCCATGAGCGCAGCCATGTCGGCTCGAACCTCATGCATCATGTCCATCATGCCCATCATATCCATGGAGCCTGGTGTCTGCGCCGGCGCAGTGGCGTTGTGTTCGGGCATTGCGGTGGCATCGACGCCGTACCACTCCTTGAGCCATTGTTGCATCTGCGTAATCTCCGCCTCCTGGGCAGCAATGATCGCCGCGCCCAACTGCCGGATTTCCGCGTGTTCGGCCTGTGTCAGCGCCGATTGGGCCATCATGATTGCGCCGTTGTGGTGCGAGATCATGGCGGTGAGGAAGCGCTGGTCAAAAGGAATGGTGGCGTCGTCCGAAATGACCATGTCGCCCATGTCCATCCACTCGGCGGTCGAAAGCGGCACGTCAGGGTACCACGCGCTGCGCCACGCCTTCATCTGGTCAATTTCGCCCTGCTGTGCGCTGATGATCGCATCGGCCATCGTGCGCAATTCCTCGTGGTCGGCCTGTTGCAGAACGAGCCTGGCCATGGAGATGGCGCCTTCGTGGTGCTCGATCATGCTGTCTATGAACTGGGCGTCAAAGGGGATGCTGCTTGCGGCCGCTCCATGCTCCATACCCGCCATTTCGGGCATCGTGTCGGACGTGGGCATTGTGCCGGACATAGGCATCGTGCCGGACATAGGCATCGTGCCGGACATGGGCATTGTGCTGGACATAGGCATTGTGCCTGTCATGGGCATTGTGCCGGACATCATGCCGCTACCCATCATGCCACCGCCGTGCATGTTTGCCATCATGTCGCCCATGACACTCATGCGGCCCTGCAACTGACCCATTTCGGCGGCCAGCGCCGGCGTCATTTCCCCAAGATGCTGCGCCATGATCTCATCCACGAGCGACTGCATTTCGCCGTGCATGCCACCCATGTCGCCCATCATGCCACCCATGTCGCCCATCATGCCACCCATGTCGCCCATCATGCCGCCACCCGTTGGTGTTGAGCTCAGGGGCGCCGTAGCACCAGCCATGGTCGTCCCCGTCATCGCCGGGCTTGTGGCTGGGCTGTCGGCAGCGCCCTCCGGGTGATGCGCAGCATGATCAACAGTGTCAGTCAACGGCGCCGTTACGCCGGAGCGTGTCCATGACTCCAGCATCGTTTCAGTCTGCGGCGTCGCCCCGTTAGCAAGCGGAGCGTGCGCGGCCGCAAGGCCGGCCGCCTGCAGCGGCTGGGCCGTGGCAAGCCCGACCCCCATTGAAACGAGCAGCGCGGCGGCCGCAACAAACATCAGTGAAAAACGGAACAGTATACGCATTGAGGTCTCCACAGTTGGGAAAGTAAATTGTGCAAGAAGGCTCCAGGGCGCGCGATGAGTCTGGCAGTTGTAGAGCAGTCGCTTCGCGCGCCGTGGGCCTAGTGTCGCACATCACTTGAGTACACACACGCGCCAAATGGCGCGCAGCGTGTGGGCACAAGGCGCGCGCTGGGGCGCAATTTCAGCGAAGTGGCGTTTGATGCGCGTGAAGAGCGGCAGGGATGTCTGTCTCGCCGCGCGGAGGCCGGCTTAGGCGGCCATCTCGACCGTGAGCGTCGTGCCCACGCCGGGTGATGAGTCGAGAGTCAACCCGGCGCCGATGAGTTCGGCGCGCTCTTGCATGCCCATGAGGCCAAAGTGCCCTTGCCGGCCCAGGCTGCCCAGGTGGGTGGGGGGCGCAAAGCCGATGCCGTCATCCTGCACTTGCATTACCAACTGCGTGGGCAAGAACGCCAGTCGCAGCGCGATTTGCTGTGCCTGGGCGTGACGGCGCGCGTTGTTGATGGCTTCCTGCGCAATGCGGTAAAACGAGAGTTCAACGGTGGCATCCAGGCGGCGCGCGTCACCCGTCACGGTGAAGAGGACGGTCGCTTCGCCGCATAGCAGCTCGAGCGCGGGGCTGAGGCCCAGGTCTTCGAGAAAGGCGGGCCGCAGGGCGCGGCTAAAGCGGCGCACCTCCTCCAGTTCCGCATGCACCATCGCGCGCAACGCGCTGATCTCGTCCTTGAGGAGCGTTGCGTCGCGCTGGAGTGTGCGCTGCGTCTTCTGCAGGCGGTGGTCGAGCGCAACCAGCCCCTGCACGGTCTCATCGTGAAGCTCGCGCGCGAGACGGGCGCGCTCCTCCTCCTGGGCGCGGTTGACGGCATGCAGTTGCTGCTCAAGGAACCGCTGGTGAGCGCGAATCTGCCCGGCCATTTGGTCCAGAGCAATACGCGCATCTTCGATTTCGTCTACGCCGCCTACCGGGTCGCTGGCAGCGGTGAAGTCACCTTCGCCGATGCGATGCGCGCGCGCTGCCAGGGCGCGAAGCGGTTGGACGACAAGACGCAATCCGAACAAGAGCGTCAGCAGAGAAACGGCCGTCGCAATCACAAGCACGAAAGGCACTGCTTGCTCAAAGCGCAGCATGGGCGCTGTGTTTGAGTGCCACGCCTCACGCATGACGATTGTCCAGTCCGATCCAGGCAGCGGCGCCGTTGAGGTGACTCTCTCGGCGCCATCTGGCGCGCTTCCAGCCATGTTCACCGGCGGGGCTACGCTGTCGTCGTTGTGCGCTTGCCCTGCAGTCAGGATCGGGTTGCCGGACGCGTCCATCAATGCCAGCGTGCTGCCGTAGAGATCGGCCGATTCACCCAGGTAGGAGGCAAAGGCCAGCGCCTGCACTGGGACTGCAGCGACAAGCGTCCCCTGCGCTTGCGGCAGATCGGCGCGCAAGAGGATGTTGCCGCCGGTGTGGACGATCTCCCGGACCCCTTCGCCCGCGCCGAGGTGAAACTCCTCGACCCAAACCGGCTGCGCTCCGCTTGAGGCAGCAAATGCGCCGGTCCCGTCGAAGAGTACGAGATCGATATTGCCCATCACCCCGCTGATTTGGGCAATGAGAGCATCGCGCGAGACGGGGTCGTCCTGGTGATGCGTCAACGCGCCGGCTGCGGCCTCCAGCCCTATCTGGTAGCTCTCCAACTGCGCCGCAAGCCCGGTGGCCACGGCATTGGTCAGCCGCTCCGTTTCCTCGGCGGCGAGCGCACGCATGGAAGCCTGGTGGCTGCCGATACCGGTGAGCGAGATGGTGATCAGGAAGATGGTGAGGGGCAGCGCCGTCCACAAGAGGACCTGCACGCGCAAGCTGCGCCAATGCAGGCCTGTCATGATGGCGGAGCGTTGACAGTGGGCAAGTCGATCAAGCCCAGATGCAGCGCCTTGGTCACGGCCTCGGTGCGAGAGGCCACCTGCAACTTGGCGTAGATATTGGCGAGGTGGCCCTGCGCGGTACGGTCGCTGATGTCAAGTTGCAGGCCAATGGCGCGATTGGTGAGGCCCGCGGCCGCAAGCAACAACACCGCGCGCTCACGCTCGGTCAGCGGCTCAATCCCGAAAGGGAGAGCCGGCGACGCAGAATTGATGCCTGAGTGCCGCAATACGTGCAGCGCCAGCTTTTGGGCAATGAGTGGATCGAGTGCAGTATGCCCCGCCGCCACGGTATGCACCGCCTCCACAATCTCCTCGGCATCGGCGGTCTTGAGCACATAGCCATACGCACCTGCCTGGAGCGCCAGCGCAGCGATCGGTTCGTCGTCAAACGCGGTGAGCATCAGCGCGCGCACAGGCAGCTTCTCGGCGCGCAGCCACTGTACGACCTCAATGCCCGTTGCCCCCGGCATGCGCACGTCGAGTATCGCGACGTCGGGCAGGAGGGAGCGCAGCAACGCCTGTGCGCTGAGGCCATCGGCCGCCTCGGCGACGACGTCAATGTCCGGCTCTTCGAGCAGGAAATCGCGTATGCCTTTGCGCACAACGGCGTGGTCGTCCGCTAACAGGACGCGAATCGGTGTGATACGGGGGTCGGCCACCATCAGCAAGGCATCGCTTTCACTTTCGGGTTGCAGGCGTCAACTCCTGCGACGGCGGGAGCGCACCCGGCTGTTATTCTTTTCCCAGCCGGATCCACACAGCAACGATGCCGCCAACCAGTGCGGCAGCGGCGATCAGCGCCAGCGCCGGCGCATGTACGCTGAGAAGCATTGTCTCCATGAGCGGGACCTCCTGTGCACTTCCGCACCAGCCTCGACGCGTGCCACATCCAGACCACGCTGCGTGCCAGTCCCGCTTGGCGCCATGATACCACGACTCCACACCCTGTGGCAGTCGCACTCACGCTACCTTTGCAGATCGGCATCATAAGTGATTTCGCGCCAGGTGATCTCGCTGCGCCGCGGTGAGGCCAGCATAGCACCATCCGCTGCCGCACGCGAGGGCCATTTGGCGCAGAGTGCATAGGCAATTCTGCCTACGCGGACTGCGCCCGCGGCGCTGCGCGCCACGCCCTGTCCCGGCTCTGTGCAAGCCAGCCACGCTCAACGTCGACTGCTCATGCTGGCTTGCCGACCGCGCCATATGGCGGTAGCGCAACCGCCTCCAGAAGCGTAAAGTAAGGGGGCGCCGTGTAGGCGACAGGTTCGTTATCGTTGCTTTGGATGCGTAGAGGAGGACAGTGTGCCAACGACAGTCGCGCGGGACCCCATCTGTGGTATGGAACTGGAAATGGAGTCCGCAGGGTTCGCGCATGACGGTGCAGGATGGGCCTACCTCTTCTGCTGCACGGAGTGTTCGGAGATTTTCGTGCGTACGCCGCGCGAGTGTGTCCTCCACCTTGAGCATGGCCGCAGCGGCCAATTTGGCCACGCGTGTGAGCGACAACGCAACGCACGCCAGGGGGACAGAATCGAAGTGAAGGGAGTCTTGCGATGATGGGCTGGAATTGGGATCAGATGAACAACTGGGGCGCCGGCTGGGGCTGGGGTGGTCACATGTTCTGGAGTTGGCCGATTATGATGGTGGGTGGCCTACTCGTGGTGGTGCTGATCGTGTGGGCGTTGCAGGCGGCAGATCGCGAACAGGGCAACACCTATCCGCCGACTGCCATGCACACCGGCATGACGGCCGATCAGCGCACCATGACGGATTCAGCAGGTGCGCGCGTGGCAGATGTGCGCAGGACGCCGCTGGAAATTGCCCAGGAGCGTTACGCGCGCGGCGACATCAGCCGCGACGAGTATGAGGCGATTCGGGCTGACTTGCTGACCTCCTGATGTGATGCGGGATTGAAACCCACAGCAACTATCACACCTCAACGTAAAGGTGGGGAGGAGGCAAAGGAGCGCAAAGGAAAACCAGCTGGTCAGAATAGCCGACTTGTTGCTGTACATTGCGTTTCTTTACTCGCTTCGCACCTTTGCGTTGAGATATTGCTTCTGTGTTTCCTAAGGCGCCTCAACAAACCAGCGCGGCCCGCCCGCAGACACAAGCAGCACGTTGGAGTAGGCCGTAAAATCGCCGGTGCGGATGACGGCCTTGACGGCGCGGCTGTGTTGTTTGAACTCGGTGTGCGGCATGATATCGACGGTGACGGCCTCACCGACTTGTTCCACAATCGCAGCAAAGCGTGTGGGGCTGTGGCGCTGCGTCTCGTCAGCAAGCACCACGCGCTCTACCGAGAAGTCGCGCAGCAGCACCCCCAGCACCTCGAGTACGGTCGGCCTGTTCTCTGCCAGCGCAATATCCACCGTGCGCACACCCAGCGGAATCGGGAAGCCTGCGTCGCAGACGATCAGCTCGTCCATGTGGCCCAGGCGCGAGACCACATCGGCAATGTCGCTGTTAAGCAATCCAGTTTCTTTCATCTCAATCTCCCACAGGCATGGCAACGGGGGCGCGGTCGTAGCTGCGCTGGAGCATGGCGTAGATTTCGTCGCGCGTGGCCACGCGCGGGTTGTTCCTGTAGTCGGGCAGCACCTGACTGTGGTCGGCAATTTCGCCCACGTCGGCCTCGCTCGCGCCCAACTGCTTGAGGCTGAGCCACATGCCGATGCGCTGCAGGAAGAGGTCGATCTCTTCACAGCAGGCGTCGGCAGCCACAGCGTCCGACGCGTTCGCCAGATCGGGCCGGAAAATGCGGCCAACGGTGGCAAAACGGTCGAGTGCGGCGGGCGCGGTGTAGCGAGTGAACTCGGGGTAGGTCACAGCCAGCGCCTCGCCATGCTTGATTTGGGGGCACTGGCCACCAATCGTCATGCCGATGCCGTGGGGCAGGGTGACACCGGCATTGGCAATGCAGAGGCCGGCCAACGTATCGGCCCAGGCCATGTGCGCTCGCGCATCGGCATCAGCGCCGTTGTCAAAGGCGCGTGGCAGCCATTCCACCACCAGGCGCATGGCTTCCAGTGCGAGGATGTCCACATAGGGCGAACCGCCCACATGCAGGTAAGCCTCAAAAGCATGGGTGAAAGCGTCGAAGCCGGTGGCTGCCGTCACGTGTGGCGGCAGCGTGGCCACAAGCTCGGGGTCCACAATCGCGACGCGCGGGTAGAGCAGCGCGTTGTAGAGCGCCGACTTGGTCTTCGTCGCGCTTTCGGTGACCACGGCAACCTGCGTCACCTGTGAGCCGGTGCCCGACGTCATGGTGACGGCTACCATTGGCAGTGTTGCGGTGGTCGGCGGCGTCTTGAAGAAGAGATAGTCCCAGCAGGTGCCCGGATGGGTCGCTTCGACGGCAATGGCTTTGGCCGTGTCCATGGCGGAGCCACCGCCCACGCCCAGCACGACGTCGGCGCCAAAGTCCCTGGCAATGGCTGCCCCCGCCGAAACGCAGTCGGTGGTGGGGTTGGCAATGACGCCGTCAAAATGTGCGGATTCGACGCCGGCTGCGGAGAGAAGCGCGCGAACTTTGTCGATCACGGGGGTCAAATACGGCGAGCCGGGCATGCTCACCACCAGACAGCGGTTGCCCAGGCGTGCGGTTACATCCCCCACTTCACGCAGGCGCCCGGCGCCAAAACGAATCTCGGTGGGCTGAAAATAGGCAAACGGTTCCATTGACCCTCCTTTAAAGGGTTCGCAGAGCAGCTTTGGCTGATTTGACAAGGGTTTGGGGTGGGCCCCCACGAAATCAAGTGGCGGCGCACCCTTGTGTGCGAATCGAGTTTTGGTTAGCGCGAGACGCGCCGGCGCTTGAGCACCTCACCCAGGAATACGGCCGCCAGCAACATGACGCCGATAGCGACATCCTGCCAGTAGGTGTTGATTCCCGTCATGTTGAATGCGTTGTAGATCATGGCCAGAAAGATGACGCCCAGCACAGTGCCGGTAATTGTGCCCGAACCGCCGCTGAAGCTGGTGCCGCCGATGGCCGTGGCGGCAATCACGCGCAGTTCAGCGTTTTGGCCGTAGCTTACGCTGGCTGCACCGTACTGTGCGCAGACGAGAATGCCCGCGATACCGGCGAGAAAAGCATTGAGAATGAAGGCAAAGAGCAGGAAGTGTTCGACCTTGACGCCGGACATACGCGCCGCACGCCGATTGCCGCCAATGAAGTAGGCCTGCTGCAGATAGCGATGGTTGCGCAACGCGTAGCCGACAATCAGCGCCAGGAAAACGAAGATGAGCAGCGAGATGCGAATGCCTATAAACTTGTCCTGGCCCAGAAATGTGAACGACTCGGGCAAACCGCTGATGGAGGTGCCTTTGGTAATCACAAGATCCACCCCGCGCAGGGTCAGCAGCGTGGCCATGGTGATGATGAAGGGGTGAACCTTGAAGGTATTCGTGAGCGTGCCGTTGACGACGCCCACGAGCGAGGCCAGCACAAGCGTCAGCGCGATGGCCGCAGGCACGGGCACGCCTGCCTTGAGCAGCATGGCGACGATGATCGCGCTGAACTGGAGAGTGGCCGCCACCGAGATGTCGATGCCGCCGGTGATCATGATGATTGTCATGCCCAGCGCCATGATGCCTTCGGAGACGAAGTTGGTGAACATCACCTCCATGTTGCGGCCGCTGAGAAAGCGCGGGAAGTAGAGCTGCATGACGATGCCGAGCAGAACAATCGCAAAGAGCAGCGCGATTTGCTGCATGGAGCCGGCGCTCAGTCCGCTGAAGCGGCTGCGCGTCGGGGCCGACGTCTGGGGAATGCCGCCGGGGGGCACGCTACTTGGTTGCATAATGCATCACCTTTTCCTGCGTCGCCTCGTCGCCGTCCAGAATCGCCGTCAGTTCGCCCTCGCGAAAGACAGCCACGCGGTCGCTCAACCCCAGCACTTCGGGCAGTTCCGATGAAATGACGATCATGCCGATGCCTGCGTCGGCCATGCGCCGCAGGTCGGCGTGAATGTTTGATTTGGCGCCCACATCCACGCCTCGCGTCGGCTCGTCCACAATCAGCACCTTGGGCTGCGCACAGAGCCACTTGGCCAGCAGTGTCTTCTGCTGGTTGCCGCCGCTCAGGTTGATGACCAGTTGCTCGTCGTTGGGCGGGCGCACTTCAACCTCGGCCACCAGCCGCTTCGAGTCTTCACGGATTCTTCGCTCCTGGAGGAAACCCAGTTTGGTGACGAAGCGCCAAAGCGACGAAGAGACAATGTTGAGGCGTATCGGCAGCTTGAGGAAGAGGCCCAGCGTTTTGCGGTCTTCCGTCAGGTAACAGACGCCCTTGGCAATGGCCTCGCGCGGCGAACCAAACTTGACCTGCTGCCCGTTGAGCATGAGTGCACCGGCATCGATCTTGTCGGCCCCCAGCACGCCACGCGCCACCTCCGTGCGCCCGGCCCCCACCAGCCCCGCAAAGCCCAGGATTTCGCCCTTGCGCAACGTGAAGCTGACATTGCGGAAGTACGGTTCGCGCGTCAATCCTTCCACGGCGAAGAGGGTGCCGTCAATCTGGGCGGCCTTGGGGGGGTAGAGATGGCTAATCTCGCGGCCGACCATCATCTGAATGATGGCGTTGCGATTGGTCTCCTGCGTGCGCACGGTGCCGACGACCTTGCCGTCGCGCAGCACTGTGATTTCGTCAGCCAGGTGAAAGACCTCGTCAAGCTTGTGCGAGATGAAGACAATGGCAATGCCGCGCGCCTTCAGGTCGTCGATGATCGCGTAGAGGCGCTTGATCTCATTCTCGGAGAGAGCCGAGGTCGGCTCATCCATGATGATGACACGCGCATCAAACGAGAGCGCTTTCGCAATCTCCACCACCTGCTGGACGCTCACGCTCAACTTGCTGGCCAGCGTACGCGGGTCCAGATCCAGCCCCAGGCGTGCAAAGATGGCTGACGTGTCGGCGTAGAGCTTCTTCCAGTCGATGAAGCCCATGGCATTGGCCGGCTCGCGGCGCAAAAAGATGTTCTGCGCCAGGTCCATGTTGGCCGAGAGGCTGAGTTCCTGGTGGACAAGGCTGATGCCGCTCTGCATCGCATCGAGCGGGTTGCCAAAGTGAACGACTTTGCCGTCCATCAGCACCTCGCCGCTGTCGGCCTTGAGGATGCCGCCAATGACGTTCATGAGCGTCGATTTGCCGGCGCCGTTTTCGCCAACCACGGCATGCACTTTGCCCGGCACTACAACCAGGCTGACATCCTGCAGCACATGGTTGCCCGAGAAACTCTTGTTGATGTTGCGGACTTCAAGAATGGGAATGCTGTGCGATACGTTGTTGGTCAAATCGAGAGTGGGCGTCATGATTACTCACGCGTTTCATTCCGGCGGCGGTAGGCATCCACCGCAATCGCCAGGAAGACGATGGCGCCGCTGACGATGCCCTGCCAGTTGGGCGATCCGTTGAGCAGCACAAAGCCATTGCGAATCAATGCCAGCAGCAGTACACCAAGAAATGTACCGAGGAGATTGCCCGAGCCGCCAGCAAAGCTGGCGCCGCCGATGACAGCTCCTGCAATCGCGTTCAATTCGGAGCCGAGGCCAAACTGGAAGAAGCCCATGGCGAGGCGAGACGTCATGAAGACCGCCGCAACGCCCGCCAGCACGCTGGAGATGACATAGGCGGAAAAGGTGACCGAGGTGACGCGAATCCCCGAGAGCGCTGCTGCGTCAGGGTTCTGCCCCACAAAGAAAGACTGGTTCAGCGGTTTCCAGCGCGAGAGCAGATAGCTGAAGACAATCAGGATACCGATTGTGACGAGAATTGGATAGGGGATGCCCAGAAACGAGCCTTGTCCGATAACCAGATAAGCATCGGGCAGGCCGGAGACATACCAACCGGAGGTAAGCACTGTGGCCAGGCCGCGGGCAATGGCAAACATGCTGAGCGTGACGATGAAAGGTGCAATTTTGAGCCGCGCGACACCAAAGCCATTGATGGCGCCGCAGGCTGCCGCCACGCCCAGGCCCGCCAGCATTGCCAGCGGCACGGGAATCGCGCTGGAGGCAATGTGGTTGCTCAGCAGCATGGTAACGACGACGCCTGTCAAGCCCAGCACCGAGCCGACGGAGAGGTCGATGCCGCCCAGGATCAGGATGAGCGTCATACCCATCGCCATGAGCAGGTCGTAGGTCATGCCCATGAGCATGGAACTCAGGTTTTCAATGTCGAGAAAGCGGGGCTGCAAGATGGCGAGGACAGCGGCTACGACCAGGTTAATCAGCAGCAGCGTTGTTGTGCGCGAGCGAAAGAAACGCCCGGCAGATTTGCGCATGCCGGAGCCTCCGGGCGCTGTCATTGTGCTGGAAGACATAACAGGTTCCTCGAGTTTAGTGGCACGCATGATGGGGCGGACTATGCCCCGTGCAAGGGCCGGTCAGCAAGGAGATGTGCCGCCGGTCTCCTTGCTGACATGAGGGGACGCGGCTGTGCAGCGCAGGAGAGAGCGCTGCACCGCCGCGCGTCGCACCTAGA
>CAYJNV010000044.1:0-20600 GCA_964370975.1 uncultured Caldilineaceae bacterium | reverse complement strand
CGGTGGCCTGACGAGCCGAGTCACCAATATCGAAACAATTGGTCAGCACTCACCGGCCGCCGTTCTCATGTGGCGCGGCTGCATTGGTGAGTCCGGCGGCTCAAGCCGCCGCTACGAAATGTCCACAGACTTGCGCGATGCACTACTTGGGCAGACGCCCAATGCCTGCCACGACTCAGTTATCAATCTTCAATCTTCAATCTTCAATGATCAATACTCGGTTTCGCGGTTGATCAGCTTGATGTAAAGCCACGCCATCAGCCCGACCGCCAGCGTAATAATGTACGCCAGCGCAGCCCCTCGCCCCATGCGCAGGAAAGAAAAAGCTTCGATGTAGGTGTAGTACGAAATGACTTTTGTACCGTCCGAAGGGCCGCCCGCCGTCATGATGTAAATGATGTCGAAGACGCGGAAGGCGTCCATCGAGCGGATCACAAGCACAATCGCGAGCGTTGGCCGCAGCAGCGGCAGCGTAATGCCCCAAAAACCGCGCCAGGCACCGGCGCCGTCCACGCGTGCCGCCTCGTAGAGCGTGGGCGGAATCGTTTGCAGCCCCGCCAGCGTCAGCAGAATCACCAGCGGCGTCACCTTCCAGACGTCGGCCAGAATCACCACATTCATCGCGCTGGTGGGTGAACTGAGCCACGTTTGATACTGGTCGATGAGGCCCACCTGCCAGAGCAGGCTGTTGAGCGCGCCATAGCTCGGGTTCACAATCCACAACCACATGATCGCGTCAATGGTCACAGGCAGCGCCCAGGGGATGAGCACAATCGCGCGCAGCAGCCCGCGCCCGCGGAATTGCTGGTTGAGCAGCAGCGCCACCAGCACGCCGAGGATCACCTCCGCCAGCACCGAGACAACGAGGAAGTACATTGTGCGGTTGATCGTGGCCCAGAAGTTGGGGTCCTGGAACACATCACTGTAGTTGCCCAGGCCGATGAAGGGTTGCCCCAGCGCCGGCTGCTTGAGGTTGATGCGGTGCAGGCTCATCCAGAAGGCGCGCACCATGGGCACGAGGATGAGTGCAAAGACCACCACAAACGAGGGCAGGATCAGCAGCCACGCCAGCCATCGCTCGCGCATCAGGTATCCGGCGTGGTGGTTCTTGGCTGGCGGCGCGGAAGGCGTAGTGTTTGTGCTCATGTGTTATGGGCTAAGGCGTGAACGAAGCCAAAGCAGTTGTACCGCGCAATGTGACGCAGTGCAAGGCCCCGCACGCCCGGCCATGCACCGGAACCTGCAAAAGCGTTGAGGCTACTTGTACTCTTCCACCAGCTTGGCCACTGCCGTTTCTGCATCCGTCAGCGCCTGCTCGGGTGTCTTCACGCCTGTCAGCGCGCTCTGCACCTCCAGCGACATGATCTTGGACATTTCCGAGTAGAAGGGGACGGCCGGGCGGTTGCGCAGGAACTCGTACTGCTGCTTGGAAACATCGACGAAGTTCTGTGTACGCGCCACCTCAGGCTGCGCTGCCTGCATCTCGGGGTCATCAAAGAGCGAAATCCAGATGGGCAGCGCATTCTGTGCATAGCGCTTCTGGACGTCCTTGCTCGACAGGAACTGAATGTAGTTCCACGCCGCCTCAGGATTCTCGGAGCCCTGCATGATCGCCAGCCCCATGCCGCCGTTAATGGTGGCGCTCTTCTCCACCTCGCCCGGTATCAGGTTGACAATCGCGTTGCCCGCGATCTGCGATTCGGCCGGGTCATTGGCCAGGTTCAACTGATAGGCCCAGTTGACGGCGAAGAGTGCTTCGCCCTGCGAGAAGGTGCGACGCACTTCCTCATAGGTGGACTCGAGCGACGCCGGGTTGATCAGCCCGCTGTTCATGCCGTCCACCATCCACTGCAGCGCGGCCAGTCCTTCGGGACCGTTGAAGGCGGGCGAGCCATCTTCGTTGAAAAAGTCACCGCCATGGGCGAAGAGATAATATGCATAGGCTATTGTCAGCCCCTCTTCCTGGCGGAAGTACTCGATGAAGGGATAGTCGACAAGGCCCTGCTCCTTGGCCGCAAGCCCCATCTCCTGCAGTTCCGTCCATGTGGTGGGCGGCGCATCGAAGCCCGCCTGGGCCAGCAAGTCCTTGTTGTAGTAGAGATAGAGCACATCGTTGAGCCACGGCATGCCGTAGAGCTTGCCCTGGTAGGAGACCGACTCGAGCGCGCCCGGCCAGATGTCTGCGCGCACGTCGTCGGAGATGCGGTCGGTCACGTCGAGAATGAAGTTGGCCGCAGCAAACTCGGCCGGCCAGATGCAGTCCACCAGCACCACGTCATAGGTGCTTGCGCCCGACGTGGCCGTGGTGACAATCTTGTCATGCAGCGCTTCGTACTCCACAAATTCAAGCTCCACGTTGACATTGGGGTTGGCGGCCTCAAACTCGGCCGTAATCGCCTCGATGTCCGACTGCTGATAGCCCGCCTGCTTCATGAAGATCGCGCGCAGCGGCGTCTGCTCGGCGGGCGCAGCCGCGCCACCAGCGGGTGCGGCTACCGGTGCAGCGCAACCCGCGAGCACCATCACAGCGACAAGCAAGAAAACGATAGTTCGCTTCAGATTCATGGGTAAATCCTCCTTGTGCGCACAACAGAATGGGTTGGTGAAGTCCATCGGGAATGGCAAATGTGGGATCACGCACCGGCCAGACCGTGCGGCGTATAGCGCCCGTAGGTGCGCGCTTCGTCAATCAACGCCTCGAGGTTGGCATGGGGCGTATCGCGCGGTAGTTCGCAGCCTGGGCTGAGGATAAGGCGCCCATTGCGTCCGGCATCATCCATGCAGCGGCGCGCAGCTGCCCGCACCTCCTCCGGTGTGCCCTGCAGCATGACGCCAGAGGGATCGATGTTGCCCTTGATGACCAGCGCATCGCCCAGAATGCGGCGCGCTTCGGCCAGTTCAACCAGCGAATCCAGATTGAGGATATCGGCCCCCAACTGGGCAAAAAGGGGCAGGAGTGCCGCCGTGCGCCCGCAGGCGTGGTACTTGACGATTGCCCCGGCTTTGCGCAGCCCGGCGATCAACTCCACGATATAGGGCAGGTTGAATTCGGCATAGTGGCGCGGGGAAGCAAGCGACGCAATCGCATCGCCAACACCTATAATACGCGCACCGGCCTCAATTTGCGCCAGCCCATAGGCTAGTTCCATCTCGGTGCTGAAGCGCATGAGCTCGTGCACAAAGGCCTTGTTCTCGTAGAGGTCGGTCATCAACGTGCTGATGCCGCGCAGCATCGATGACTCCTGGAAGGGGGCCTCGACCCATGCCCAGACGAGGCCATCAGCGCCCAGCTCATCCTGCATGATGCGCATGGCCTTGATCTGCTCGTGCATGCGGTTGGGGCCAAGGGGATCGGGCAGGCGCAGCTTCTTGATGTCCCCCGTGGTCACGAGCAGCACGTCGTCACTTACCGAACCAGGCACCTCGTCCTCTTGCCAGTAGACGGGTGCACCCACGGCCTCGGCCTCGCGCACCGCGTCGGAGCCGACATAGACGCCGTCATAGCCAAAGCGCGCGTGCGTTTTCAGTTGCGCCTCGGCCATCACCTCGCCGTAGCGGCTGAATGCCTGATAGGTCACGCCCGCAAAGCGCGCCGCAAAGGTCATCACGAAGGGGCTGACGGGCACGCAGTCGGGCAGTTGCCCTGCGCACACTGCGCTGTAGCGTTCCCACTCCGTCATCGGCATGGTGGCTTCTCCTTGAACAACGGGCAGTGGGGAGTGGGCAGTGGGGAGTGGGGAGTGGGCAGTGGGGAGTAGGCAGTGGGGAGTAGGGAGTGGGCAGTGGGGAGTGGAGAGTGGAGAGTGGAGAGTGGGGGTGCTGAGTCGACATTCCACTGCCTGATCCCCACTGCCCACTGCCTACTCCCCACTCCCCGCTGTTAGTGCATCTCCGCTGCCGTCGTCCCGATACCGCTGCGCAGGAAGTTGAATTGCACATTGGGGTGCTCGGCCAGCAACGACATGGGCACGGAAGTGTCCACGATCTGCTTGCCAATCATAAGCGTTGTCAGGCGCATGCCAAAGGCGTTGTCGTGCTGCCCCGCGTGCCAGATGGAGACCTTCTCGGCGCGCCATGTCTCCATCGCCCCCACGCTGATGGCCCGATCCGGCACATTCTGCACCACGCCTCCACCTGACGTGCGCGCATTCTGCATCAGCGTCATGGGGTGCAGATCCACAACGCGCGTCGTCAACGCCCGGAACCAGGAAGAAGGCGGCGGGTTCTCTGTCCACTCGCCTGCGCGCTTGGGCGGATCATTGAAGGCCCAGTGCTTGACTTCACCCTGGCCGCCCTGCATGACCACGCAGCGGGCTTGGTCCCAACTGGCAATGTAGGCGCTGGGCTCCTCGCTGGGGAAGTGGATATTTTCACGCGGCATGCGCAGCTCCGGGCGAATGCGGTTGAAACAGAGCTCCATGTCGGCGCGCGCAAAGGAAAGCGGGAAGTCAATCGGCGCGGCCTTGCCGTCGAGCACCCACTCATCCATGCCCCAGAAGTGCGCGTGTGTGAGGTCGATTTCCAGCGCATTGACGAGGCGCGCCACCAGCGGCAGTTGCTCTGTGGGGCCAACGGGCCCGCAAATGCCCGCGGGCTGCTCGGGCGTCGCCTGCTGCCAGGCGTTGATGTACTCCAGCGCCTCGGCAAGGTAGAAGTCCTCCACCGTGTCGTAAAAGACAACCTGAAAGCCCGGGCGGCTGAGACCGAGCAGATCGTCGGCCTGCAGGCGCGCGGCGTCGTCCAGAATCTCTCGGTCCAGTGTGGTGTAATCCCACCACCCTGGTGCAATCTTGCTCACGGGACGCATGCCATACTCCTTGTCAATTCGTGGCGGCGGTTTTAGACGCCGTTGATCAGGGACGCGAGGCGATAGGTGAATGCGGCGGTTTCAGCCGCAGCGACATACGCTCTGTGTGTCAACGTTTTTCCGCTTCGACCGTTAGCTCGGCCAGCGCGGCGCGCAGCGGGTTGGCGTCGGCCGCACAGTAGCCCTGCGGCAGGTGGCGCGTCCACCCTTCGGCATAGGTAAACGCACCGGAGTGCGCGCCGGCGGCGCGGCCCATCTCTTCCATATGCGTCAAATACGCGTCAATGCCCTGGCTGGCGTCGAGCCACTCTTTCTGGCTGCGGTGACAGGCGAGCATGGCGCGCTTCTCTGCCAGCACGCTGCCTGTGTTCACGTAGAAATCGCATGGCGCCGGCCGGCCCAGCGGATCGCGCAGGCCGTAGGGCTGCGCGTGGTAGACCGTGACCGGCTGCTCCACAGGCGCTGTGGGAGGCTCGGTGACGAAATTGGGCATACCACGCGCAAAGGCCGCGGTGAGCACGAGCCGGCAGGTGTTCATGTGGTCTTCCATGTAGTCGGCGGGCGGGTGCGTCAGGATAATCTCCGGCGCTACCTCGCGCATGACGGCCGCCAGCCGCCGCAACAGGGCCAAGTCGTATACGATCTCCAGGTCGGGGCAAATGCTCTCGTGGTAGGTCGCGCCCACAGAGGCAGCAGCCGCCATCGCCTCCTCGCGGCGCACCCGCGCCGTGGTCGTGGCGTCCATGGTCATGCTGCCGCACGCGCCGTCGGCCAGTGTCATGTAGTGGATGGCAAAGCCCGCGTTGCGCAGCAGCAGCAGCGTGCCCGCCATCATGAACTCGATATCATCCGGGTGTGCACAAACGGCGAAGGCGATGTGTGGCATAAGAGGATTGGTGGTGCCTTAATGATCAAGAATCATTGATCATTGGTAATCAGTCGTTAGTGACTCGCCTCGTGCCAGTGCGCGCCCTTGCTGCTCTCCATAAACTCGTAGACGGCGCCGTCACGCAGCACAAAGACCACGCGCACGTTTTCGTTGGCGTTGAAGGGCCCCAGCAGAATCGGCAGACCCTCCATCTCCGGCTCCAGTGCGGGCACGCGGAAGGCGATGTGCGGCAGCGTGCGCACCTCGTTGGTTACGGGCGAATCCGGCTCGTAGCGCAGGTGCTCAATCTTGTAGGGGTGCGTGCTGGGGTCCGTGACCCAGACGCGCGTCGCCTCCACCCACATCTCTCCGGGCTGCTTCTCATCAGTGACAATACCCACATGGTCAAATTCGCGCATGGCAACCTCCTGATGAACATCTCAGCGCAAAACCGCAAAGGAGCGCAAAGGAAAACCACCAACATGTTGCTGCTTTGCTTTTCCTTTGCGTTTCTTTGCGCCTTTGCGCTGAGATGTTGTCGTTGAGTCTGTGCGGTTTTGCGTTGAGATTTTGTCGTTCAGTTTACACGGTAACTACGGCGCCGGTTTCGATAGAACGGCGGGCCGCCAATGCGGTGGCAACGGCCAGGCGCCCTTGTGCGGGCGTGCCGTTGGCGGGGGCAACGCCGCTTTGCGCCGCCCGCACGAAGGCAGTGATTTCGAGCGCATAGGGGTCGCCGGGCGTGCAGGCAAGGGGCTGCGGCGGCTGGCCCGGCCTGTAGACGAGCAGGCTGTTCTGCCCGGCGTCGGCCGAATCCACCTGCTCGCCCCCGGCGCGCAGCACATACTCGATCACGCCTCCCTCGCAGCGCACGGTGAGCAGCATGCTGAAGGGATAGCCTGCGGGCATGAGCGAAGTTCCCTCGGCAATCGCGTTGACGCCGTTGTAGGCCAGCAGCGAAATCGCGTGATCGAAGCCGCCGCTGGGGCCGCGCGTGCCGCGTGCGTAGATGGAAGCAGGTGCGCCGAAGAGCCAGTTCAGCGCGTCCAGATCGTGAATGTGCAGGTCCAGCACCTCACCGCCCGAGAGTGACGCGTCGTTGAACCAGTCGGCCCAGGCCGGGTGCGTCAGGTGTCGCCACGCCATGGCCGACTGTGGCTTGCCCAGCGCGCCGCTCTGCACCAAATCAGCCACGGCAATGTATTCGGGCCAGAAGCGCAGCACGTGCGCGAGCATGAGGATGCCCCGGCTCTGCGCCGCGGCGGCGCTGATGGCGTCGCATTCTTCCAACGTCAGCGCCATGGGCTTCTCCAGCAGGACGTGCTTGCCCGCTTTGAGCGCGGCCACGGCATATTCTGCGTGCAGATAGGTGGGCAGCGTGATGCTCACGGCGTCCACGTCGGCGTGGGTGGCGAGCGCGAGGGCGTCGTCAAAGGGCTGCGCGCCCACGGTAGCGGCCAGCGCGCCCGCTTTTTCGGCGCTGCGCGACGAGACACCCACCACCTTTACATCGGGCAGAGCCGCAAACGCGCGCGCGTGCGTCCCTCCCATGAAGCCGGAACCCAGGACGGCAACTCGCAGCATAATTGCCTCTTTCCTCCGTTTGTGCACGCCGGCCCCGGCACTTGCGCCGCGCAGCGCGCCCGACGTTGACCTAGACCACGCCCAGCGCGTGCAGCGTCTGGAATGATACGGCCATCGATCGATTCACTTCCTCCAGCGGCGGGAAGGGATCGCCCTGGAACTCAATCTCAACACTCAGCGGGCCCGTGTAGCCGATCTCTTCAAGAACGCCGAAGATGGCCGCAAAGTCCACCTCGCCTTCGCCCACGGCCGGAAAGTTCCACACCTTCAAGCCGCCAACTTTGTCCTTGAGGTGAACACTGACGAGGTGGGGTGCGGCCGTGCGCAGGTCATCCACTGCCTGCACGCCGCCATAGAAGATGCAGTTGGCCGTGTCATAGTTGATGCCCACATTGCCGCGTCCAATCTCCTGCATAATCGGCACGGATAGCGCTGCCGTAGCCATGATGTCGCCGTGCACTTCCAGCCCCACGTTAATGTGGCGCAGCGCGGCGTAGTCGGCCAGCTCATGAATATTGCTCATGAAGGCCTCCTTGTTCTCGTCTTCGCTGTAGTGGCCGCCTATCGCCGTATTGAGCAGTGAGACGCCCAGGCGCACGCACAGGTCAACCGCCTTGCGGGCGACTTCCAGCCCGTGTGCCGTCGTCAGGTCGGAGTGGCCCGAGAGCGAGAGCGGCGTGAGACCCAGGCGCGCCAGCTTGGCCTTGAGGTCGGCGAGATCGCCATCGCTAGGCTCGAGTGGGACGTGTTCGGTCCACCCCTCCACGGCTGAAAGTTCCACATATTTGAAGCCGGCTGCGGCAATGCCTTCCAGCGCTTCATCCAGCGTGTGAGTGTGATAGCTGTTTGTGTGTCCACCAATGTTGAACTTCATGCGCAATGCTCCTTGCATGGTGCGTCATTGTGAGTAGATGGGCGCTCGCCGCAAAGGCCTGCGGGGGGCAGTATGCGCGCCCGCCCCCCGCAGGTAACACCAGGTGCTATTCGCTCCAGGGAGAATCTGCGGGCAGCGCGGCCCAGTCGTCGTTCAGTTCATAGGCGGCGGCATCAGCAGCCACGCGCTCGGCGTCGAAGGTGTTGGCGGCCTCAATCAGTTCGTTGGTGACAACCTGATCGGCCGTGTAGTTTGTTGTAATCTGTCCCAGCCCGTAGACGGCATCGATGTACGCCTGCCAGTTGGCCACATCATTGTAGCCATAGCCCTCGCCATTCTTCCATGACTGCAGATAGAGGTCGGTCAACTCCACCATGGAATCATAGGCGAGCTGCGGTGTCATCTGCTCCTGAATGGCGGGGAACTTCTCGTAGACAATTTGCGCAGCCGCGCGGGGATTGAGGCGTGTGAACTCAAAGCCCATGGCGTTGCCGCGGAAGAACCTCTCCCACATGTCGCGCATGGCCGGATCCTCCAGGTCAGCGGCGCGAATCACGTAGCCGTTCGACGGGTGCTTGGAGAAGTCGGTGCCGAAAATGTAGTCAAAATCCAGCCCCACGGCCGTCCACTGCGGCGTCAGGCCACGCCATCCCAGTGCGGCATCCGCCTCGCCTGCGGCCACAGCCTGCGCCCACTGGTTGCCCGCGTTGACGTACTCCACGGAGGCAGGATCAACACCCGCTTCCACCAGAATCGGGTCAACGATTACCCGCCAGCCTTCGGAGCCGAGCGATATCTTCTTGCCGGCCAGATCCTGCACGGTCTTGATGTCGCTGCCCTTCTGGACGGCGAAGTTGAAGGTCTGCCCCAGCATCATTTCCCAGGGCTGAACCAGGGGCATGCCCGCATCCAGGCTGGCAAGAAGCACGCCGGGCGAGGGGTAACCCACGTCGGCCTGTCCTTCGGCCACCAGTTTGGTCACAGCCAGCGCTTCCAGCGGGCCGGGCTCGAGCGAAACATCCAGACCCAGTTCTGCAAAGTAACCCAATTCCTGCGCCACCCAGAGGTTGACGTCGTCCATCACCTCGAGGGAGCCACGCGGCGACACCCACACAATCTTCTGCAATTCGGCGGGGGCCGCAGCTGCAGCCTCACCAGCCGCCGCCGGCGCCGCTTCACTCGCAGGCGCCACCGGTGCAACACATGCAGCCAGCAGCAGGGTAAAGATCAACATTCCAACCAGTACGATCCGCTTCATGGTTCGTCTCCTTAGATACACGCTGAACCTCCTCGGACCTGCATTTGCATCCTTCACGCCCGCCACACCGTCGTGGCGAGCGGCAATACCACCTGTACGCAGAAAAGGCGGAAACAAAAGGAGACAACAGGAAAAGCCTCGCATGGTTGTGTCGTGTTGCTTTTCCTTGCGTCCTGCCTTGCGTTTCCTGGCGTCCTTGCGTCCTTGCGTCCTTGCGTCAAATAACGGGTCTGCGCAGCGGCTACGCCTCCCAACTGGCCCACTTCTTGCCCACAAAGTAGAAGAGTACGTACGCCAGAATGCCGATGGTGGCGATGATGATAATCACCGCAAAGAAGGGGGCCATGCGCGCCAGCGACGAGTAGTAGGTAAGGCGTGTGCCAAGTCCCATGCCACCGCCCACCATTTCGGCGCCTACCGCCGTCACCAGCCCAAAGATGGCCCCCACCATGAGGCCCACAATGATCATGGGCAGCGCCAGCGGGAAACGCACCTTGGTGAAGATCTGCAGCGTGCTGGCGCCATACGAGCGCGCGAGCGCGATCTTGGCGTTGTCGGTGCGGCGAAAGCCGGTGGAAGCGTTGATCATCACCATAGGCCCCACGGCCAGCGCAATCGCAATAATGCGTGGCGTCATCCCAAAGCCAAAGCGCAGAATCAGCAGCGGCACCAGCGCCACGGCCGGCGTCATCACCAGCACGAGGATGTAGGGGGTGATCACCTTCTCCACAAAGGGAAACTGGGTGATCACGGCCGCCAGCACAATACCGATGCTCGCACCAATCGCATAGCCCATGCCCAATTCCTGCAGCGTGACCAGCAGGTGGGGCCAGATGGTGGGGAAGTTCTGCACCAGCGAAGCCCCAATCGCGCTGGGCGCGGGGAAGACATACTGGGGAATCGCAAATGCGCGCACGGCCAGTTCCAGCCCCAGGATCACCGCCACGGCTACGGCCGCAATGATGCCCGCCTGCGCCCGCCCCACCGTGACCGAGGTGAGCGCCGACCAGTCCATGAAGCCTTCATCCTTGAGCGAAATCTTGTCACTGTCGGAACTTTTGGTTGTTGTCATCTCTGCCATGCGTTTCCTCCTGCCGTTGCTGTGCCGTGCGTCCTTGCGCTCCGTGTGCCCTGGCGTACAAGACCCAAAGTGCGCAGTGTGATCGGTTTAGTGTGCAAAGCGGTCAATCTCGTACTCGCCACCTTCTTCGGCGCGCGCCACATTGCCGTAGATTGTGCCTCGGATTTCGGCCACAATCTCGAAGAAGTGGGGCTCATTCGTAATCGAGAGGGGGCGCGGGCGGGGCAGGTCGATCTTGAAGACGCGTGAGTTGCGCCCTGGCCGCGGCGTCATCACGTAGATGCGGTCCGAAAGGTAGACCGCTTCGGGAATCTGGTGAGTCACAAAGACAATCGTCTTGTGCGACGCCTCCCAGATGTCGAGCAGCATGACGTTCATCTCGTCGCGCGTAAATGCATCCAGTGCGCCGAAAGGCTCGTCCATCAGCAGCACGTCAGGGTCATACGAGAGTGCACGCACAATCGAAGCACGCTGCTGCATCCCGCCCGAAAGTTCCTGGGGAAAGTGGCGCTCGAAACCCGTAAGCGCGGTGAGGCGGATCAGCTCGTCGATGCGCGCCTGCGCCTTGGCGGGTTGCTCATGCATGATCTCGAAGGGGAACTTGATGTTCTCCTCCAGGTTGCGCCACGGCAGCAGATTCGCGCTCTGGAAGACCATGCCCACATCGCGCCGCGTGCCGGTGACTTCGCGCCCGCCGATCGAGATGCTTCCCCCGGTCAGCGGCCACAGTGCCGCCATGGCCCAAAGCAGCGTGCTCTTGCCGCAGCCGCTGGGCCCTACAATGCTCACGAATTCTCCCTTGTCCACCGTCATGGAGAAGTTGTCCAGCGCATGCACGGGGCCACGGGCGCTCTCGAAGACCTTGGAGGCATCCTCCACAACAATCACGGGCGATGACGAGTTTTTCTGGGCGGTTTGCGCCGCTTCAGGCTGGGCAATCGACTCTTTATCCATGGCAATGTCCTTGCAGCGGAGCAAGCACTCGCGTGCGAGTGCAGCGGAATGGGTTAGGCCCGGGAAAACATCACTTCCACGGCGCCCGACGTCTCGCGCAGCGCCGTGATCACCGCGCCCAGAATCGGCGCATCGAGTTGCATTTCCGAGAGCACCACCTCGGGGAGAACAGGCAGCAATCCCTCAAGCCGACGGCGAATTGGCTCCAGGAAGAGATCGCCGTGGGCAGCCAGTTCGCCGCTGATGATGACGCGCTGCGGGTCAATCACGCAGGCCAGGTTGGCCAGCGCAATCGTCAAGTAGTCTACCGTTTCGTCGATGACGGCGCAGGCCAGCGCATCACCGGCGCGCGCGGCGGCAAGGACGTCATCCACTGCCAGGGTGCGCCCGGCCAGTATGGACTGCTGCGCACCATTCTGGGCGCTGGCCAGACGCAGCCGCGCCCGCTGCACAATGCCCTCGTAGCCTGCCAACCCTTCCAGGCAACCGTAGACATCGTAGATGCGGCCCAGAAAGCGTTCACCGGGAATCACATAGCCCACCTCGCCGGCGGCATGATGCGCCCCGCGGTAGAGCCGGCCGTTGAGCACAATCCCCGCACCAATGCCTGCTCCCAGCGAGAGGCAGACGAGCGCATCAATGCCCTGCCCGGCCCCGCGCCATGCCTCGCCCAACGCAATCAGATTGACCTCGTTCTCCACAATCACCGGCAGGCCGGTGGCCTCATGCAACAACTTCTGCAAGGGAAGGTCGCGCCAGCCCAGGCTGGGTGCAAGCGCCACCACGCCATCGGGGTAGTGCACCACCGACGGCGCGCCCACGCCCACGCCGCGCACGGGCACGCCCATCGCCTGCGCCTGGACGACCAGGGCACGCACCACGGCAGCTACCTGTGCAACGCCCGCATCGCCGGGCAGCGTTGGCAGCGCATGGCGGCGCAGAATTGCCCCGTTGAGATCCGCCAGAGCGCCTGCCACGGTCTGTCCGCCCACATAGACGCCGATGATGAGGCTGGCGCGCGCATTCAGTTCTACAAGCGTGGGGCGGCGGCCCCCTGTTGAATCGCCCGCGCTGTGCTCGACCACCACGCCGCTCTCAATCAGCCCGGCCACTATCCGCGTGATTGTCGCCGGCGAGAGCTGCAGGCGGCGCGCCATTTCGGCGCGCGCAATCGGCCCCTCGGCGTGCAGCAGTTCGAGCACGGCGGAGGCATTCACGCGCCGCAATAGCGTTGTATCACCGGTATGACTCATGGCAGGGCGTCCACAGCGTGCACGCATTGCGTACACAAACTGCGTTGACAAACGAAAAGTGCAGCGTTGCGGATGCCGAAGGTCCAGCAGCGGACATAGACGCGGCAGCGCCCAGGTGCGGCTATGCGTTGTGCAGTCCGGCAAGGTGCATCAATTGTGGCGGGTGGCTGTGAGACGAAACAGAGTGGCCTTGCTGTCAGGCCTTACGCAAGTGAGGTATCTTGCTTTCCGCAAGAAAGTATACGCGCCAGAATAGTGGTTGTCAATCCCCAATTTCGCGCGCAGGAACAGCCAATGTTCGACACAGAGGAGGCGACCAGCGAAACCGCGCCGAGGATGGGCGGCTGCACGCCCAACACGTCGACGACCCACACTGCGGCCGCGTGCCGGCGAGTTGGCAAGCGGGCTCGCCCCGGTTACAATCGCTGAACTGCGCGCTCCGTGCCTGCGCACACGTTCACGTCGAGTTGCATGACCTTGACACTATTCCGCCAGCGCCTGAACGCGAGTCTCGTGCGTCTCCCGAATCTCACCTTTTGGGCAGCGTTCGTGGCGCTCAACCTGCTCCTCTTCCTGCCCCTCTACTTGCTGGGTCGCGACATGCAAGCACCGGCCGCACCCCTCCTCGGCGACGGCTGGCGCATGGCCTTTAGTCGCTTCTTTGTCTGGCGCGATGGGGTGGACCCTCTCCGGCTCTCAATTGAGTTTACGCTGCTGGCCGCGGCGTGGGTGTGGGCGCCACGGCTGCGCGGCCGGTCCCTGCGCACGCTCATCACGCTTGTCTACCTGCTGGCGCTGGTCTATGCCATCTATGAAGCGGTCATGCTCTCCGTCTGGCTGCTTGAGCCCAACTTCTACAGCCAATGGCAGCTTGCGCGCGACAATCTGCCCTTTCTGCTCGAGAACCTTGGCAACATCTGGCTGCTTGGCGCCGCCGGCCTGCTCGCGCTGGCTGCGGGGCTGGCCATCACTCTCTTGCTGCTCAGTGCGCTCTTTTCTGCAGGGGCCGCGCTACGACGCGGGCGCGCAAGCAGTGCGCTCATTGCCGCAGCCGCGCTGCTCTGCGTTGTCGCGCTCGTCCGCTTCCAGTTCTACACCGCTCGCGCCGAGATGGTGACGAGCAGCCTGGGCTACAAGATCGAGCGCAACATCGCCGCATCCGGGGCACTGCGCAACGACGTCCTCTCGTTTGATGACGCCCAGGTGCAGGCGGTATACGCCTATCCGCCCGCCGTGCTTGCTAATCCGCCCGACGTCTACCTCATCTTCGTGGAGTCCTACGGCAGCGTCCTCTACAAGCGCCCCGATTACCGCGCCGCCTATATGGTGCTCCTGCGCAGGCTTGAGGGCGACCTGGCTGCGAATGGTTGGCACAGCGTCTCATCACTCAGCATTTCGCCCATGTGGGGAGGCGGCTCGTGGCTGGCCTACACCAGTGCCCTGCTGGGGGTGCACATTGACAACCAGCCCCAATATCTTTCACTGCTCAACAAATACCAGGTGGACACCTATCCAAGCCTGGGGCGGACCCTGAATAACCAGGGCTATCGATTTGCCTGGCTTTCGGCGCTGGATGACAACTTTGGCGAGGTGGCCTGGCAGCGCATCAGCCGCTTCTATGGCGCCGACATCCTCTTCCGCCACGATGACCTCGACTACAACGGCGTCGGCTACGGCTGGGGCCCAGCGCCCGCCGACCAGTACACGCTCAACCGCGCCATCGAGAGCCTCAAGGCGCAGAGTAACCAACCCCTCTTCCTCTTCACCATCACCCAGAATTCGCACTATCCGTGGACGCCCTTGCCAAGCCTGGTTGACGACTGGCGCACACTCGCCAACCCCGTCGCCGCCGAAGATGTGGCTGTCGATCCCGACGCCATCGAGCACAGCCAGCGCCGCCAGCACTACATGCGCGCCATCACGTACGAACTCGAAATGCTCACGCGCCTGATCGAGACGCAGGGCGATGAGAACAGTCTTTTCATCCTCGTGGGCGATCACCAGCCGCCCGCCGTTTCGCGCCGCGACGATGGTTGGGAGACGCCCATCCACGTCATCAGCCGCAACCCCGCGCTTGTCGACGCCTTTGGGCCATACGGCTTTACGCCCGGCCTGGGCGTGAAGAGTATGGAGACGGCCCTCCACCACGAAGGCATCTACTCGCTGCTTATGCGCGTACTTACCGAGCAATTCGGCGATGGGCAAATTGCACTGCCCCCCTGGCTGCCCGACGGCGCACTCCCTGCCCAGCAGGCGCAGGCCACGCAGGGCGATTGACGCATCTTGCGACGCGCCTTACTGACCACACGGCTCTGCCTGTATAGAATTGCGGCCAGCGCGCCATCACGCTTGCGCGTAACCTTGTCCGCGCTCCCGACACCGCTCCGAGGAGAGATGCCATGCAGTCCAGCCAACCCATGCACCGACCGTTCCTGCTTTACCCGCTCTTTGTGCTTGTCATCGCCGCGCTCATCAGCGCGTGCGGTGCGCCTTCAGCGCCCGCCGAGCCTGCCGCCGCAGCACCGGCTGCGGCTACAAGTGCGCCTGCCGACCCCGCGCCTGCCGAAGCAGCGCCCGCTGAAGCAGCACCGGCCGTTGACGCCGCAACCGCAGGCAACCCGGTGGGCGGCCAGCGCGTCTTCGTCATCGTCCCCGAGGAATCACGCGCCGTCTATGAAGTGAGTGAAGAGTTCTTCGCCGGCGCGCTCGCCAAGCTGGGAATTGATGCAGGCTTCAACGATGTTGAAGGCAGTACGCAGCAGATCAGTGGTCAACTTGAACTGAATCTTGACGACCTGTCAGCCGCGCTGGGCAGCAACAGCTTTACCGTACAAATGAATACGCTTGCGACTGACCGCAGGAACCGCGACAACTGGATTCGCACGGATGGCCCGCGCTTTGACGAGTTTCCCGAGGCCACCTTCGTTGCCACGGCCATTGAGGGCGCTCCCGCCACCTACACCGAGGGCGAGGAAGTCAGCTTCAAGTTGACGGGCGATCTCACCGTACGCGAGGTCACAAAGACCGTTACGTTTGATGTGACGGCGAAGCTGGTTGGCGACACCCTCACCGGCGTGGCGCACACGAATGCGCTCATCAGTGACTTCGGCATTGATCCGCCTTCCTTCGCCAACACGCTCACTGTGGGCGACGAGCTGGGCATTCGCGTCGAATTCACCGCGCGCGCGCAGTAGGAAGTCGAAGCGCGGTGCGCATAAAAGGCGGGAATTACGGAGGTAGAAACTCTCTTCCGTCGTTCCCGCCTTCTTCTATCGACTGGTTTGTTACGCCTCATTGGGTGCAACGGGCGCCGGCACGACGCTATGCTCCTGCTTGCGGCGGCGCAGCAGCCCCGCGGCAAGCCACATGCCCATGATGCCCAGAAGCAGATCGCGCGCGCGAATCAGCAGTGCCATGCTCAGACCGAGGGCGGCATCCAGTCCCAGCGCCTGCATCGCAAAGATCAGGCTGGCCTCGAGCGCGCCCAGCCCGGCGGGCAGGGGCAGCAGCGTCGCCCAGCGCATAGCCAGCAGGGCAATCAACGCCTGGCCAACGCTCAGTCCCAGCCCCAGAATACTCGCCATCAGCCAGAACTCGGCCATCAGCGCCACCCAGGTGAGGAGCGTGGCCCCGCCCGCTGCGGCCCACCACGCCGGGTGGCTGCGGCAAAGTGAAGTGCTCTGCACTTCGGCCGCGCGCACCGCGTTGTAGGCGCGCCCCAGCGTGTATGTGGTGGTGGCGCGTTGCCTGCGCAGTCGCGCCCACTGTTTCGCTGCGGCGTCCCAGACCCCCGAAATGGGCCTCCTGCCCGCAGCCAGCGCCGCAACCAGTGCGCCCGGCAGCAGCAACAGAGCGACGCCCGAAGCCAGCAGCGGCCCGCGCATCCCACCTGGCAACAGCCCCGGCTCCACCACCAGCAGCAGCCCGCTCACAAGAAAGATGAAACTGGCAATCAATTCAAACGCCTTGTCAAGCAGCACGGCCGCCGCCGACGCGGGCGCGGGCACAGCATGGCGCGACGTTACGGCGTAGCCTTGCAGCGGTTCGCCGCCGAACTGTGGGCCGGGTGTGAAGTAACTCACGGCAAAGGCAGCCAGCCGGTAGCCCATCAGGCTGTGGTAGGGCAGCGTGTAGCCCTGCGCGCGCAGCAGAATCCACCAGCGTGCACTGAATGTGGCCAGCACGGCGAGGTTGGCAATCGCCAGGATCGTCAGATCCGCCACATCCAGGGTGCGCAGCTGCGCCCATACATCGGCGCGGTTGACACTGCGCAGGCTGAACCAGAGCAGCGCCAGCGCCGCGACAAGCGCAGGCCAGCGCAGGCCGCGCAGACTCTCTTGCCACGTGCGCGTCATTCTGCGCCTCGTGACAAGGCAGGAACCGCGTCCGCGGAGGGCATGCCGGCTGGGGACGGCGCACCCAACGGTGTGCGAAAGAGCCGCTCCTCAGGCTGCCAGATCCCCAAGCGACCCGAGCCTACATGCAGCACCAGTGCGGCGCAGGCCAGCAGCAGCGCCGTGACGGTACTCATGCCGGCGGTGGTGGCCTCCACCATCACAAGGGCCAGCAGCAGCAGCGCCGCCACCCGCCCGGCCGCGCCTAGCACAAAGAGCAGCGCCGCGCCACCCGCCACGACGACAACGGCACGCTCCCACGGTGCGCCCGGCACGCGCTGCCACAGCAGCCAGATCGCCGCTGCGCCGCCAATCAGGCGCGCGGCCACGGGCAGCCACCCCTCCGCCAACCAGGCGGCGCGTGTGTGCCATAGCTGATAACCGCTGTTTGCCACATCCAGCCGTCCGCTGACTACCAGCCAATCGCGCACAAAGGATGCCGTCAGCGGCAGCGCGAACATGAATGCGGCCACGTGCGTCAAGTCGGCGGGCAAAGGCGGCCAAAGCATGATGCTGACGAAGGCGGTTTGCACACCTGCCACCAATCGGCGCTGGCTGCTTGGGGGCAGGTCGTATACGGTCAGGCCCCAGCGCTGCCTCAGCCAGAGCCCCACCACGAAGATCGGCCGCGCCACCCCCAGCAGCAGATACCACGGCGGCAGCTTGCCCATTTGCACCGCCACCGCCGAGGCTATGAGGATGCCGATCCCGTCAAATTCCATGTCGAGAGTGGAGCCCAGCCGGCTCTCGCGCCCTGTCACCCGGGCCACATAGCCATCCATGAAGTCGAGCAGCCGCTCGCTGCTGTAGAGGATGGCCGGCAGCCATGCCCACGCGCCGGCGGGGAGCGGCATCAGCACGAAGCCCGCCAGCAGGCCTACAAGCAGCCCGCGTGTCAGTGTCATCCAGTTGGCGATGCCCAGCGTTGGCCAGGGCGCACCGCTCGCGGCGGTCAGGCTTTTATGAGGGTGATTCTGTGGCAACGCCCACCAGAAGACCCCCAACTGCAGCGCCAACAGTCCGGCTGCGGGCAGCAGCCATTGCCATGCGGACGCCCCAATGGCGCGCAAGAGCGCCCACCCCAGCAGCAGCCCTGCGGCGTAGACGAGCGCGACCAGCAGCCACTGGCGACGCAGCGCGCGCGACATTTTTTCGTTTCCTGCATTGGGCGCAGTTCCGGGCAGGGGAAGGTGCGTTTGCACGTTGCTCACAATGGGGTGCGTCTTTGGCTGGATACAGCGCCTAATCGAGTGATGCCGCGGCGACTGGGGCGCTGCGGCGAGCCATGCGGCAAGTGTGCCACATATGCAAGAGTGGGGCCATTTGCGCAAAATGTCTGTAAGCGCAAGCGCGGATGCAATATTAGGTGCATGGAGAGAAAAGGGACCCATGATTCGCAAATGGTGCGCTTCCGTTTGGCAAGCGTACAGTGCGAGTCATGACAAAAATCGGCAGTCTTGCTAAACATGAACTGCAAGAGATAAGGTAGTTGAAGAATTTGCCGCCAAAGCGTTAGAACGTTCCAATGGAAAGTTCGGCAAAATAACAATATGAACAAAATAAAGGTTACCTCCGGAATGGCATTGTCCCTTGATGGGTTTACTGCAGGTCCGAATCAGACTTTCGAAAAACCATTTGGAGACAATTTCGATTGGGACTTACTGGATCGGTGGATGTTTGCTGAGCCGGAAAAGCATAAACACAAGAAAGAAATAGACGCTATTCTTGATGCAGGTGCGTTCATTATGGGTAGCAATATGTTTGGCCCTAAAGACAGGCGAGACACACAGGAATGGAAAGGGTGGTGGGGTGTCAATCCCCCGTATCACGCTCCGGTTTTCGTGCTATCCCATATGGAGCGAGAATCGATTAAGATGGAAGGCGGAACGACGTTCATTTTTGTGACTGACGGCATTGAATCGGCGCTTTCAAAAGCGCAAGAAGCAGCAGGAAATCGAAATGTAAAGATTATGGGCGGCGCGAATACCGTAAATCAGTATTTGGCGGCTGGCCTCATTGATGAACTGTGGCTACATATTGCTCCGGTAACCATTGGCGCAGGCGTTCGACTGTTTGAGGGAGTACCCAATCTTAATCTCGAACCGATCGAAGTGAGTGGAACCAGCACGGTGACACACATTAGATACAACGTTCCAAAGTAGTGCATCCATAATCAATTCATGTTGCGCAGTGGTCGTCCTGTGGTGAGCGCGGAGTGACCTTTTCCAGCGCAGGCGCCGGCCACGGGCCGGCGCCCGTAAAAAGCCGTGGGGAAGCGCAATCTGCTGGTGCATGGCGCGTACACGGCAGGGCGACCGCTTGAGGCCGGCGTATTGGATGAGTTGCAGATCCACCAGATTCCGGTGCTGTTCGGTGGTAGCCGTCGGCGGTTTGCAGTGTTGCCGTCGCGCATCGAGCTGGAGATCGTTCGGGTCATCGCCACTCCAATCGCCACTCATATCCGCTACCATTGCTGACCTCAGTCCTGGTCTGCAGGAGGACATTCGCAAGAAGATGTAGGTTGGTGGTGGCCGCCTGCGGCGCTTTGCCGTTGGTCACGCGGAATCTCTGAGTTTCCTCATCCTTGACACCCCCTGCGCCCGGTGCTACACTCACGCTGCAAGAGTGTGCAAAGGGCGCACTTCTGTGCAACTTCCCGTGCAGTCCTTCCACATCCCCAACTCAGGAGTTCCGCCGTGGCACTTCCCGCACCGCGCCCAGTCGATGGTTTTGTCTTTGACCTTGACGGCACCGTTTATCTTGGCAATGCCGCGCTGCCAGGCGCCGTGGAGGCCATCGCCACCCTGCGCGCACGTGGCAAGCGCGTCCTCTTTGTCAGCAACAAGCCGCTCGAGCCGCGCGAGGCATACGCCGCCAAACTCACCCGCCTGGGCATTCCCACCCCGCCCGACGACGTCATCACCTCGGGCTTTGTGCTGGGCCATCACCTGGCACACAGCGAGCCGCATCTGCGCCTCTATGTGATCGGCGAGGAAGCGCTGCGCGACGAACTGCGGGGCCATGGCCTTACCGTCCTCCCCGAGTATGCCGACCAGGATCCCCTCGAGGTCATCAACCCTGCAGGCGTGGATGCCGTGGTGGTGGCCTTTGACCGCACTCTCGACTACCGCAAGTTGAACACAGCATATCAGGCGTTGGTGCAGGGGGCGCGCTTCTTTGCCACCAATGCCGACAAGATGTGCCCCATGCCGGGCGGCGGCATCCCCGACGCAGGCGGCACCATCGCCGCGCTCGAGCACATGACGGGGCGCAAACTGGAGTTGCTCGCGGGCAAGCCTTCCCCGCTGATCATGCAGACGGCGCTCGCGCGCCTGGGCGTGACTGCAGACCGCTGCATGATGACCGGCGACCGCCTCGAGACGGACATCCTCATGGGGCAGCAGGCGGGCATGGTGACGACGGTGACGCTTACCGGCGCGGCCACCCGCGCCGACGCGCTGCACATGGCTGCGCCTGCTGACTTCATCGTCAACAACCTGGGTGAAATCCCTGCCCTGATCATCTGA
>CAYJNV010000043.1:0-20678 GCA_964370975.1 uncultured Caldilineaceae bacterium | reverse complement strand
GCACTGGTGGTTGCGCAGCCCAACGACGCCACTGCGCGTGCGGCGCTGCGCGCGGCCCTGGCAGAGGAAAGCTCGACGCGCCTGGGCAGCAATGACCCCTGCGCAGCAGCCGATGCCCTGGAAGCAGCCTTAGCTGTGGCGCGTTCCGATTCACCTATTGAGGTTCCTCGCGGCGAGGTGGACGCCGCCACAGAGGTACGCGGCCAGTGCACACTGATTCAACAGGCAAAGGAGGATGAGCAATTGCTGGCGTCGCTTGCCGGCAGCCTCATCTACTCCACACAGCTGGGTCCGCAGAGCTACCGCATCTACAGAATTGGCGCGGCAGCCGGCTCTGCGCCCCAAGTGGTTGTCGCAGAGGGACGGCAGCCCGCCCTCTCGCCTGGCGGACCGATGCTCGCGTTTCACAGCACCCGCCCCGATGTGGTGGGCATTGCCGGCTTCGACCTGTACACGGGCGGCGATCCGTCGTCTCGCTCTATCCTCTACACGCACAACGCAGGCGATGCGGTCGACAGTCCGCCCTCGTGGAACGGCAACGGCGAGCGCCTCGTGTTCGCCTCGGTTGATCCCGCCGACCAACGCTCTCGCATCTTCACCGTCGCGGCCGACGGGCGCGACACGCCCCAGGGGTTGCGCCCTGGCCTGTCACCCGCGTGGAACCCGGTCGCGGACTTGATTGTCTATAACGGCACTGACGACGCCGGGCAGCAGCCAGGGCTTTGGTTGATGGCGGCGGATGGCAGCGAGCCCACGCCGCTGACTGCGAACGGGGCCGACAATCGACCTGCATGGTCGCCCGATGGCCAATCGGTTGCCTTCATGTCGAACGGTCGCAGCAGCGACTGGGACCTCTTCCGTCTCAATCTTGCCGACGGCATCGTCATGCAACTCACGACCGAAGCATCACAGGACGGCCTGCCTGCAATCAGCCCCGACGGGCAATACGTTGCGTTTGTCAGCGATTGGGGCGGCAACTGGAACATCTGGGTGAAGCCCCTCGCAGGCGGCCGTTCCCTCCTGCTCGCACCCATCGAGGGTAGCCTTACCAATTGGCTGGAACATGCGCTACAGTGGATTCCATGAATCAGTTTGAACCAGACCGGCCCGAGCACGGCGATGACGGCCCGCCCGGCGTGGGGCTGCTTGACCTGACAGGACGGCAGATTGGCCGCTACCTGATTGGCCAGCGGATTGGCAGTGGCGGCGTCGCCACAGTCTACCGTGCCTTTGACCAGGTGCAGGGGCAAACCGTGGCACTCAAGGTGCTGCTGCCCTCCGCCGACGAAAAGAGCCACACGCGTTTCCGGCGCGAAGCGCTCACGGCGGGCGCACTGCGCCACCCCAACATTGTGCGCATATTGCAGGTGGGCACTGCGCCCCAGGGCGAGGTCGCCTACATCGCCATGGAACTTGTGGAAGGTGAGAGCCTCGCCGACCTGCTCATCCAGCGGCGCGCGCTCACACCGGGCGAGGCGTGCGCGCTGCTCGCGCCGATTGCCGACGCGCTCGGCTTTGCGCACGAGGCGGGCATCATCCACCGCGATGTCAAGCCGAGCAACATTCTGCTGCGGCCAGTGGGTCGCGGCGCGCCCGGCGGCGTCACGCTCGAATCGCTCGACTACCCGGTTGTGCCGCTGCTCTCCGATTTTGGGATCGCGCGCGCGCTTGATGCGCCCGAACTTACGAGCGCCGGGCGCACGGTAGGCACGCCTGCCTACATGGCCCCCGAACAAGCGGCAGGCAGTCGCACGGTGGATGGCCGCGCCGATATCTATGCCCTGGGCACGGTGCTCTACCGCTGTGTGACGGGGCGCCTGCCTTTTGTGGGTACGGCCACGCAAATTCTGCACGCACATGTCTACGACCCGTTGCTGATTGACAGTGTCCTGCTCGCCGAGTTGCCGCCCGACCTTGTCGCGGTGCTCCAGCGCGCCCTGGCAAAGCGCCCCGAAGATCGCTTCGCCGTCCCCGCCGAAATGGCACACGCGCTCGAAGCCATTGCCCAGCGCGAACGATTCTCGGCAGGGAATCCTACCTCGACCATGACGCAAGCCCTGCCCGTGGTCTTCGCGCGCCCGCCCGAGCCATCGTCAAGCACGATCCTCGTTCCGGGGCTGCGTGCGCCCAGCGCGGCTGCAAGCGCGCCGGGAGCGCCGGGCGACCCGCCGGTTGTAATGTTGCCGCCCGCGCGCCCACCCACAACGCAATTGGCGGCAAGCGAATTCCCTGCGCCGGCGCAGGGGGTTCGCCTGGGGCTTTGGGCAGCGGCCTTTGCCCTGCTCATTCTGGCGGCGGGCACGCTGGGCACGCTTATCACCCTCTCGCAGCGCAACAAGACACTACGCGCCACGCCCACGGCGCCTGCTGTCATTGTGCTTCCGGGCAGGCCCACGCCTACGCCATCGCCGTCGCCTACCTTGCGCGCGACCGCGCCACCGGCCAACACGGCGGTAATCGTCCTGCCCGGAGCGGACACACCCACTGAGACGCTGCCCATATTTGTCCCGGCGACCGACACGCCAACTCCTGCGCCCACAGAGACCGACCTGCCGTTCACCGAAACGCCGACGCCATCACCCACGGCGAGCGCAACGGCGACCGTCTCGCCGACCGCCACGGAGACTGCCACGGCCACGCCATCAGCCACGGCGTCGCCCACGCTGACGCCAATCGCGACGCCTACGCCGACAGACACGGCGACGCCGGCGCCAACGCCCTCCTTCACACCAACGGAAGTACCTGCGCCCACGGCGACGCCCACCGAGCCGCCCCCCACCGACACACCGACCCACACACCGACCCAGACGCCCACCGAGACGCCCACCGAGACACCAACCGAAACACCCACTGAGACACCCACCGAGACGCCGACCGAGACGCCAACCCCCGATCTTCCTGCGATCGAGACTCCCACGCCCGACGCTAGCGCAACGGCGGCTGCCGGGTCACCAACCATGCCGGCCGAAGTCGCCTGCGCTGCCCCGCCCGACGCGGCGTTTGATGCCTTCATCGCCCAACTTAGCGGGGAGAAGAAGGCGGCGTTTGTATGTGCCTCGTCTCCAGCGCAATCCCTTGCGGCGCGCCTGCTGCCCGTCCAGGCGGGGCTGATGCTGCACCTGGATGGAGCGACCGTGCTGGTGGATATGCTGGATGCCGGCTGGCAACGCGTGGAGACGGCGTGGAAGCCGGGCGACCCCGAACCGTCGGCCTCAGCGCCCGCCGGCCTCTATACGCCGACAGATATCTTTGGCGCGGCCTGGGAGCAGGCCACGCTGCAGGACGTCGTGGGCTTTGCGCTGCAGCCCGACGCAACCAGCTTCGCCGCACGTCGCCAGAAATTCCCAGGCGGCACACTCGTTGCCGATCTCGACGCCGGCACAATCTACGCTTTCCTCGCCGGCGACGACCAGACCCCCTAAGCAGGGACTCGAGTTGCGTTTGTCAATCATTCAAGGCTGGTGCATACTACGCATGTGCACGGTGCTGCACAATACGGTCATTCCCAAACAAAGCTGAGTGTCACAAAACTCCAGATCTCAACCAACTTGCATGCGCCGGCTTGCCCGGCAGCAGCCCTTCACTGCAGCAGATGCGCCGTCCGTTCTTCGCACTACCGAGTAGGCCGACCGAGAACATTCGCTTCAGGCACCACCTTTCCGCAATTCTTGTTTTCCATCAGCGAAAGTCACCAAGGAGGATAGGCAAATGGCTTTGCGTTCACGTCGTTCGCGCCGCATGTTGCTGGGCGTAAGCATGATGGTAGTAATGGCTTTGATGCTCGGTGGCTGCTCGGGCATGCCCGATCTCTCCGGTCTACCCTTCATCGGCACGTTGTTCGGCCCGGCTGAAGCACCGACACCCACGCCCGCTCCGACCCCGACCAATACGCCGGAACCGACGGCCACCCCAAAGCCCGGTGAGACCCCAATCCCCGCTACGGCTACACCGGTGCCCACGCCCCAGGTTTCCATTCCCGATGGCTTTAGCCCTGTTGTTGATGACACGCTAGCCTACTCGCTGGCTGTGCCCCGTGGTTGGTCGGCCCTTGACTTGCGCGGCGCGCAATTCCAGAACATGGCCGGCACCTTTGGTATGGGCGCACAAATGGGCCCTCTCAATGACTTCCTCGCCAGCGATGCGGGCAAGTCACTCGGCGTCGTCTACATCACGGACATCATGGCGGCGCTCTCGGGCGGCCTGCCCACCTTGCTCAACGTCTCGGTGATTGACTCGCCAGGGCTGACTCCTGCTACGGCTGTCACATGGCTGCAGGGAGTGATCGATGCCAATGCGTCTGCTCTCGGCGGCGCCACGATCGAGAACCTTTCCGAGTGCACTGTCAACGCCATGCCCGCCGTCTGCGGCACCGCTACGGCCAACCTGGCGAGCTTCGGCATCAACTCCGAACTCTTTGCGAAGGTGACGGGCATCATCGCCAACGACAAGATCTACGTGCTGACGCTGGCCACCACAACCAACAACCGAGCGTCCAAGGAACCGGTCTTCGATCAGATCATCGGCACATTCCGCCCGGAATAACGGATACAGCGGCGCGGTCGCCTGACCGCACAGATATCGTACGAACGGGCGCACTGGTTGCGCCCGTTCGTCTACCTGCGGATTGACTGGCGCGCGTATCGCGGGCGGCCGCCTGGATTCCTCACGCAAACGAAAGACAAGAGCGCCCAATGATCTACTTTGGCTGCGACTACTATCCGGAACAGTGGGCACAGTGGTTGGCCGAGGGTGAGGCGCGCTGGGAAACGGATGCCCGCCTCATGGCCGAGGCGGGCTTCAATGTGGTGCGACTGGCCGAATTCGCCTGGGGGCTGCTAGAGCCCGCCCAGGACTATTTTGATTTCAGTTGGCTGGACCGTGCAGTAGATATGCTGGGTCGCCACGCCATTAAAGTCATTCTTTGCACGCCCACGCCCACACCGCCCCCCTGGCTCCTGTATCAGTCACCCGAAATCCGCCAGGTGCTGGCCGATGGCCGACAGCGAGGCGCCGGCACGCGCCGTGAAGCGTGCGCCAACCAGCCCGTCTATCGCGAGCGCAGCCGTATCATCAGCCAGGCCATCGCCACTCACTATGCACACAACCCGTATGTCGTTGGGTGGCAGACCGATAACGAATTCGGCTGCCACGACTCATACATGTGTTACTGCGGCGAGTGCGAAACCGCCTTCCAGCACTGGCGGCGGGCCAAATACCAGGATCTGGAGATGCTCAACGAGGCGTGGGGCGGCTCCTTCTGGGGTGAGGTCTATACCGATTGGCGACACATTCCCGCGCCGACCAAGTCGGCCGCCGAGCGCAGCCCCAGCCATTTGCTCGACTATCAGCGGTTCAGCAGCGACGCCTGGCGCGACTACCACAACATGGAAATCGAGATTCTGCGTGCCACCTGTCCCAGCCACTTTGTTACCCACAACCTGATGGGTTTCTCGCAGGGGCTGAACTACTACGACCTGAGTGCGGGTCTGGATTTTGTCTCCTGGGACAACTATCACTATCACGGCGCGACGCCCGGCACGGTTGCCGCAGCGCACGACCATATGTGGGGCATCCTGCGCCGCAATTTCTGGGTGATGGAACAGCAGGTGGGGCAGATCAACTGGAGCCTCTACAACCCGCAGCCGGGGCCCGACTTTGTGCGCCTCAAGAGCTACCAGGGCATTGGCCACGGCGCCGACGGCATCGTCTACTTTCGCTGGCGACAGGCCGTGGGCGGCAGCGAGCAGTATCATTCGGGCCTGCTGGACAACGCCGGGCGCAAGACCATGGGTTACGAAGAGGCAAAGGGAATCGGCGTCGAACTCAAGACGCTGGCGCCCCTGCTGGAGGGGACAGAACCTGCCGCAGAAGTGGCGATTCTGCTCGACTACGACAGTCGCTGGGCGCTGAGCCTGCAGCCGCACAACGGGTTGCTGCGTGATGAGACCGCTGCGGCGCCCGGTTATGTCAATCCATCCCCGGTGCTGCGTGTGGACAGCGACGAGCGGCGCGAAGACCAGCAGATGACGGGTAGGGCACACGCCATGTGGCCCTTTGCCGCCCCCTACATCGCCCTGTGGGAGCGCAACGTGGGTGCGGCCATCGTATCGCCCGATGGCGACCTGAGCGGCTACAAGGTGGTGTGTGCACCTTTCCTGCACGTGGTGCGCCCTGCCGTGGCCGAGCGCCTGGCTGCGTATGTGAAGCAGGGTGGCACGCTGATTTTGGGGCCGCGCAGCGGCTTCAAGGATGAGCACAATCGCCTCTTCACCGTACCGCAGCCCGGGCCGCTGGCTTCGCTCACCGGCGCGACTGTCAAATTCTTTGACTCGATGGAGCCTGAGCGGTTGAACGTGCTGCGCTGGGACAAGGTGCCACACATGCACCGCACGGAGGTGGGCATTTGGTCCGAGGTGCTCGAGCCGCAGCCCGGCACGGACACAATTGCCTGGTACAGCACCGGCTGGTATTCCAACGAACCCGCAATTACCCACAAGCAGCATGAGGGAGGCGGCCAGGTCATCTACGTGGGCTGCATGGGCGGCCCCGACCTCTACGCCAATCTATGGGACTGGCTGCTGCCGCAGTTGAACGTCCAATCGTTAATCTCGCCCGTGGCCGGCGTGGAAGCCTGTGCGCGGCTCGCGCCCGATGGCCGCAAGGTGGTTTTCGTCCTCAACCACTCCTCGCAACCGCATTCGATTACGCTGGCGCACCCCCTCAGCGATTTGCTCAGCGGCGAGACGCACCAACGCAGCCTGCACCTGAAGCCGCGCCAGATCGTCGTCTACCAGGAGCCGGCACAAGCACATGGCTGACGTCGTACCCGCACGCGGCCTACCGGCCGGCATTTGGACTGCACTGGAGAAGGCGTGCCTTGATTGACCTTGCGCCCGGCCACAAGCAAGGATTTCTCGTGCAGAACCCCGTCATGCTGGCAGCAGGCGCTGCGGGCTGCGGCGAGGCGCACTGGCCCGAACTGGAGATGCGTTCGCTGGGCGCACTGGTCGCGGGACCCGTGACGCTGCAAAACCGCGCCGGAGCACCTATGCCGCGCCTGGCCGAGACGACGGCGGGTATGGTGCTCGAAACGGGCAGCCAGAATCGCGGTTTGGCGGCGACGCTACGCCACTACGCGCCGCTTTGGGCGCGGTTAGGGATTCCTGTTGTCGTCCAGTTGGCGGATGCGCGCCCCGAGGCGTTGGCGCGCGCGGCAGCGCGGCTCTCAGCGGTTGCCGGCGTCGGTGCGCTCGAGTGGCGAATCCCGCTCGGAGCCGACGCGGCCGTCGTAGAGCGCGGCGTCGATGCCATCCTGCGCGCAGGTGACCTGCCGCTCTGGGCCAAACTCCCATGGGACCAGGCCGTGAAACTGGCCACATCCGCAGCTGCGTGTGGCGCAAACGCGCTGGTTGTGAGCGGTGCGCCCCTGGGCGCGGTGCTGGTAGAGGAGAGCAATCCGTGGCTTCTTCACGGCAGCACGTACGGCCCGGCGCTGCACGCGCAGATGCTGCACAACCTGGCGCGCATTGCTGCGCTGGGGATGCCCACACCACTCATCGCATGCGGCGGCATCTACAGTTTGACGCAGGCGCGCGCGGCACTCGCCGCGGGTGCGCGCGCGATCCAGCTCGATGGCGTTGCCTGGATTGAGCCAACGTTGCCCGGCGCACTCGCGGCGGCCTTCGCCACGTAGACGAATCAAAGCGGCGGTCAAGTCCGCTCTTTCAAAGCAATTGCGCAAGGTGCACCCTTGCGTTGAAAGAGCGAAACCGAGGACGACTTCAGTTTAGGCGAAGAGTGGCAATTGCCGCACGGGCGCGCGGCCGTTGAGCAGCAGGAAGCGGCCGGCTTTCTCGGCATCGCGCACACCGGCATGGCGAAGATGCGCCAGTTCGCTAATGGTGCTGGCGCGACGCACACGCATCAGGCTGTCCGCCGTCCTGGGGCCAATGCCCGGCACACGCAACAATTCGTCGCGGCTGGCGCGGTTGACTTCCAGCGGCGTAGTCAGGTTCTCGGTGGCCCAGGCCAGTTTGGGGTCCACATCCAGCGGCAGGTTGCCCGGCCCTACAAAGGGCATCTCCTCAACGTTCCAGCCGTAATCGCGCAGCAGAAAGCTCGCCTGATAGAGGCGCATCTGGCGCAGGGCGGGCGTGGCGGGCAAATCCTCAAAAGGTGTCTGGTCAACGGGGTTGAAGGCAGAGTAATAGGCGCGCCGCAGCCCCATCTGTCGATAGAGCGTTTCACTCACCTGCAGGAGTTCGAGGTCGGTGTCACCCACGGCCCCCACAACAAACTGGGTGACAACCGAGGCGCGCAGCTGCTCCTTGTCCCGCAATTCGGCAATCCAATGCAGGCGCGTCACCAATTCATTCCAGTAATCCTTCTTGGGAGCCAATGCCTGCAACCGTTGTGGGGTTGCACCCTCAAGATTGACCGAGACACGGTCTGCAAGCTGCATGGCGCGGCGAATCTGGTCATACTCGGCGCCGGGCATGATTTTGAGATGGATATAGCCGCGGTAACTGTACTGCTTGCGCATGATCTCGGCGGTGTCAATGATCTTGTCCTGCGTTGTCACGCCGCCCTTGATGATACCCGACGACAGAAACATGCCGTCCACCAACCCGGCGCGGTGCACGAGGTCGAATGCCTTGGCCATTTCGTCGGGGGCGAAGGTGACGCGCTGCGTCTTGTTGCGCCCTGCGCGGAAGGGGCAGTAGAAGCAATTGCGCTCGCAGGCGGTGGTCATCATGGCCTTCATGATTGGCTTCTTGCCCTGTGGCGTTGATACATCGCTAATGCAAGGCAACGCCTTGGGCACGTGCGTCGGCAAGTTGCTCGCAGGCGCGTCGGCGGCTTCGCTGATGGGGTCGTTGCCTGCCGGCTCGAAGCGCGATGCATCCTCGAGCAGCGAGAGCTTGACAAAGGGGTCGGGCGCGATGCGGAAGTTCATGCATCCTCCTGAATTGTGATCGCCGGGCCGCTGCGGTGTACAATGAGATTATACAGCACATTTGTTCTTATTCCAGTCGATGGGGCTTCGCGATTCGGCAGCCTCACTGCAACAGATGCCCTTGAAATTGCAAAACGAGGAGTCCTTCTGATGCGCGCAGTTGTCCAACGCGTAAGCCGGGCAGCCGTCCGGGTAGACGGTGCAGTAGTTGGCCAAATCGACGCCGGCTTGCTGGTGCTGTTGGGGATTACCCACGACGACGGTGAGAGCGAAGCGGCGCTACTGGCCCGCAAGGTGGCTGGGCTGCGCGTCTTTGGCGACAGCGATGGTAAAATGAACTTGAGCGTGCAGGAAGCCGGCGGTCAGCTTCTGGCCGTCAGCCAATTTACGCTCTACGGCGACATCCGCAAAGGACGCCGCCCCTCCTTCATCGCCGCCGCGCGCCCCGAGCAGGCCGAACCGCTCTACAATCACTTTTGCGCGCTGCTCCGTGAAGATGGCCTTACCGTGGCTGCAGGCATTTTCGGCGCGCACATGGAGATCGACCTGGTCAATGACGGCCCTGTGACGATGCTCCTCGACACGGCGGACTGGAAGTAGTCTCCGTCGCGCCTTGCAACCTCGCAACGTGCGACCAGCCTGAACCAATCCACTCAAGCTAACGTTTGGGACACGGGCGCACTGCGGTCGTGGCCCCCACAGGAACGAGGCACACTGATGAAGTACCGAACACTGGGACGCACCGGCTTCGACGTTTCCGAGATCTCATTCGGGGCATGGGCCATTGGCGGCTCGTGGGGCGAAACCGACGACACTGAGTCGCTCGCCGCGCTCAACCGCTCGCTCGACCTGGGCATCAATTTCATTGACACGGCGGATGTCTATGGCGATGGCCGCAGCGAGCGGCTGGTTGCACGCCTGCGCAAAGAGCGCCCGGACGTCACATTCTACGTGGCCACCAAGGCCGGTCGCCGCCTCTCCCCTCACAATGCCGACGGCTACAACAAGGCCAATTTGACAGCCTTCATCGAGCGCAGCCTCAAGAATCTCGAGGTCGAAGCGCTGGACGTGGTGCAGTTGCACTGCCCGCCCACCGAGGTCTACTATCGCCCTGAAGTCTTCCAGGCGCTGGATGACCTGGTGCAGGCGGGCAAGATCCGCAACTATGGCGTGAGCGTGGAAAAGGTGGAGGAGGCGCTCAAGGCTATCGAGTACCCCAATGTCAAAACGGTGCAGATCATTTTCAACATGCTGCGCCTGCGCCCGGCGGGGCTCTTCTTCCAGGAAGCCAAGCGGCGCAACATCGGCATTCTGGCACGCGTGCCCCTGGCAAGCGGTCTGCTCACTGGGAAGTTGCGGCTGGACACAAAGTTCGCCGCCGACGACCATCGCCTCTTCAATCGACACGGCGAATCCTTCGATCAGGGAGAGACTTTCTCGGGTGTGGATTACGCGAAGGGCTTGGAGGCGGTGGAAGAGTTGCGCGCACTCGTGCCCGCAGGTGCTACCATGGCCCAGTTCGCTCTGCGCTGGATTCTCATGTTTGATGCGGTCACCTGCGCCATTCCTGGCGCCAAGCGGCCTGACCAGGCCGAGCAGAACGCCGCCGCAGCCGACCTGCCCGCACTCACCGACGCGCAAATGGCGGCTGTGGAGCAAATCTACAACAAGTACGCATTTGGCGAGGTGCACCACCGTTGGTAGCCACCCCGTCCATCGCAAGGAGGTACATGCATGGAAGACGTCCACGTCGTTCCGGTGCTGCCGGCCACTGACCTGGCCATCGCCGTCGCCATGGTGAAGGAGCTAGAGGACTACATCGTCGAGGACGAGCTCTTTCGCACTGTGGCGGTGCGCGTGCCCGGCACGGGTGACATGAATATCAAGATGACAGGGGGAGACCTGCTCACGCGTCTGTACCGCCTGTCACAAGAGCGCGATCGGTTGACGCCTGCACAACAGCAACAGTATGATGAAACCGCGGCTGAGGCGCGCCGCATCATTCGCAGCCTCAAGACGCGTTTCCATCAGCGTCTGCAGCGCGAAATCAAGTCGCGCCTGGACAGCCTGCGCTGGTTCATCGACGAATCGGGCGAGGACCTGACGCGCGGCCGCGCCAACTATCCGTTTGAGGTTCGCAACCGTCAGCGCATTGAGGAAATCCTCAAGGAACTAGCTGGCGATCTGCCGCAGACGCTGGCTGCAGAGCTTGCAGCTGTGGACAGCCAACTCAGCGCCATGCGCATGGGGTCGGAATTTGTCTGGGATACATCCCTGCGCAGCGTCTTCCCGCAGAAGCCCTACTGGTATCTCTACGCGCGGGCGTGATGGCGGCGCGCGGCCGCAGCCCTCAATCCAAACGCAAAGGCGAGGCTTCCCCAGGTGGAAGCCTCGCCTTTATCGTGTACACGCCTGCATTATTGTGCGGTCGGGCGCACCACAGCGCCAGTCACAGTGGATATCTGTGGCGGCCAGAGCACGGCCATATCGGCCGCAACCTGGTCCTGCTCTGTGTACTGAAGTACCATTTGCGCCGCTTCAAGCCACTGGTGCCAGGCCCATGCTGGCATGCCCGCCGAACCTGCGCTTGCCTGGCCACTGTAAGTAAAGCGTACGTGACCTGAAGATAGCTGCAAGTCGCTCGTTTCCAGCGCTGTGATGAGGTCATCGTGGGTTAATGTGGGCGCGCGTGTGATTGCATCTGCGAGGAGGTGCAGAGCGCTGTGTGCGGCGAATGCCGGGGCTTCGGGCCAGCGGTCCATGTAGCGTACGTACGCATCTGCGAAAGCGCGGCCCACCTCGTCCACTGTTGAGGGCCACGGCCCCACGCGGCCAACGACTGTGTAACGTCCGGCCGGGCCCATGGCTTCCCAAAAGCGATCACTTTGCAGGGCATTGCGTGAGGCCACGATCAGGCTCTGCTTTTGCGGACCAATCCCGTTCTCGACAAGTTGGCGCTGGAGAATGGCGCCGGCCTCTCCGCCGATGCGCAAGAAAATCACGTCGGGCATATCGGGTCGCACGACCAACCGCGCCACCAGCGAAGAGAAGTCCTGACTGGGCAGCATTACTGAGTAAGTGTCGGTGGCGAAGTCAACCTTGGCGAGTTCCCTGGTCAGCCATTCTGCGTGTGCGGCGCCCGCTTCGCTCTCGTCGGTAATGACAAGTGCTCTACGCTCGCCGTCGCCGTTGTAATCACCCACTGCGTCAAGCCATGCCGCGGGCATCTGCATCAACATGCTGTTGGTGGGAGCAAGGCGGAAGATTTCGGGGAAGCGGGTGGCGGTCAGGTCATCGTCGGATGCATCGACCACAAACATCGGCACGCCATAGCGGTGGGCCACCTCGAGAATTGCGTGCGCCGCGCCGTTACCGGACGAGGCAATCAGTGCCGTCGCACAGCCCACGGTGATGCTTTGCTCGGCCTGGCGAGCCGCTTGCTCATTCGTGCCGGCGGTATCGCCAATCCACAGGCGCACCGGCTGGCCGCCGATGCCGCCATTTCGATTGATATCGTCCACCCCTATCGAGAGCGCCGTCTGCACACCCACGGCGCCCGCAAGCGACGCCGGCTCGGAGAGTGGCGCAAGCAGCGCAACCACGATCTCGTCTGCATCGTCCAGCAGCCGCGGCGCACAGGCGTGTGGCGGCGTCGGCGTTGCCTCCACAATGCGCTCGGAGAGGACGACGCGCGTCACTTCTACGGTGACCGGTTCGGCGGTCGGCAGGGGCGTTGGTGGTGTGGAAGCCTGTACGGCGGGGGGAACCTGGCGCGCGCAACCAGCCAGCGTCCAAAGCGCAATCACCACGATCCAGAGGATGGAGGCAGGGCAAAGCCCGCGCCATGCGTTGCACGCGTTCGATCCATCAGCCGCAGGGACAATCGAGCAGCGCAGACGCAGGCGCCAGGCTGCAAGCCATGTTGGGGAGGGTTTCGTGTGGGGCATGTATTGGACTCTCGCCGCTCTCGCCCACCCCGCAGGGTGTGTGGCTGGATGTGCAATGGAGGCTGTGATGAAAGCGTTCGGCGAAGTAAAGAGCACTGCGTGCAAATGCAGGACGGGCATGGCCCGTACATGGCTGAACAGGCTAAGTAGCTTCAGCCCTCAGGAAGGGTTGCTGGACAGGCCGTGGGCGACGGCATCCTGACCGAAGCGCGGACGCTTGCGTTTCGCAGAGCCCATAAAGTGAGACCAGGCAGGGATTCTGGTCAAGACAGAGTGCGCAACGGCACGCTGCAAGCGAGTATAGCACCGCACATGGGACGCGTCAAACAGCTACGAATGCCCAACGTCAACCAGGCGTATGCCATCGGTCCATCTGGCCAAATGCGCGGCGCACCACCGCAGGGGAGTCGTGGTGCTTTGCACAGCCGCCGCGCTTCGGTACAATCAAGAGGGGGGCAAGGAGCCTTGTGTCGCCCGCATTCCGCGAATGCCGTCAACCCCTACGAGTACATCTATGTTACTGTCGACCGCAGCCGCACACAGCAACGACACGCCCGTGGTCATCTGCGGAGCGGGCATTGCCGGTATCGCCGCCGCCTGGCACCTCAGCAGACGCTGCGGTTTCAGAAATATCGCGCTCGTGGATGAGCGGCCGCCCTTGTCACTGACCAGCGACAAATCTACCGAGGCATACCGCAACTGGTGGCCCGGACCTGACGATGCGATGGTGCGGCTGATGAACCGCAGCATCGACTTGCTCGAGGAGCTTGCGCAGGCGCACGGTAACCTCATTATGCTCAATCGGCGCGGCTACTTCTATGCCACAGCCCGCCCCGCGCGCGCCGAATCTCTGCGGGCCGAAGCCGAAGCTGCAGCCGCACTTGGCGCAGGCGCGCTGCGCGTGCACGATGGCGGCGCGCAAGGCGGCACAACCTATGCGCCCGCGCCATTCAGTGGCTATGCGAATCAACTCGATGGCAGCGACCTGCTGCTAGGCCGCGCGCAGGTCGAACAACACTTCCCGTGGATGGCGCAGGAAACAATTGCCGTCCTGCACGCGCGCCGCTGCGGTTGGTTCAGCGGGCAGCAATTGGGCATGCTCCTGCTCAACGAAGCGCGCGCCGCCGGCACGCGGCTTGTCAACGGCCGTGTCGTGGCCGTTGAGAATGCGGGCGGCGCGGTTAGCGGCGTCGTGGTTGATTCAGGCGGCAAGGCAACCACCCTGCCGGCGCAGCTATTTGTTAACGCCGCTGGACCCTTCGCGCGCCATGTGGGAAGGCTGCTCGATGTCGACCTTCCCCTCTTTTCCGAGCGGCACCTCAAAATCGCGTTCGATGACAAGCTCGGCGCCGTGCCGCGCAGCACCGGGCTGGTGATTTGTGAGGATCCGGTCACCCTGGAATGGAGCGCAGACGAACGCGACGAACTGGCGGCCAGCTCCGACACGCGCTGGCTTGTCGAGCCGCTGCCCGCCGGCGTGCATATGCGCCCGGAAGGCCACAGCGCCGAGAGCCAGACCGTGCTTGTCCTGTGGGCATATCATACGAAGCCCCACCCCGAAACCGTGCCCGTGCCGCTCGACAGTGATTTCAGCGAAATTGCGCTGCGCGGCATGGCGCAGCTCGTTCCCGGCCTGCTGCCATATACGCGCAAATTGCCAAAGGTCTATATGGACGGCGGGTACTATACGAAGACTTTGGAAAACCGCCCGCTCATCGGCCCGCTGCCGATACCTGGGGCCTATGTGCTGGCCGGCCTGTCAGGCTATGGCCTCATGGCCGCCTGCGCGGCGGGCGAACTGCTGGCCTCACACATCAGCGGCGGGCCACTGCCCAGCTATGCACCCGCTTTTGCACTGTCCCGCTACGCCGATCCCGACTACGTGGCGCGCATGGCCAACTGGGGCGCTACTGGCCAGCTCTAGACTGAAAGCGTGATGAAGTTCACCGCCTCAACGCTGACTGTTACGCACTGAACAAGTCCAAGGAGATTGACGTTGACTTCGACACCCATGACACGACGCCCTCTGGGCAACAGCGGCCTTTGGGTCACGCCCATGGGGCTGGGCATGGCGGCGCTGGGCCGCCCCGGCTACATGACGCTTGGCCATGGCGACGACCTCCCGCACGAAACCTCGGTTGAGGCGATGGAAGAACATGCCCACGCCGTGCTCGACGCGGCCTGGGCACAGGGGCTTCGCTACTTCGACGCGGCACGCTCGTATGGGCGCGCCGAGCAGTTCCTGGCAAGTTGGCTCGCCCTCCGCGGCCTAGCGACCGCCGACGATGCCCCGATCGTGGGCTCCAAATGGGGCTACATCTACACGGCCGACTGGCAGGTCCAGGCGGAGACGCACGAAGTGAAGCAGCTTACTGCGGAGAATCTGCGCCGCCAGTGGCAGGAGACGCAGGCGCTGCTGCCCGGCCGCGTCAATCTTTACCAGGTACACTCTGTCACGCTGGAAAGTGGCGTGCTCGAGGATGCCACCGTACTGGGTGAGCTGGCCCGCCTCAAGCAAAGCGGTGTGCATGTGGGCCTTACGCTCAGCGGGCCGCGCCAGGCAGAGACGCTGCGCCATGCCCTGACGGTGTGGGTCGACGGCGTGGCGCTCTTCGAGACAGTCCAGGCAACGTGGAATCTGCTCGAACGCTCGGCAGGCAGTGCCCTGGCGGAGGCGCACGCGCAGGACGTTGGCGTCATCGTCAAGGAGGCCGTCGCCAATGGCCGCCTGACAACGCGCAATCAGGAAGCTGCCTTTGCACCCGCCATGAATGTGCTTGAGCAACAGGCGGCGCGCCTCGCATGCACAATCGATGCGCTGGCGCTTGCCGCCGTGCTCGCGCAGCCGTGGGCCGGCGTGGTGCTCAGTGGCGCAGCCAGCGTGGAGCAGGTGCAGGCCAACGCACGCGCGCTCGATGTGGCGTGGGATGACGAGGCTGAGGCGGCGCTTGCGCCAATCGCGGAGCAGGCGGAGGCGTATTGGAATACGCGCGCCGAGTTGCCCTGGAACTGAAGCGAGGTTGGCGGCACGTCGGGTGCGGTTCTGGCCACCATTTCGAGAGGAGACTGCAATGACCCATACGCCGCCGAGCGACATGCTCGCTGACACAACAATCCTCAGCGCACAGGTTCTGGCAATGGCAGCGCAGGTCACCCGCTGGCCGGAGTCGCTTCTCAATTCCGAAGCGTGGTCATGGGATGACTACGCCGGTGTGCGCTATGCTCCGTTGCACGCCACCATGGCGCTGCGCGGTCTGGCGGCGCGGCTGCACATCGAGCGCGCCGCAGCAGCCAAAGGCTTCACGCTGGCGCAACACGCGCTGGCGGAGCATCAGGCCGCGTTCCGCGATATGGAAGCACTCCTGCTCGGCTTCTTTATGCTGGACGAGAGGGAAATTGATGTGCCGCCGGCTGCGGGCGAATGGCCGATACGCACCATCGTCGCGCATGTGCATGATACCGAACGCTACTTTCTCGCCACCATCCTGAATGCACTCGATGGCGGCCCCGCAGAAGAATTGAGCGCCGAACAAATTGCGGCGCGCACGGGTGAGCCCCTCAACGTCCAGTACGAAGGCACGCTTGCCGACCTGTGGGAAGCCTATGCGCGCGTTCATGCCAAGGCACAGGCGTGGCTCGTCTACCTGAGTGATGCCGAGGTGCAGACGCCTTCAACGATGTGGGAGAGTGCAGCGTTACCCGTGCTGTACCGTATCCAGCGCTTTGCCGCGCATCTGCGCGAGCACGCAAATCAGGTGGAAAAGACGCTGCGCGCGCTCGACCGTGCGCCGGGCGAGGGGCAGATGCTGGCGCGCCAGATGCTGGCAGCCCTTGCCGAGGTGGAAGGGCTGCGGCTTGGAATGGGCAATTTAGGCGTGGTCACCGCGGATCAGCTTGCGCGTGAACTCGCCATGCGCTTCGCCTCGCTGGACTCGGTGATGGCGCACGCGCAAGCACTCCCTGAATCGGAAACATCAATGCTCCTGCAAGGGGCAGGAGCAACTGGGGCGGACGAGTAGATTCCGGTTGGGGAGTGTTTAATTGCCCAGGGCAAGAACCTGGCCGGGCTGCAGGAGAGCGCTGTCATCCATCCCGTTGATGCGCAGCAGCTCTTTCCAGGCGATATCGTTGCGCACGGCGATGCTGATGATCGTGTCGCCCGGCCGCACGGTGTAGCTGCGGCCCAGGGTCGCGTTGCCGCCCGTGGCCCCGGCAGCAGGAAGCAGTTCAGTGGTGAACTGCATTGGGGCAGGCGTTTCAGCAACGTCTGCGGGGGTCGTGCCGGACGCAGCGACCGTGTCGGCCGCTTCAACTGCAACGGCGGCTGTGGCCGGCAACGTCAACTTCTGGCCAATCTGGATGAGCGCGTCCTCGTCCAGCCCGTTGACCTCGGCCAGCGCCTGCCACGTCACCTTGTTGCGCGTGGCAATTGTATAGAGAGTATCCCCCGCACGCACAACGTAGGAACTACCGCTGCCCTTGACCGCCGTGTTGGCCGCTTGCACGGCGCTTTTTTCGGCCGACGGCGCGCTCACTTCTGCCTCGCCGGCTTCAGGGACGCCCGGCAGGCGCAACTGCATGCCAATTTGCAGGACCGAATAGTCGCTCAGGCGATTGGCTGCAGCTATGTCGTTCCAATCAATTGCATAGCGTTTGGCGATCGTAATCAGCGTGTCGCCCGAACTTACCGTATAGAGCATGCCACCTGCGGCAGGCTCGGCAGCCGATTCGCCCGTTGCGGAGCCTCGCCCTGGAATGCGCAACGTGCTCCCAATGCTCAACAGGTCCTTCTCGCCCATGTTGTTGGCAAGCGCGATGTCCTGCCACTCCAGGCCATAGCGCTGACCAATCGCAAGCAGCGTGTCGCCGCCCCGCACCGTATAGTCCAGCCCGTCTGCGGGGAGAGACACACTTTCGTTGCCGCTGTCGGCGGTCACCTGCGCTTCAGCGGGTGGCGTCACCGCAATACTCGTGTCCTTGCCGTCGGCGTTGGCAAAGTCGGTCACATAGATGAAGTAGCCGTTGCCCACCTGGCCAACGCCAACGCCCACTTCATCCCAACTGCTGTCCAGAATATTGACCTTGTGAATCCAGTCATTCATCCACCAGTCCATCGCGCCTTGCGTGCTGCCGGACGTCACCCAGTTTTCGCTGACGAGGCCGCTGGCATAGCCGGTGCGCAACACGCGCGTGCGCACGCTGCTGCCGTCGCTGCCATAATGGCCATACATGCCGTTCGCGATCAGGTCGTCGACATGCTCCTGCGCTGCCTGATTGAGGAGCGGATGCACCTTGAGCGAGGCAAAGCCGTTTTGCGAACGGATCAGGTTGATCGACTGGGCAATTGCCTGCGCCTGCGGCCCCAACTGGCCGAGGCCATCATCCTGGGCGCGCAAAGGCGCCGGCGCAAGCACGAGGGCAGCGGCCAGGGCCATTGCGGCGGCAAGAATTCCGGTGCGGAGGTGGCGGCGAAAGGCGTGCGTGAACGAAACGGCAGGGGATTTATTCATACGTGCCGCTATGCTACCAAACAATGACGCAGTCTACAAGGCGAAAGGGCAACTTTTGTCGCCTTTTCGCCCGGCTAGTTGCCGACTCATTGCAGACCACTGCCTGACGACTCCCCTGCGGCGCGTGGAGGGCTTATCGCGGCGCGCCGTCGCGCCCTCGCCTGAACGCTCGATTCGCGCCGACATTGATGTACAATTCCACCCATTCACCCGGTTGTCGAGTCGACCGATTCACAGGTCCACCGGTCACCCGATCAACCAGTCAGCCAGTCAAACAATCGCCCACAAATGTTGAAACTGAAGGCGCTTCCGCCCATGGCCGATCTGACTCTCCTCATCCGCAACGCACGCGTCGTCGACGGTACAGGCAACCCGTGGTTTTACGGCGAGGTCGCACTGGCAGGCGACCGCATTGCAGGCGTAGGCCCGCGCGGCTGGTTCACACCGAACGCCGAAACCGAAGTCGTGGATGCCGAGGGCAGGGTCGTTTGCCCCGGATTCATCGACATCCAGAGCCATTCGATTCTGCCGTTGATGATTGACGGGCGCAGCCTCTCCAAGATTACGCAAGGGGTGACGACCGAGATTATGGGGGAGGGCTGGACACCTGCGCCCTTCGGCGGCCAGATCACGGATCCGCTGGCACGCAGCTTCTTTGCGCTGGAGGTGCCCGCCTGGCGTGAGCGCATGTTCACCTGGTCGCGTTTCCGTGACTGGCTCGAGGCCGTGCATGCCGCGGGCGTCTCGCCCAACATTGGTTCGTTTCTGGGCGGCGGCACGCTGCGCGAATATGCCATGGGCATGGCCATGGGCGCGGCCGACGAGGCACAATTGGCGATGATGCGGCGCGTGATGGCCGACGCCATGGAGGATGGTGCGTTCGGCGTCGCCTACGCACTCATCTACGCGCCCGATGCCTTCGCCGGCACAGACGAGATCGTCGAAGTCTGCAAGGTGGTGGCAAGTTACAACGGCACCTACATCACGCACATGCGCTCGGAGGGGGACCGCCTCTATGAAGGCGTCGCCGAGGCGCTGGAGATTGGCCGGCGCGCCGGACTGCCTGTGGAAATCTACCACCTCAAGGCGGCCGGGGCGCGCAACGCGCACAAGATGCTCACCGTAATCGAGTCGATTCAAGACGTGCGCGACGCCGGCATGGATGTGACGGCCGGCATGTACCCCTACGTGGCCTCGAGCACGGGGCTTGCCTCGGTGCTGCCGCCGTGGGCACAGGCCGACGGCAAATTCTATGAGAACCTGCGCGACCCCGCGATGCGCGCCCGCATCAAGCAGGAGGCGCTCCACCCCACGGGTGGCTGGGAAGCGATGGTGGATCTCTGCACATCCCAGGGCGTCATGCCGGTTGGGTTGCGCAAGCCCGAAAACCTGCACTACGCGGGCAAGCGCCTCTCCGAAATCGCGGCACTGCGCAACCAGGACTGGGCCGATGCAGCCATTGACCTTTGCCTTTCCGAAGAGAACTGGATCAGCACAATCTACTACATGATGGACGAGGAGAATGTCCTCCTCCAGTTGCAGCAGCCATGGATCAAGATTTCGACCGATGCGGGAGGATTTGACCCCGAATGGGCAGAGCCACTGGGGCCTTACCACCCGCGCGCCTATGGCACCTACCCGCGCGTGCTGGGCCAGTATGTGCGCGACGAGCAGATCATCTCGCTAGAGGATGCCGTGCGCAAGATGAGCGGCGCTGTCGCCGCACGCCTGGGGCTGCGCGACCGGGGCATCCTGCGCGCGGGCGCAATGGCTGATGTCGTCATATTCGACCCTGACACAATTGGCGAAAACGCGACCTACCAGTTGCCGCATCGCCTTTCCACGGGCGTTCATGATGTCTGGGTGAATGGCGTGCGCGTGCTGCGCGATGGTGTGCACACCGGCGCCACGCCTGGCCGCATTGTGGAGGGTCCGGGGCGCGCCCTTACCGAGCGTCGGCGCAAGGCAGCGAAGGGCGCCGCCAAAGCGGAAAAGAAGGTCCTTGCCAAGGCGCAGAAAGCACAGCGCAAGCAGGAAGAACGCAATCTCAAGGCCGACGCCCGTGCATTGAAGGCGGAGCGCAAGGCAGCCAGGGGGGCCGAAAAAGCACTACAGGCTGCACAGGCCGCCGCACGGGAAGATTCGCAGTCCAGCGAGCAGAGCGGCAGCTCACCAACTGCAGAGGAGCAAGCATGAGCGACACGCAGCAAGTTCAGAACCCCATTGCAGGGCAGTGCGCCGCCACCACCAAGAGCGGCGACAGTT
>CAYJNV010000042.1:0-21060 GCA_964370975.1 uncultured Caldilineaceae bacterium | reverse complement strand
TGCAAAGGGCGCAAAGAAACGCAAAGGAAAGGCAACTTCTCTGCATGAGTCGTCAGGATGGCGCCGTTCATTGCGCTTCTTTGCGTCCATTGCATCTTTGCGTTGCGATGTTGATGCTGCCGGTTTCATTGTGGTATCAGTTTAGGTAGCGGCATGATCCACTGGCTCACGCAGCCCGCAACGTCGTTGCCCGAGGACGCCGAAACGCTGCTTTCGCCCGCCGAAGCCGTCACCTACGCGGCGCTGACAGTGCCCAAGCGGCGCAGCGATTGGCTGCTGGGGCGTGTCACGGCGAAGCAACTGGTGGCAGGGTATCTGGGCAACGGCGGCAGTGCACCTGCACTGGGTGAAATCGTTATTGCCGCCGACGACGACGGCGCGCCCTTTGCAGCGGTGCGTGGCACACGCCTGCCCGTTTCGCTCAGCATCAGCCACAGCCACGCTACCGCCTTTTGTGCGCTGGCGGCCGCAGCAGGGATGACGGTGGGCGCTGATATCGAGTACATCGAAGGGCGCGACGCCTCCTTCCTGCGCGACTACTTCACCGACGATGAACAGGCGGCCGCGCAGGCTTGGCCCGAGCCGCACACGGCCACAACGCTGCTCTGGAGCGCCAAGGAGGCGGTGCTCAAGGCGCTGCGCGAGGGGCTGCGCGTTGACACGCGCCAGGTGCAGATTGGGTTGCCACAGGCTATGGGCAACGACTGGACGCCGTACGCAATCGCGCTGGCCCCGGCGCTGGCGGAGCGCTTCCCTGGCCAGTGGACGGGATGGGCGCGCCGACAGGACGCGTTCGTGCTGACGTTGGCGTTGCGTGCGGCGCCTGTATCGCATTGACATTGGAGTGTGAAATCGGTAAAGGAGGGGAAGCAATGAGTCTACCTGTTGCCGCTACGCCTGTCTTTCCTGCGTCACACCTGGACCTGCTGGACGGGGCCAATTTCGCGGCGCTGACAACGCTGATGCCCGACGGCCAGCCGCAGACGACGCCCGTTTGGTACAACCGTGATGGGGATTATTTGTTGATCAATTCGATGCGCGCCTTTCGCAAGACGAAAAACATGCGCCGCGACCCGCGCGTGACCCTGCTCATCTATGACCCACGCAAGCCGCTGCACAACATTGAAGTCCGCGGTTGTGTCGAAGAGATGACCGAGGAAGGGGCGCTCGAACACCTGGACGCATTGACGGCGCTGTACATGGGCAAGCCCGACGCGCACTTCTTTGGCGATTCCATCCCGGCTCATTTCCAGGCGACGCATGTGCCGGTCAAGATTCGCATTCGACCCCTGCGTGTGCGTGCTGAACAAGGCGCGCTGAACCTGAAGACGCCAAAACTGGCTGACTATCCCGTACCGGCAAGCACGGCAACGGCTGACTTGTCCGCGGTGCTGCCGCTGCCTGCATCGCACCTTGATCTCTTTTCCCGCCCGGTGCATGGCGTGCTGGCTACGCGGATGCCTGACGGCCAGCCCCAGACCAGCGTCGTCTGGACGGACTATGACGGTGAGTACGTGCTGCTGAATACGACCCTGGAGCGCCGCAAGGGGCAGAACATGCTGGCCGACCCACGCGTGACCCTGCTTGTGGTTGATCCCGAAAACACCAGCCGCTGGATTGAGGTGCGCGGCGCGGTCGCCGACATTGTACGCGGGGCAGAGGCCGAGAGCCACGCCGACAAGTTGACGCAGCGTTACTCGAGCCCCAAGCGCCAATTCTACGGCGACATCTATCCGGAGTCCCAGCGTGAGCGCGAAACACGCGTGATGGTGAAGATTCGCCCCACAAAGATCGCGCTGGACGCGATCTTCAAGTAGAACCTGTTGCGCGCACGATAAAGACGCCCGTACACAGCTTGTGCAGATGGAGTTGAATTACACCAAGGCATCCGTCGTGATGCGCTCAATCTGCGTCTTCTGGGTACGGCAGTTGCAGTTCCTATTCACACTCAGTTCCGGGAGGTTGACTTGGAGACCTACATCAAGAAACTGCAGGAGCGCCGCGCCATTGCCGCAGGCGGCGAAAGAGAGGTGGAGGCGCAGCACAAGAAGGGGCGCCTTACGGCGCAGGAGCGCATTGATCTGCTCTTCGACCCCGGCACCTTCAACGAAATCGATACCCTCGTCACCCCCCGCTATGACAAGTACATGGACGGCCGCTCATCGCGCTATGGCGACGGTGTCATCACCGGCTTTGGCCAGGTGCACGGGCGGCGCGTCTTTGTGGCTTCGCAGAACGCCGCCGTCATGGGCGGATCGCTGGGCGAAATGCACGCCAACAAGATCGTCAAGGCCATGCACATGGCGCTCAAGTATGGCTGTCCCTTTATCGCGCTGAATGACTCGGGCGGCGCGCGCATTCAGGAAGGCGTCGACAGCCTGGGCGGCTATGCACGCATCTTCGACGCCAACTGCGAGGCGTCTGGCGTCATCCCGCAACTGAGCGTCATCCTGGGGCCGTGCGCAGGCGGCGCGGTCTACTCCCCGGCGCTCACCGATTTCGTCTTCATGACGGAGAACTCGTACATGTTCATCACCGGCCCCGAGGTTGTGCGCGCCGTGATGCAGGAGGCGGTGAGCTTTGAGGAACTGGGCGGCGGACTTATCCACTCCAAGGAGAGCGGCGTCAGCCACTTCCTCTCCAGGGACGACGCCGAGTGCCTGAGCAAGGTGCGCGATCTGCTCTCCTACCTGCCCAGCAACAACATGGACGACCCGCCCTACTTGCCCCCGATTGACGACCCGCAGCGCCTCTGTCCCGAGCTCGAGGAAATTGTCCCCGCCGACCCGAGCAAACCCTATGACGTGCGCGAGGTGATCGCCAGCATCGTGGATGACGGTCGCTTCTTTGAAGTGCACGAGTTGTGGGCAGAGAACCTCGTGGTGGGTTACGCTCGCCTCAACGGCCACGTGGTGGGGATTGTGGCCAACCAGCCCATGGTGCTGGCGGGCACAATCGACATCAAGGCTTCCGTCAAGGCGGCGCACTTCATCCGCATTTGCGATGCCTACAACGTGCCCATCGTCACGCTGCAGGATGTGCCCGGTTTCCTCCCCGGCACGCATCAGGAGTATGGCGGCATCATCCGCAACGGTGCACGCATGATCTACGCCTACAGCGAGGCCACCGTACCCAAGCTGATGATCGTGACGCGCAAGAGCTATGGCGGCGCCATGTGCGTAATGAGCAGCAAGGGGTTGCGCGGCGACCTGCTCTATGCCTGGCCCAATGCCGAGCTTGCCGTGATGGGGGCCGAGGGAGCCGTCAACATTCTCTTCAAGAAGCAGGTGCAGGAGGCGGAGGACCCCAACGCGCGGCGCAAGGAGCTTGTTGACGACTATGAAGAGAAATTCAACAATCCCTATGTGGCGGCGGCGCGTGGGCTGATTGATGACGTCATTGAGCCGCGCATGTCGCGCCGCGTGCTGATCCAGGCGCTTGAGCTGACGCTCTCCAAGCGCGAGCGCCACGTGCCCAAGAAGCACGGCATTTCTCCGGCCTAAGGGGGCAAAGATGTTTCAGAAAGTGCTTGTTGCCAACCGCGGCGAAATCGCCGTGCGCATCATCCGCGCCTGCCGCGACCTGGGCATTGCCACGGTGGCCGTCTACAGTGCGGGCGACCGCGACTCGCTCCACGTGCGGCTGGCCGACGAATGTCTGCCCATCACCACCGACCTGCGCTATGGAGATAAGGACGAGGTGCTGGCGCTGGCGCGCGCATGCGGCGCTGATGCCATCCACCCTGGCTATGGCTTCCTGGCCGAGGAGGCCGATTTTGCACAAATGTGCGCCGATGCGGGCATCACCTTCATTGGCCCGCCGCCCGCCGTAATCGAGCGCGTACGCAACAAGATCGGCACCCTCACGGCGGTGGAAGCAGCCGGTTTCGCCACGCCGCCGCACTCCGCCGGCACTTTCGGCCCCGGCGACAGCGAAGCGCTGGAAGCAGCAGCCCATGCCCTGGGCTTCCCGCTCGTCATCAAATCGTGCAAGGGAGGGCGCGGGCGCGGTGAACGTGTGGTGATGAACGCAGGCGAACTCAACAATGTCCTCGCCGAGGCGCGCCGCGAGGCTGCGATGATCTACCACAACGACACGGTCTTCCTCGAGCGCGCGATTGCGCCGTCACATCACATTGCTGTGCCCGTTGTGGCCGATGCGCACGGCAATATCGTCTATCTGGGCGAGGTGGAAGGTTCACTCACGCGCCACAACCAGAAGTTGCTCGAGGAATCGCCCTCGCCCAGCCTGTCGCCGGTGCAGCGCGAACAGGTGTGGCAAACGGCTGTGGCGATTGCCAAACTCGTGGGCTACCAGAACGTGGGCTCTGTGGAGTTCCTGGTCGACGAGCAGGGCCATCTCTACTTCACCGAGATCAAGGCGCGCATCGTCATTGGCCACCCGATTCCCGAGATGCTCACCGGCGTGGATCTCATTGCCGAGCAAATGCGCTGCGCCGCGGGTGAGCCGCTGGACCTGACACAGGAGGATATCTGCACCCATCTCGACGGCCGCGCAGGCTGCGCAATGCAGGTGCGCATCAATGCCGAGGACCCGTGGCGCAACTACCTGCCCAGCCCCGGCACGCTGGCCCGCTACCGCTTGCCCGGCGGTCTGCATGTGCGTGTGGACACCTACGGTTTTGTGGGCTGCACCGTCCCCGTGCGCTACGACTCGCTGCTGGCCAAGGTTGTTGTCAAGGGAAGGACGCGCCAGATGGCGCTGCTGCGCCTGCGCCGTGCGCTGGAGGACTTCAAGATTGTGGGCGTGCAAACGAATTTGCCGCTGCACCTGCACATTCTGAATGACCCGGACTTTGCCACGGGGCGCTATGACACGGGCTTCCTCATGCGCCACAAGATGGGCATCTCGTCGGCGGATGCCGAGATGCGGCGCGATCTCGCGGTGGCGGCGGCCGTAGCCTTTCTCCTGCGCAGCGAGACGGCACGCCCAGGCGTGGCTCCGCAAACGCAAACGGGCTGGCACCGCTCCAGCCGCACAATTCCCGGTTAACCCATTGCGGAAAAGCCCGACTGAGGAAGAGAATCATGCGTACAATTGACGTGACACTCGACGGCGCAAGCTTCATTGTTCAAATTCGGCCCGACCCAGCCGATGGCACCCGCTTCGTTGCCATTATCGATGGCGAGGAAATCCCCATCTACGTGCCCGACCCCACCGACCCGGGCATGCTCGAGTGGATGGTGATCAATGATCGCCCCTACGAAATTCTGCTCAGCGAGCAGATGGAATGGCTCATGTCTTCGGGCGGCATGCACCAATTGGACGTGCGCTGGCGTGACCGCGCGGGCGCTGCGGCCGCGCGCCCCAGCAGCGGTGACGGCCGCATCAAGGCGCCCATTCCCGGGCTGATTGCGCGCATCCTCGTGGAGCAGGGGGCGCAGGTCGAGAGCGGCGCACCTGTGCTTGTGCTGGAGGCGATGAAGATGGAGAACGAGATTCGTGCGCCGCGCACAGGCACGGTGCGGACTATCAGCATTAAGCCGGGCGCAAGCGTGAAACTGGGCGAGTTGCTGATGGAGATTGGGTAAGGTACACAGAAAGACTATGCCAAAACAATACCGCCGTGCCACGCTTGACTTTTCCTGGCACGGCGGTATGATTATGGCATGGAGGTGGTGAAATGAGCGTGTTGACGGCAGTCGAAAAGCGTCTTGAGCAGTATTACCTAAGTGTGGGGCCTCAAGGGCGCATCGTCATACCGATCGCGTTACGCCGCGCATGGAGACTGGAGCAAGGGGAGACGCTTGTTGCACGCCTTGAAGGCGATCGCCTCTTTCTCGAGCGGCCACTGGACGCGCTTGAACGCTTTAAACGCAGCTACCCGCAACTGCGCGATGAACCGAATATGGTCGACGAACTCATTGCAGAGCGCAGACTCGAAGCAGCGCGTGAGGACGCCGATATCGCACAATGACGATTGTCTTGGATGCGTCCGCAGTGATCGCGGTGCTCAAGGATGAACCCGGGGCCGAGAAGGTCACCGAGGTGCTCTCCCAGAGTACCATCTCGGCAGTCAATTGGTGTGAAGTTGTGCAGAAGATGCGTAAGCGCTCTATCGATGCTGCACATTTGCGCGTGATTCTCGAAGGGGCAGGCTTGACAATCGCCGTATTTGACGCCGAGGATGCAGGAGTGGCTGCGCAGTTGTGGCGTGCGGGTGAAGGGCTATCGCTTGCCGATCGCGCCTGCCTTGCGCTGGGCATCAAGTTGGGCGCCACCGTGTTGACCGCCGACCGCTACTGGGCCAGCGTTGAGACGGGCGCGGAGGTGAGGGTGATACGGTAGCGCGCAAGGGCTAGCCGCGTTCCTGCTCCAGCACATCAAGGAATTGCGCCGGCGTCAGAATTGGAGTCCCCGCATGAATTCCTTCTCCACTCAATGACTTCCTCATCTGTAAGCCCGGACGAAACTACCTGAGTGCGCACTATTTCCACGAGGGCGACAAGCGAGTATCACCTTCGCCCTGCTAGCGCACGTGGTCCACTAATCCACGATTTCGCACGTCGGCAATCCAGACGTCATGCGTTCGACATACAGAATAGGGTGACAAGTCCTGAATGAGTCCAGGGCCTTTTCATGTCCAAAGTGTTTGCTCCGTCTAGACCGCCGCGTCCACACTCGGTCATGCACGGGCGAGATTACTAGCACCTAAGGAGGATACGCGTGAATCGCCTAAATGCTGTTGGTTTTGATACGCCCCACGGGTTCAAGACTTTCGAGATCTTTCACGGTGACATCACGAACTTGTCTGGGCCAGTGGACGTACTAGTTGTCTCTGCATATCGACAAGACTATTACCCACATCCAGATAGCCTGATAGGCGCCCTCCATTACGAACTAGAGCTAGATGTTGAGCGACTATCTTATGATCCTGAGTATGACTTTCGGACGGCCCTTGGAGTATGGATCTCGGATGTACTAAAGGACGGACCGTTCCGTCGCGTACTGTGTGCAGAACTGTCGGACTCTAGATTTGAGCTAACCGATATTATCGGAAATATCTTCGCTTCTCTTTCACTACTGGAGGCGAAAGGGCACTTAGCAAAAATCGTAGCAATGCCCTTGATTGGTACTGGGGTCATGGCATTGCCGGAGGACCAAATTGTCACACCGTTGCTACTTTCGGCGCGCTCTTTTGCAAATCGCTCGCCGTCGCTAGAGACGATAATGTTAATAGAGAAAAATCTGGTGAAGGCGAACTTGTTGACCAAAACTACGGATGAAGTACTTGGGCGGAAACCCGCTCCAGTATTTGCAGATAGCGCTATTCAGTCGCACTTGAGTAGTATCAGACATTTGATCGAATCTGATGCGTCTCCTCTCTTTGTGGACTATTCGCATCTGAGAGAAGAGTGGATGCAGATTGTTGGCGGGGCCCAAATAAGTACAATTCAAGTTGCAATCTCATCGCGAAAACTTGCTGAACTACTGGTCTTTCGCCTCTTGGGCGGCAGATCCGAAAACCTTGCAACCGGCATAGGTAAGCTAAAGCACCTTGGCATTGCCCAATGGGTAATTAGCTATCTCGAAGTATTGCGTGCACTGGGAAACGACTCCGCCCACAGTGGTGTGGGACATGAACCGACAAGGCCACCCCGAATCCAAGAAACCGATATCATCCTTTGCCTCATGTGCGTCGAGCGTTTGCTGGAATTTTGGGAAGGTGAGCAACCGGGCTGAGTCCGGGTCAACGATCAACTTGCTGCCACTTCTATATCGTTGCCTCGACTCGCCTGCCAACTGCGCTAGACAATCAATTGTCTGTTTGAGGATTCTCGACGACAAGCGGACCTGAGCCATAGGCTTCAGTGAGCAGTACAACTGAAATGACCAACAAAGCTAGCTGCGCCTCTGAGAGCGCAGCTAGCTTTGTGATAACCCTGATTCACACATCAACCGCGTAGTGGTACGTCGCAGCCCGCGATTGTTCAGTACGTCTCCGGCAGCACATCCTCCAGCAGAACCCTGTGAAAAGCCTCGTACTGTTCGAAGGCCACCGCGTGCGCGGCGTTGTCGAGGGGGTAGAGGCGCTTGATGGGCGCATCCACCTGCTCGAACCACTCCAGCGCCAGGTCGCGCCGGGCAGCAACCTCGGCCGTGCCGTCGAGAATGTAGAGAGGCACGTCCAGCTGCGCGGCGCTCGCGCGCAGGTCCAGCGTCTGCAACTGCGGATACATGAGGCTGAACATGTCGATCAGCCCGCGCAGCACGTTCACCTTTTCCACCAAAGCGTATTCGCTGCCGTTGATGCCGAAGAAGCCCAGGTTGGCGCCATTGCCGCGATCCATGTAGTTCTGCGACGGCATGTAGGGTTCGTAGAGCGCGTCGTAGTAGCCCATGACGAACGCGTTGGCGTAGGGCACGTCGGCGTACGGGGGTTCACCATAGGTGCGCATGGTAGCGGCAAGTTCACCATCACCTTTCTCGCCGGCCAGGTCAAGCACGTTGTGATAAAGACGGCGGTCCGTCTCCTGCACGCTCACCATCTGCCCACTGCTGATGATGGCGTGGTAGAGATCGGGCTGCGCCTGGGCAGCAAGCACCGCCAGGATAGTGCCGTAGGACTCGCCCAGCAGGAATATCTTTTCCTCATCAAAGCGCTCGCGCAGGTAGTTGGTCACTGCAATCGTATCGGCCACGGCCTCTTCAGGTGAAAGCGTGGCCGGGTCCATGGCCGCATATGATTTTCCCGTGCCGCGTTGATCCCACGCGACGACAGTGAAGTCCTTTTCGATGTCCTGGAAGATGACGCGCGGGTGGGGCAGGCTGCTTTGGCCGGGGCCGCCGGCCAAATAAAGCAGCACAGGGTTCTCCACATTGTGCCCGCGGATGAGCAGGGTTTGCTCGCTGTCGTTGATGGGCACGGCGACCATTTCTGCCACGCTATTTGGCAGGGGCTTGCCGTCATCGCCCAAAATCGCAGGCGTGCGCGCCGGCCACAGGAGGGCAACAACCAGCGCCACGAGGGCCACCGCCGCCAACCCGGCAGGAATCCAGCCGGCAGCCCGCGTGGGCCAGGCGGGCTGGCCGGCAAGGCTGTGCGCCCAGCGCACGCCCAGCTCCGCAGCCAGGACCATGGGCAGCAACGCCACCATCCCGTGGAAGCCGCGCCCCAGAATCAGCGCGAGGATGCCATACGTTTCGTCCAGGCGAATGGCGCCCAGGCTAAGCACGGGCGATCCCCAGTGCATCAACTCAAACGCGGCAATGTAGCCCAGTGGCGCGGCTAGCAGCGCCCAGCGCGAGCCCACAAGCAGCCCGACGACCAGCCCTACACCAAGCCCAATCATAATGGCCGCGAGCGCCTGCGCGCGGGTGGCAGGACCCAGAGGCATTGCCCACGCCACACCAATGCCCACCAGCGCACCTACTGCCAGGGCGATGATGCTGCCAAGCCAACGGTTCTGCCAAATGCCAGTCAAAACAGTGTTACCAACCACTTGTGAACCTCCCAACATGAATCGCTGTTGCCCGCTCAGCGCCAGTGCCGCACGCCGTGATGCAGGTGGATTATTGCTACACCCACAGGGTACGCGCGCAGACGGCGCAGAACACCTGCCAAAAGTAATGAATTGTCTCGATTGTCGTCGCGTTTGCGCGTGCGCTACCGGAACTATAGATAGCGCGTCTGGCGCGTATCATCCGGCCGGGAGGGCCGATGCACCATGAAAGACGATTACACACACATCACCGTCATCCTCGACCGTTCGGGCTCCATGGAAACAATTCGCGATGACATCATCGGCGGCGTGAACGCCTTCCTCAAGGAGCAGCAGCGCACGCCGGGCGTTGCCACGCTAACGCTGGTGCAGTTTGACACCGCTGCGCCCTACGAAGTGGTCCACTCCTTTACCCTTGTGCAGGCAGTGAAGCCGCTGACGGCGGAGAGCTATGTGCCGCGCGGCGGCACGCCGCTGCTCGACGCGTTGGGGCGCGGCATCCTCGACCTCGATGCCACGCTGGGCCAGATGCGCGAGGACGATCGCCCGGCGAACGTGGTATTCGCGGTTGTGACCGACGGCATGGAGAATGCCAGCCACGAGTTCTCCCGCAACCAGGTGGCGCGCATGATTGCCGAGAAACAGGAGGTGGCCACCTGGCAGTTTGTCTTCCTCAGCGCCGATCTTTCGGCAGTGGCCGAGGGAGAGGGGCTGGGCATGCTCTACCAGCGCTCGCTGGCCTTTGACAAGACGGCCGAGGGAAGCCGCCGCGCCTTCAGTTCCGTATCGGCCAACGTGGCGCGCATGCGGCGCGGCGAGGCGCCCGACGTCTCCTTCAGCGAAGAGGACCGCGCCGCGCAGGAAAACGAGCAACGGCGCGGCAAGAAGTAGCCCGAAAAAGTGCGCTGCGCGCCCGGTATCACTCCGTACAGGGAGGCGCCGGGCGGTGGGCTGCAGGTGGCGCACGCAGGCCAAAATGGGAAATTTGCACAGCAGGGCCGGGTGAGGCATGATCATGCTGCAGCCGGCCCTGTTCTCCATCTGCAATCGATGCACCTGGCCGGCACGCACGCAGCGCATGCTCAAAAAGGGGTCATCTGTCCCACAAAGCACGGGACGCGCGTCCGGTGTATTCATCACGCCATTGTGCGAAAATGAAGATGGCCGTATCTGCGCAGGTTGGGATGCGTCGTCAATGATTAGCCCACCTTCTCCGAGTGCGTCGAGATAACCCGACACGGTTTTATCTACCACAAGTACACAATTGTCCGTTGGACAGTGATGTTCAACATGCCGGGCGGCAGCCGACGCGTCCGGCACGTTCGCGCACAGCGCATGTCATCCCCAGTTGGCACGAGAAGGAGCGCAACCGACACGCGCCCATCCCTGGGCACTCATCTCCTGTAAGGCTTCATGCGGCAGTCGCGCGCCGTTCATGCACGCACTGCGGCCCAGTAGAGTCTCCTCAGTCATTCTTTCTTATTCACAGTAACCAATTCGAACTCGAGGGAAAAATCGATCATGTTAGGACATCTTGACCTGACTGCCTTTGAAACCATTGCCCTTTGGGGCGTGCTGCTGGTAGCGCTGCTGGGGCTTTTGTATGCCCTCTTCCTGCGCAACCAGGTGCTCGCGCATGACAAGGGCACCAAGGAAATGCAGACCGTGTGGATGGCCATCAAGACAGGCGCCGACGCCTACTTGAGCCGCCAATTGCGCACGATTCTACCCTTTATCGTCATCCTCACAATTGCTCTCTTTTTCAGCGTCTATATTGTGCCGCCCACCATTGAGGCGCAGGAGCGCTTCCCGGACCTGGCAGACAGCAGCCTGAAGCTGCTGATTGGCCTGGGCCGCGCAGTAGCGTTCATCATGGGCGCAGGTTTCAGCCTCATGGTCGGCCAGATTGGCATGCGCATGGCGGTTGAGGCCAACGTGCGCGTGGCTGCCGAATCGCGCCACTCGTTTGGCGGCTCGTTGAAGATCGCCTACCGCGCCGGCACCATCACCGGCATGCTCACCGACGGCCTCGGCCTCCTGGGCGGCACGATCATCTTCATGGTCTTCGGCCTCGCCTCGCCGGACGTACTCCTGGGCTTCGGCTTCGGCGGCACGCTGCTGGCACTCTTCATGCGCGTAGGCGGTGGCATCTTCACCAAGGCGGCCGACGTGGGCGCTGACCTCGTGGGCAAGGTTGAGCAGGACCTGCCCGAGGACGACCCCCGCAATGCCGCCGTCATCGCCGACCTCGTAGGCGACAACGTGGGTGACTGCGCCGGTATGGCCGCCGACATCTTCGAGTCCTACGAAGTCACCATTGTTTCCGCCTTGATCCTCGGCCTCGCGCTGGTGAGCTTCACCGGCGACATCCGCTGGATCATCTACCCGCTGCTCGTGCGCGGCGTGGGCGTGCTCTCGTCGATTGTGGGCACCTACCTCGTCAAGGCCCCCGACGAAGGCGGCAACGCCATGGCGGCCATTTTTAGCGGCTTCCTCACCTCAGCCGGCATTTCGGTCGTGCTCTTTGGTATTGTCGGCTTCTTCTACTTGAATCCCTGGGGTTCAGCACAGGGCATTGCCGTCCCTGGCGGCTGGTGGCGCCCCTTCCTTTCGACCACCTTGGGCGTCTTGCTGGCCATTGCGATTGACCGCCTGACTGACCACTACACCGGCACCGACGGCAAGCCGGTGAAGGAGATCAAGGCAGCCACAGGCGGCGGCCCGGCGACCACAATTCTGGCCGGCCTCGGCGTCGGCTACGAATCCACAGTCTGGTCGGCCGTGGTGATTGCACTCACGATTCTGGCCTCGGTGCTCCTCTACGCCGGCATGGCGCTCGAGCCCATCCAGCGTGAAGTCTTCGGCACCATGATGACCTTCAGTGTTTCTGTGCAGCAGACGGCCTACGTACTCTATGGCGTGGCGCTCACAGGCATCGGTATGTTGACGCTGACCGGCAACAATGTGGCCATGGACTCCTTCGGCCCCATCTCCGACAATGCAAACGGCATTGGCGAAATGGCCGGACTCGACCCCAAGGCGCGCCAGATTATGGCCGACCTCGACGGCGTGGGCAACACCACCAAGGCAATCACCAAGGGTATTGCCATCGGTTCGGCAGTGATTGCGGCCGTGTCGCTCTTCGGTTCGTATGTCACTGATGTCAACAAGATCGATCCGACAGCGTTGGCCAACGGCATTCGTATCTCCTACCCGCTGGTCTTCGTCGGCTTCCTGATTGGCGGTGCGCTGCCGTGGCTCTTCTCGGCTATGGCGATTAACGCCGTTGCACGCGCAGCCGGCCAGGTCGTGAATGTGGTGCGCCGGCAGTTCCGTATCCCAGGCATCATGGAAGGCACCGTCACGCCGGACTATGCCGAAGTCGTCGGCATTGTCACGGCCGCCTCGCAGAAGGAGTTGGTCAGCCTGGCGCTGCTCTCGGTGGTTACACCGATTGTGATTGGGCTTGCGCTCCAGGTTGAAGCGCTGGGTGGCTTCCTGGCAGGCGTCATCCTCTCCGGCCAGTTGCTCGCCGTCTTCATGTCCACCTCCGGTGGCGCGTGGGACAACGCCAAGAAGCTCATTGAAGATGAGCCGCGCGACCTTGCCGCCGACACCGGCAAGGGTTCCGAGCGCCACAAGGCCAGCGTCGTGGGTGACACGGTTGGCGACCCGCTGAAGGACACCGCGGGCCCGTCGCTCAACCCCATGATCAAGGTCATCAACCTCGTCAGCCTGATCATTGCGCCGATTGTGGTGCAATACCAAGGCATTGGCTGGGGCACAGGGACGGTGATTGTGCTGGGCCTGATCGCCATCTACTGGGCGCTGCAACGCAGCTTCTCCGGCGCCGGCTACAACTTCACAACAGCGGCCGCTCCCGTGGCACACACAGGCGACGACTGAGTACAGAGTCATAACTGATAACTGAAGATTGACAAATGGCGCCGCGGTGTAGACAACCCGGCCCCATTTTTTTAATTTCGGCCCGGCTTGAGTGGCCCCGGAGTGAAGCCGACCACCACAGCCAAGTCTCAACGCAGAGGCGTCGAGGACGCCAGGGAACGCAGAGTACTGTGCAGCTTCGCCCCTCGCCAACTGCGCGGACTGGCTGGCCCAAGCGTGTATAATGAGCGCATGGAACCAACGCCTATGTCCGTTCACCCAGCGCCGCCCCGCAGCGAGCCGCTGCGCATTGGCGCTGTGCTGCGCAACGCCATCGCTTTCAATCCCCACCCTCGCGGCCGATTGCCAATGAACGATGAATCGCTGCTTGATCAATCGGCTGCGCTCTTTGCGCTGCTGCGTCTACGGCAAGTGGACTTCGTGCTCGTGGGCGGGCTGGCCATGCTCCAGTATGTGCCCGGCCGCAACACGCAGGACATTGACCTGATCATGGCCCTTGCCGACCTGCGTCGCCTGCCCGAAGTTGTGGTGGAGAGCAGCGACGCCAATTTCGCGCGCGGCCGCTTTGGCGATCTGTTGATTGATGTCCTGCTGACACGCAACCGGCTTTTTGACACTGTGCGCAAGCAATACACCACAACACGTCCCTTCGCCGAAGGCGAGATTCCCTGTGCCACGGTCGAAGGATTATTGCTGCTCAAACTCTATGCGCTGCCGTTGCTCTATCGACAAGGTGATCTCGTGCGCGTAAACCTGTATCAGAGCGATATCGGTCTCATGCTGCATATTGAACCTCATGTGGACCAGGTCTTTGCGCTTCTGACAAACCATTTGCCCGATTCTGCCCTGCTCGAGCTTCGCCGCATCGTTTACGACCTGAGTCCCCGAATGGACCGTTTCGGTCTGGAGACGTAACCGCCCATGCCCACCGATGCCTTCATTTACACGACCCTGCGCACGCCACGCGGCAAGGGGCGTGAGAGCGGCGCGCTGCACGGCGTGCCCCCCGTCAACCTGTTGGCTGGGCTTCTGACGGCTCTGCAGGTACGCACCGGTCTCGACACGGCGCAGGTGGATGACCTCTTGATTGGCTGCGTCACCCCCGTCGGCGAGCAAGGGGCCAACATCGCGCGTACCGCCGCGCTTGTGGCCGGGTGGGACGCGGACTTGCCGGGTATCCAGATCAACCGCTACTGTGCCTCGGGGTTGGAGGCAGTGAATCTGGCGGCGACGAAGGTGCGCTCGGGCTGGGAGAGTCTGGTGGTTGCGGGGGGCGTTGAGTCGATGTCGCGCGTGCCCATCGGCAGTGACGGCGGCGCCCTGATGGAGGACCCGGCGGTGGCTGCGCAAATCGGCTTTGTGCCCCAGGGCATCAGCGCCGACCTAATCGCCACGCGTGAAGGTTTCACACGCCAGGTGCTCGACGCGTACGCGCTGCTATCGCAGCAGCGCGCCGTGCAGGCGCAGGCCAACGGGCGCTTCCTTTCCATGGTCCCCGTGGTCGACGCGCAGGGCCATGTGTTGCTCGCGCACGACGAGCACGTGCGCCCGCAGACAACGAGCGAGGCGCTGGCCGCACTCCCGCCAGCGTTTGCTGCGCTGGGCGCGGCGGGCTACGACGCCGTGGCGCTGGCAAAGTACCCTGCGTTGCGGCACATTGAGCACCTGCACACGGCGGGCAGCTCGTCGGGCATTGTGGATGGCGCAGCGGTGGTTCTGGTGGGTTCGCGCGCCGCCGGCGAGACGCTGGGCCTGCAGCCGCGCGCGCGCATCCGCGCCACGGCCGTGGTGGGCGACGAGCCAACCATCATGCTCACGGGCCCCGCGCCGGCCAGCCGGCGCGCCCTGCAGCGCGCCGGCATGGAGATCGGCGACATCGACCTCATTGAGTGCAACGAGGCCTTCGCCGCTGTGGTGCTCAACTTCATGCGCGCCATGGGGCTGGATGATGTGGACCTCGTCAACGTGAACGGCGGCGCGATTGCACTCGGCCACCCGCTGGGCGCAACAGGGGCCATCCTGCTTATGACGCTGCTGGATGAACTGGAGCGGCGCGACCTGAGCACCGGCCTCGTCACCCTCTGCGCCGGGGGCGGCATGGGGATTGCGACAATCATCGAGCGTGTCTAGCGTCATACCGACATGAAAACGATATCTCAACGCAAAGACGTAAAGGGCGCAAAGAAACGCAAAGAAGAGCCAACTTCTCTGCATGAGTCGTCAAGACGGCGCCGTTCTTTGCGTTTCTTTGCGCCCTCTGCATCTTTGCGTTGAGATGTTGATGCTGCTGGTTTCATTGTGGTATCACTCTAATGGCGTACAAACGCGGTGAACGTGAAGAGGGGTGGTTATGCCGGATGACTTGACATTTACCCGCATTATCAGCGGCGAGACGCCCGCGGCAATCATCTACCAGGATGAGTTGGTGACGGCCTTCCACGACATTCATCCGCAGGCGCCCGTGCACATCCTGATCATTCCCAATCGCCGCATCGCCACAGTGAATGATGCGACGCCGGAGGACGAAGTCGCACTTGGCCGCCTCTTCACCGTGGCGGCGCGCCTTGCCCAGGAAATGGGCATTGCCGAAAGCGGCTACCGGCTGCTGGTGAACACGAACCATGATGCTGGGCAGGTAGTCTACCACCTGCACATGCACCTGCTGGGTGGGCGGCGGCTGGGGCCAATGCTTGCGCAGCCATAAAAGAAGAGGCTCGCTGTCTGGCAGCGAGCCTCTTGATCTTCCGTACAGGATTGCGGGGCAACTGCGCCTACGGCTTGTCGAGGGACGCAGATGCAGCGGAGGTCGCGTTGGCAGCCCCCGAAGGCTGCATACGTGATGCGTCCAGCGAGCGCCCACCGAGCAGGTCGCGAATCTCGGTAAGCAATTCCTGGTCCTTGGTGGGTGCAGGGGGGACGCTGGGCTTGACCGCTTCCTTGCGCATCATTCGGTTCATGCCCTTGATCACGAAGAAGAGCACAGTCGCGACGATCAGGAAGTTGATGATGGCCATGATCAGGTTGCCATAGGTAAAGGTGGCATTCCCGACGCTGAAGGATAGGCCCGCAAAGTCCAGACCGCCCAGGATGAGACCGATGAGGGGATTGATCAGGTCGTTAACGACCGAGTTGACAATCGCGGTAAAGGCGGCGCCAATGACAACCGCAACGGCTAGATCGATCACGTTGCCACGGAAGATGAAGGCCTTCAACTCATCAAGCATGCTTTGTTTGTTCACTTGGTCGGCCATGTTCTGTCTCCTCGTTTGTGTGCGTGGATTGTTAAGTGGGGAATCGTGACTGCGTTGGCGTCGGTAGCGTGTCCGACTTCTAAAGAGTATAGCAGGAAAATCGCACTTTGCACCCACCTTGCATGGTTTGTGCTGGTTGGTTGAAGGTGCGGTAGTGGTTGGCTGATGGTTGTGCTGGATCATTCACCGGCGCGCGCCTCCACTCCAGAGGATGTAATGAGGGTTCTATGCGTGCAATTGGCAGCAGTCCCACCCGCTTTGACGCTCTGCCCAAGGTGACGGGCAACGCCCAGTACGCAGGCGACATCGACCTGCCCAAGCAGGCGTGGCTGAAGATCGTCTTCGCCGGCGTGGCGCACGCGCGCGTGTTGGCCGTCCACACCGAGGCGGCGCGCAGCGCGCCCGGCGTGCTCGCCGTCCTCACCGCCGCTGATGTGCCCGTGAACGAGTATGGGCTGATCATGCCCGACCAGCCGGTGCTCTGTGGCCCCGGCAGCACGCGCCAGGCCGAGATCGTGCGCTGGGAGGCGGACCACATCGCGCTGGTGGTGGCCGAGACGGCGCTTCAGGCCGAGGCCGCCGCAAAACTGGTCAAGATCGATTACGAACCGCTGCAGGTGATCACCAGCACAGAGGCCGCCCTCGCGCCCGGCGCGCCCGTCCTGCACCCCAACGAATTCCGCTTCCCCTACGGCACACGCGCCCTCGACTCCAACCTGCTGCTCGAGTACCACATCCGCAATGGCGACATCGCAGCGGGCTTTGCGCAGGCCGACGTGGTGATCGAGGCAACCTATCACACGCACGCCCAGGAGCACGCCTACCTGCAGCCCGAGGCGGGTTTGGCGCATGTGCTGCCCGATGGCCGCCTCGAAGTCATCTGCGCGGGGCAGTGGATGCATGAAGAGCGCCACGAAATTGCGCACGCATTGGGGATCGACGAGGACCAGGTGGTCGTGCGTCACGGTTATGTGGGCGGGGCCTTCGGCGGCCGCGAGGACATTTCGGTGCAGATTGTGCTGGCCCTTGCCGCCCTCAAGGTGGGGCGGCCGGTCAAGACAGTGTGGACGCGCGAAGAGAGCATTGTGGGCCATCACAAGCGCCACCCCTTTACGATTCATGCCAGGTGGGGCGCGCGGCGTGATGGCACAATCGTGGCCGCGCACATGGATCTCACAAGCGACGCCGGCGCCTACGCCTATACGAGCACCAAGGTGCTGGGCAATGCCCTGCTCGCCGCCTTGGGACCCTATGCGATTGCCAACGTGGATGTGACGGCGCGCACCGTCTACACCAACAACACGCCCTCGGGCGCGTTCCGCGGCTTTGGCGGGCCGCAGGCGCACTTCGCCGCCGAAATGCAGGTGAACAAACTCGCCGCAGCGCTGGGCATGGACCCGGTGGAGCTGCGCATGCGCAACCTCTGGCGCGACGGCGCAATGCTGCCCACACGTAGCCCTCTGCCCGCGGGGTGCAGCGTCGTGCAGGTGCTCGAGCGCGCTGCAGGCGAAGCGGGCTGGGCGCAAAACGGAGGCGTGTGGCAGGCGCCCACCTTGCGCGCAGACGACAGGCCGGCGCGGCCGCTGACGTCATTTGAAGCAGCGCAGCGCAGCGCGGGACGCATCGCGCACGGTGTCGGCGTGGCCTGCTGCTTCAAGAACGTGGGCTTCAGCCTGGGCTTCCCCGAAGGCTGTGCGGCGTGGGTGGAATTGCATGGCACGGCCACAGTCGAGCGCGCCGACGTGGGCTGCGTGGGGGCCGAGGTGGGCCAGGGCGCACACATGGCCTTCCGCCAGATTGCCGCCACAGCGCTGGGGCTTGACGTGGACCAAGTGACTCTGCATGCCGAAAGCAGCGACGTGACGGGCTCAAGCGGCAGCGCTTCGGCCAGCCGCATGACCTTCATGGCCTCCGGCGCAATTGCCGGTGCAGCCGAACGTGCGCTGATTGCCTGGCGCGAAGATGAGGAGCGTCCCGCCCGCGCCGAGTTCATCTTCAGGCCGCGCCCCACCACAGGCTACGACCACGCCACAGGCGAAAGCGACCCCAACATTACCTACGGCTACTGTGCGCAGGTGGCCGAAGTCGAGGTGGACCTGGACACGGGCCACGTCACCGTGACGCGCCTCGTGAGCGCCAACGACGTGGGGCGCGCCGTCAGCCCACAGCAGGTGGAAGGGCAGATCGAGGGCGCTGTGGCCCAGGCTGTTGGCTGGGCCCTGATGGAGGAGTACATCCAGGTGGATGGCCGCGCGCAGACGCAGCGCTTCAGCACCTATCTCATCCCCAGCGTGCTCGACGTTGCCCAGGAGATCGTCCCCGCGGTGCTCGAAATCCCCGACCCGCAGAACCCGCTGGGTATCCGCGGCATGGCCGAAATGCCCTTTATACCCGTCGCCCCAGCCATCGGCGCTGCCATCCACAACGCCACCGGGGTGTGGATTGACGCGCTGCCCTACAAGCCCGACCGCGTCTGGAAGGCGCTGCACAACCAGGAACTGCTTGTGCCCAAATAGCGTAGAGCAATCGCCAAATTAGAACACTTGTTCCGATGATCTGGCTGTGATAGAATGGCTGCCTCACGGATCAGCGCATGAGCAAGGAGAGCAAAATGGTTTCGATTTCGCAGCCGGAAATCCGCACACCCGCCCCGCAGCGCGTCATCTATGTAGAGCGCCGCAGTGCGCCGGGCGAGGGCATGGACAGCACGCCCATGGATGCGCAAAATGTGCTCCACCACAAGCTAGACGACCATGGCCTCACCAACCGCATCAGCCAGGGAATCTCGATGATGCCCGACGGCAACCTGATGGAGAGGGAGCGTTCGCCTCGCTACCGCGCCGGCTACATGCTCACCGATGACGCGCCTCTGCCCGAGGAACCGGAGTTTCACGAAGAGATCTTCGCCCCCGGCAAGATGGCCGTATTCACCTACACCGGCTCATGGGAGCATATGGGCGAAGCATGGGGCGCCGTCCTGGGCGAGGCGCTTCCCGCCAGCGGCCTTACCCTGCGTCCCGGCACCTGGTTCGAGACCTATCTGGACAACCCTTCCGTGACGCCGGCCGACCAACTGCGCACGGAGATTTGCCTGCCAATCGAGTAGCATGAAATCAACTTCACAGCGAGGAGGGATGGAACGTGCAACCCGAAATGCGCACCCTGCCCGATCAGCGCATTGTCTTTGTGGAGCGGCGCGGCTACGTTGAAGGCGCTGCGTTCACCAAGGCGGCCACCGAAGCCTTTAATACGCTCATGGGCTACGTGGAAGCGAACAACCTGCAGGGCCGTACTGGCGCAGTCATCGGCTACATGCCCGACGACATGAATACCGTGGCCATGGCCGATCAGCGCTATGTTGCCTGCTTCGCTGTGCTCGACGATCAACCGGTGCCCGCTTCGCTCGCCGTGCAGGAGGGAACGCTGCCGGGCGGGAAGTACGCAGTCTTCACGCACAAGGGTCCATGGGCCACCGTGGTCGACACGTGGATGGAAGGGTGGAACAACTGGTTCCCCACCAGCGGGATGGCCTTCCGACCGGGCGGCTATCCGCTCGAGATCTACCTCAACGGTGGCCCCGAAGTAAAGCCGGAGGATTTGCGCACAGAGGTGTGTCTGCCGGTGGAGTAACAGCAACAACACAATTGATCATTGATCATTGATAATTGGCGTCGCTACCCCATGTAGCGACGCCAATTATCAATTTTCAATGATCAATGATCAATTATGCTGTTGCTGTCACTTCGCCAGCTTCTGCAGCTCGTACAGCCGGTTCAACGCGTCCAGCGGCGTGAGGGCATTTACGTCCAGGTTGCGCAACGCCTCGATGGCGGGGTGGCTCTCGCTGAAGAGCGCCACCTGCACCGCGGCCTTGCCCGCACGCGCCCCCTCAGGCTCAAAGAGGCGCTTGGGCCCAGCCGCGCCGCTGCGCTCCAAATCCAGCAGGATTTCGCCCGCGCGGTTGACCACCGCGCCGGGCAGCCCGGCCAGCCGCGCCACATGCACGCCGTACGAGCGGTCGGCCCTGCCGGGAATGATGCGGTGCAGGAATACCACGTCGTGGCCGCCCCCTTGCGCCGCGCCGCGCTCACTGTCATCCACGGCCACGTTGTAGTTGACTACATGTGGGAGTCGTTCGGCTAATTCAGTTAGCTCATGGTAATGCGTGGCAAAGAGCGTGCGCGCGCGCAGGCCGGGGTGGTTGTGGATGTACTCGATCACCGCCCAGGCAATCGCGAGGCCGTCGTAGGTGCTTGTGCCGCGGCCGATTTCGTCCAGTACGAGCAGGCTGCGGTGGGTGGCGTGGTGCAGAATGTTGGCTGTTTCCACCATTTCCACCATAAAGGTGGATTGGCCGCGATGAATTTCGTCGCTTGCGCCCAGGCGCGTGAATATGCGATCCACCACGCCGATCTGCGCCGCGTCGGCGGGCACAAAGG
>CAYJNV010000041.1:9272-21095 GCA_964370975.1 uncultured Caldilineaceae bacterium | reverse complement strand
ATCAGTGGCCGTACTGCGGCGCGTGGTGGGGCGCGAAATCCGCCGCCAGCGCAAGGTCGTGCGCGAACAACCCGCGTTGGTGCGGGCCTGACCATGGCGAGTATGAACGCGCGGCCTGCACACCGGCGCCCAATTCCGATGAGCCTATGAGCATCTCCGAAACAACCGGCAGTGCACAAAGGACAAGTGGGCGCACCGCGCCCGGCAATGTTCCGCTCGTGCTCGGTCCCAGCAAACCGGCCGCCTACTTCCCTCAGCGCAACGCCAACTGGATCTACTGGATTGCCTGCATGTACCTGCGCATCTACTACCTCTTTGCGGCGCAGGTGCGCGTCGAGGGCATCGAGAATGTGCCGCGCAAGGGGGGCGGCGTTGTCGTCTGCAACCACGGCCCCGGCAACGATTACTTTCCGCTCGGCATCTCGCTGCCGCGCATGCCCCGTATCATGGCCAAGATCGAAATCTTTCAGTGGCATCCAATCCTGAACTACATCATGACCACGGGTGGCGCCATCCCTGTTGACCGCGGTGCGGGCGACAAGGAGGCGCTGCGGACATCCGTAGAGGCGGTGCGGGCAGGCGAATTGCTTGCCATGTTCCCAGAAGGGCACCGCAGCGATGACGGCAAGCTGCAACAAGCAAAGACCGGCGCAACCCGCATTGCGCTCGAGGCCAACGTGCCCGTCATTCCCGTAGGTGTAATTAACGCCGCAGCAGGGTGGGACAACTTCCCTCGCTTCTGGAAGCGCCCCGTCGTGCTGGTGCGGATTGGCAAACCGTTCGTCCTCGAGGGCAAGGGGGGACAGGACCGCGCCGCCGTGGTGGCCGGTACGCGCCGCATCATGCTGGCAATTGCCGAATTGCTGCCCTATGACATGCGAGGCGTCTGGGCGGATGGTGAAGCGCGCACAACGCGCGCCGAACGGGCACGTGCGCGGGCGCTGAATGAGAACGCTGCCGGCGACGACCGTGCTAATGCTGCATAACAAACCCCTGCGACCCCCTCTCCACGCTTAACCCAGGTTAAGAATTTCATGTAGCCCCTTTGCCCGAATCGGTGACTCGCACCGCATCGCCAATTTCCCAAATTAACTCCAACATAGGTCATTTGCCCCTTGTCAGCGCCACGCCGAACCGCTATTGTATGCGGAGTTGCGCGTCGCCCCTGCGCGCGCCAGCAGATTCAGTTGCGCGTCGCCCCTGCGTACGAGCGGCCACTTGAAGCAGTCTCGGCCCATGCCGGCGGGCAACGGGCTTTTGCGGAAGGATCCATCTTGACAGTCACCACACTCAACCTGCTCGGCCAGGGTGATTCGGCCACAATTATCAGCATTGGTGCAACGGGCGCGCTGCGCCGCCGCTTTGCCGAAATGGGTCTTGTGCGAGGCGAAACCATTCGCGCCGTCAGAATCGCCCCTATGGGCGACCCTGTCATGTACTCAATCAAAGGCTACCGGCTGGCCATGCGCCGCGAAGAAGCGGCCCAGATTCACGTCGAATCAGCACAGGATGTTAGCGCCGGGAGCCTTGGGTAGAATGCGTGACCAGTCCGCCGCTTCCGCACCCCCGTCGCCCATCCTCTCAACATTGACCATCGCTCTCGCCGGAAACCCCAACGCAGGCAAAAGCACGCTCTTCAACGCCCTCACGGGTCTTCGCCAGCATGTGGGCAATTGGCCCGGCAAGACCGTCGAGCGCCGCGCAGGCACTTTCAGCGCCAACGGGTGTGACATCACCCTTGTCGACCTGCCCGGCACGTATAGCCTCAGCGCGCACTCCCCTGAGGAGATTGTGGCGCGCGATTGCCTCGTGGAGACGCCACCCGACGCGATCATTAACGTTCTTGATGCGACCAATCTCGAGCGCAACCTCTACCTCACCGTGCAGTTGCTCGAGATGGAGACGCCTGTGGTGATCGCGCTCAATATGGCCGATTCACTGCGCGCGCAGGAGGCGACCATCGATGCGGCGCGCCTCTCCACGCTGCTGGGCGGTGCACCCGTGGTCCTGATCAGTGCCGCGCGTGGCGAAGGGCTGGAAGATTTGGTTGCGGCGACCGTGCGCGCTGCCCGCAAACCCGAAGCGGCCCCGGCACCAACTGCGCCGGTGACCGTGGCGCAGGCGGTGCGCGCATGAGTATTGCCAAACACGTCCTGCCCGCCACAGCTGCATTCCGCATTGACTATGGCCCCGCTTTGGAAGCAGCGCTTGACGACGTCTCCGCGCAGCTGCATGGCATGCCCACACGCGCACCGGCCCTGCCCGCGCGCTGGACGGCGCTCAAGCTGCTTGAGGGCGATGACAACATCGCCGCGCGCGTGGCTGCGCTGCCCGGCGGCCGGGTAATCGTTGATTCGGCACACGCACGCGCACTGGCGCTCAGCGACGATTTCGGCGATGACGTGGACATGCTTGTGGCCGACCAGCGCTACAGCGCCATCAATGCGATTGTGCGCGAGGTTGTGCGCCGCCCCGCAATTGAAGCCCCCACGCGCACACAGCGCATCGACGACATCGTGACGCACAGGTGGCTGGGGCTGCCCATCTTCTTCGTTATCATGTATTTCGTCTTCCGCCTGGTCATCGACGTGGCGCAACCCTTGCTCGCCTGGGCCGACTTTGTGATCACCGGGCCGGTGGCGCACTGGCTGGCCGCCGTCATGACTGCGCTGCACGCACCGGCGTGGCTGCAGTCGCTGGCAATTGGCGGCGTCTTGGCGGGCGTGGGCGGCGTGCTCGTCTTTGTGCCGGGGCTGGTCATCCTCTACTTCTTCCTGGCGCTGCTTGAGGACTCGGGTTATATGGCGCGCGCGGCCTTCGTCATGGATCGCTTCATGCGCGTCATCGGGCTTCACGGCAAGTCCTTCATCCCCATGATTCTGGGCTTTGGCTGCGCCGTGCCCGCGATCTACGCCACACGCACCATTGCCGGACGGCGCGACCGCATCCTCACCGGACTGCTCGTGCCGCTCATGTCTTGTTCGGCGCGACTGCCCGTGTACGTCGTCTTTGGCATGGCGCTCTTTGGCGCACGCGCCGGCCTTGTCATCTGGGTGCTCTATGCGCTGGGGATTGTGATGGCAATTCTGGCAGGCATGGTGCTCACGCGCACGCTGCTCAAGCCAGACTCCACCTCCGCCTTCGTGCTTGAACTGCCGCCTTATCGGCGACCCTCACTCAAGAGCACCTTTATCCACGTGGGCGAGCGCACAGGTGAATTCATCCGCAGCGCGGGCAGCCTCATCCTCATGATGTCGGTGGTGCTCTGGCTTCTGCTCAATTTGCCGTTGGGCGTGCAAACGCAGCGCGACTCATGGTTCGGTCGCGTCAGCGCTACGATTGCGCCTGCCTTTGCGCCGCTGGGCTTTGGCACCTGGCAGGCCACGGGCGCACTCGTCACCGGCTTTGCGGCCAAGGAGGTCGTGGTGAGCACCCTCTCCACCATCTACGCCGGCGACGCACTGGACAACGGACAGCCGGTCGTGGAGCCGGTCCGCCTGGGCGAGGACTTGGCAGCCATCGCCACTGGCTTTGGCACAGCGGTGGTCGATTCTGGACGCGCGCTGCTAAAGATCATCCCCGGCGTGCAGGTGCAGGCCGGCGCCCAGCCGCCCGACACGCGCCTGAGCGCGACGCTGCGCGAAACCTTTACGCCGCTTGCGGCCTTTGCCTTCCTCGTCTTTGTGCTGCTCTATGTGCCCTGCGTGGCCACGCTTGCGGCCATTCGCAGCGAGTATGGCGGGCGTTGGGCGCTGCTCGCCGCCGTCTATCAGACGGCCACGGCATGGCTGACGGCGCTGCTCGTCTACCAGGGCGGGCGGCTGCTGGGTTGGTTGTAGGAGACACTCCATGCTGCGCGAACTGATTGCGCTGATTGAATCCAACCAAGGCTGTCTGAGCGTAGGCGAACTGAGCCGCCGCCTCAACGCCGAGCCCTCGGCCGTGGAGGGCATGGTGCAAACGCTATTGCAGCGCGGTCGCCTGCTGAGCCTCGACGGCGCAGGCTCACCTCCCTGTGAAGCATGCGGCGCGCGCGAAGGCTGCGCGCTCGCTGCCTTTCGCAACAGGCGCTATGTAGTAGCCCCGCACAACTGACAAACAGAAACTCGACGCAAAGCCGCATAGGAATGCAAAGAACAGCAACGACAAGAGTGAATCTTCTTGTCGTTGCTGTTCTTTGCGTTCCTATGCGACTTTGCAGTTTTGCGTCGGGTTCCTAGAGCGAAGCCATGATCTCGTGCAGGCTCGCACGGGCGGGGCGCAGTTTATCGGCGGGCAGGGAGACCAGCGGCGTGTCCACAATGCCCAGCAAATCCACCAGGCTCGGCTTCTCCGGTTCAATGTAGAAGATACCCGTCAGCAGTTTCTGCTGCGTGCGCGCATCCTCCAGCGTCTTGTAGGCCAGCATCTTGTCCGTGGGATCGTAACTCTCACCCAGCTTCTTGAGCACAAGCCACGAGCCATCGTGCAGGCGCACTTCGGTCTCGTCGTCATACTCGTCAATCACAATCTCCTCGAAGTTGGGCACGAAGTTGAGTTCATGGATTGGAATCTCGTTCTCCTTGCCAAACGCGTAGGACTTGGTGCTGTCCTCGTGATTGTTGAAGGTCACACACGGGCTGATGACGTCGAGCACGGCCAGCCCGCGGTGGTGCAAGGCCGCCTTGAGTAGCGCCTCGAGCTGCTTGGCGTCTCCTGCGAAGGAGCGCGCCACAAAGGTGGCATTGGCGGCCAGGGCCTCTATGCAGATGTCAAGCGGCATCAGTTCATTCGTGCCGGCGTACTTGAGCACCTGGCCGCGATCCGCCGTGGCGCTAAACTGTCCCTTGGTGAGTCCGTAAACACCGTTGTTTTCCACAATGTAGACCATGTTCACATTGCGGCGCACCAAGTGCTTGAACTGGCCAATGCCGATTGAGGCTGTGTCACCATCGCCGCTCACGCCGACAGCATGGAGCGAGCGGTTGGCCATCAGCGCGCCCGTGGCCACCGAGGGCATGCGCCCGTGGACGCCGTTGAAGCCGTGGCTCTGCCCCAGGAAGTAGGCGGGCGTCTTGCTGCTGCAGCCAATGCCGCTGAACTTGACGACCTGCGACTGCTCAAGCCCCAAATCCCACGCGGCATTGATAATGCGTGCGCTAATCGAATCGTGGCCACAACCATTGCATAGGGTGCTGTTGCCACCTTTGTATTCGGTCTTTTCCAGGCCGATGAGGTTCAACTTGGGTGCTGCCGCTGGGCGCGCCTTGGCGGCCCCCGCGGGACTGCTTGTTTCGAGATTGCTGCTCATTGTATGTTCCTCCGCGTCACGCAGGCGCGCTACAGGTTGATCTGTTCAGTAATCCAGCGGGCCGACAGGGGCATGCCGTCGCACTTGCTCGCGCTGACGAGCTTGCCGGCGTGCATGGGCATCTCGCTGCACAGGATGTTGTGTAGCTGCCCGTCGAAGTTGTTTTCAATGACGTATACAGTGTCGTATTTTGCGGTGAAGGAGCGCAGTGTCTGGTTGATGGGCAGCGCGCGCACACGCAGGTAGCTTGTCTCGATGCCCGCAGCACGCAAACGGCTGCGCGCCTCCTGAATGGCGCCGTCGTTGCTGCCCAGGCTGATGATGCCGATGCGAGCGCCGGCCACTTCTTCGACAACCGGCACGGGCACCAGGTCGCGCGCCGTATCAAACTTGCGACGCAAGCGCAGCAGGTTGTTCTCCCAGTCTTCGGGGCGCTCGGAGTAGGTAGCGTAGGGCGTGTGCCCCGTGCCTCGTGTGAAGTAGGCTGCCATGGGGTGGCGCGTGCCCGGCAGCGTGCGATAGCCGATGCCGTCACCGTCCACATCGAGGTACCTTCCCCACTTGCCGGCGCGCTCCTTCAAGTCATCGGCACTGAGCACCTTGCCGCGGTCCAGCGGCGCTTCGGGGTACTCAAACTCGTCACTCACCCACAGATTCATCCCCAGGTCCAGGTCACTCAGCACGAAAATCGGCGTCTGCAGATGTTCGGCCAGGTCAAACGCCGTACCCGCCATCTCGAACGCTTCTTTGGGCGTGGCTGGGAAGAGGAGCACATGGCGGGTGTCGCCGTGGCTCAAGTAGTAGGTCGAAAGGATATCCGTCTGCCCTGTGCGCGTGGGCAGCCCGGTGCTGGGGCCCATGCGCTGAATGTCCCAGAAGACCGCAGGAATCTCGGCGAAATAGCCGAGGCCAACGAACTCGGCCATGAGGCTGATGCCGGGGCCGCTGGTGGCCGTCATCGAGCGTGCACCCGCCCAGCCTGCGCCCAGCACCATGCCTGCCGCCGCCAGTTCATCCTCTGCCTGGACGACGGCGACTGTCGACTTGCCGGTCTCTTCGTCCACGCGCAGTTGGGGCGCATAGGTGTTGATTGCATCGGCCAGGCTCGAAGAGGGTGTAATCGGGTACCAGCCCACGAAGGTGACGCCGTTGTAGAGCGCGCCCAGCCCGGCCGCCGTATTGCCGTCAATCAGCACCTTTCCCTCATTGAAGCCGGTCATGCGTGCGCAACGATAGGGCTGCTCGTTGACAATGTTCGCCTGCGCCCAGTTGAAGGCGCGCAACACCATGTCCCAGTTCATCTCAATCGGCTTGGTCTTGCCATTGAAATTCCAGACCAACGCGTCGCGGATTTCGTCCATCTCGATCTCGAGCAAGTATGCCGCCACGCCCACGTAGATCATGTTGCCCACATACTTTTGCAGGTTGTAGGGCAGGTTGGCGCTCTTCGTGAGTTCCTTGACGGGCACTGCGTAGTAGGAGACATCCTTGCGGTGCGCGGCAATGGGGAGCGCGTCGTCGTAGATGATGATGCCGCCCTCGACCACGGAGGCCATGTCCTCGGCCACCGTCGCGCCGTTCATGCAGATCATCACCTCAACGTTCTCGCGGCGTGCGAGAAAGCCCTCGGAACTGAGGCGAATGTTGTACCACGTGGGCAGCCCCTGAATGTTGCTGGGAAAGAGATTCTTGCTTGTAACGGGGACGCCCATTTTGAACAGGGACCGGATGAGCAAACTGTTGCTCGTTTGGCTACCGGAACCGTTGACCGTTGCGACATTGATATTGAAGTCGTTGATCACCTTGGGGCGTTCGGCCACGTCGGGTGATGACTGCACTGCGACGCTCATCTTTCTTATCTCCATGAACCTCTGAATATTGGGCTCTCTCTACGACAATTACGTGAATGCTTCATCTTCAAATACAAAGTCACGCTGCAATTTCCGCATGGCGCGAAATGTCCTGTTGTTCGCCAGGTACACGCGGCAGCGCCGCCGCGGCAACATGCACTTCCATGGCCACGCCCCGGCTCGTGAGCAACTGCATGTGCTCACGCAGTAGGTGCTTGCCCAGCGCGCAATCCCCCGCGACGATGGCCTCCACAATGCGCCCGTGGAACTCCCAGACGCTGCGCAAATAGCCGTAGTCGGCATACGTGTTCAGTTCAACCGCCTCATAGCCATCCCAGTACGCCTCGAGCAGCCCCAGCACAAAGGGGTTGTTGAGGCGGCGGAAGATGGCCAGGTGCAGCTCGCGATGCTCATGGAAAGGAATCTGGATGCGGGGATGGTCCAGCTTCTCCCACGCGCGCGCCACCTGCTCGCGCAAATGGGCGATGTCTTCAGGCTGGAGCAACGCGACGGCTTCGTCCCAATAGGCCAGCTCGAGGTGGCTGCGCAGGCTGGAGAACGCGTCAAAGTGGCGGCGCTCGGTGGCGAGCGCTGCCAGCAGACTCAGGCGTACGGGCGGAAGGAAGTCATACTCGGTGCGGACGATGCCACGGCGTGGGCTGGCCTCGACGAGGCCGAGCATGCGCGCGACCTCAAGCTGTTCGCGCAGCTTGCCCACACTCACACCCGTGGTTTCGCTGAGTTCGGCAAGTGCGGGGAGCCTGTCGCCGGGCTTGCCCTCGTTCTCGAACAGGTAACGGAGGAAATCGGAGTCAATGCTGGACTGCACCATGGTGCACGCCGTTCTCCAGGCAAATCATACCGGGCCAGACAAGACTGCGCATGACCACCACACGCATTATTCAATCATTGGATCAATCAGATTGATTGAAATATTAGCATGAGGCGGGTTGTGCTGTCAATTTCGCGTGTGGATTGCGTGCGCAAGCTTGCGTCGCTTACGATGCGGAACTCCGCGCCGGCAATTGCAGGGCCTCATCATCCGTCTTGATCGCCATATAGTTCTAGGAGAATCGCGCTGATTTGCTCCCTAAGGTGCGGCGCGTTGAACAGGGCCGCGCTCCGCACTACCTCCCAGTCAACCGAGAAATAGACGTGGATTGCATAATTGCGAAAGCCTACAATATCTTGCCACTCAACCTGCGCAAACTTCTTCTTGATGTCAGGACTGATACGCGCGGCTGCCTCACCAATGACCATAAGCTTCTGTAGAATCGCGGCCAGTGCTATTTCCTCATCAAGGCCCATTGCGTCGATGAGCCGATCGGAATATCGCTCAATCGCCTGCGCCGCTGCCACAATGTCCTCGAGATTGAGCTTGTCATCGCGCATACAAATCCACCGTCGACGCAAGCACTTCTTCGCGGATCGTCTGGTTAAGACCGCGCCGAGAGACGAGATCTACTCTTCGTCCGAGAATTCCGCCTAGTTGGCGCTGGATACGGTTATACTCAAGCAAGCCCACGTGCCCATTCGGATCAAATTCCACGAGCACATCATAGTCGCTATCATCGCGCAGTTCGCCGCGCGCGGCCGATCCAAAGAGGCCGAGGTAGGTAATGTGGTTTGCCCGGCAGAATGAAGCGATTTCGGCCGCCGAGACAGGCAGCAACTGTCCAGGAAAAGCGATAGTACTCATTTGTTCGCCCCTTCTTCTTCGGGCGGCGGATACGACTCCGGGTAGGCAATCCCATAACGTGCGCAGAGCGCCGCCACGCCGCGTTTGGTCAGTAGTTTGCAGCACGTCGGGCACTTTCTCTGGATCGCGCTCGTGAATCGAATCATCCGGCAGTTGCATCGGAATCCGTTGATAGGAGCTTCTCCAGCTCTCTCCTAAGCACCGGAATGTTGCGCACGGCTGTCTCCCAAATCATATTCCAATCTACATCGAAGTAGCCATGCACGATGAAGTTGCGCAAAGCTCGCGCCGCGGGCCACTCTATTTCCGGATGCGCCGCGCGGAATGCGGTGGACACCCATCCTGCCGCCTCGCCGATTACCGCCAGCCGCTGCAGCACGGCCCACTTGAGCTCGTCCGAACGTGCGAAGTCGGATGCACTTAGGCAGCGCGCAACGTAACGCTCAACATCGCGCGCTGCCTCAAGCATATCAGCTAGATACGCTTCGTCAGTTCGCATAGACCACCACTGCGTTGTCGAGAATCTCACTGCGCAATAAGGGCTTGATACTGCTGCGAGTACCCAGGTCGACCCGTCGTCCGAGCTGGTCTTCCAGTTCGCGCTGAATGTGGACCAAATCAAACAAGGAAGGCGTCGCTTCCTTCTCAAACTCAATTACGAAATCATAGTCACTTAACTCATCCATCTCACCACGTGCTGCGGAACCAAAGAGCGCCATCCAGGCGATGTGGTAGCGGCGACAAATGTCGGCCACCTCTTCGGGCAGAATCGGCAGCAACCAGCTCTGTGTATTCACTTGTTCACCTCGCGCCGTGCGGATGCGGATACGACTCCGGGTAGGCAATCCCATAACGTGCGCAGAGCGCCGCCACATCGCCTATGTCATTTGCGTCGGGCGTGTATTTCGAGTGAAATTCCACAATCTGTTCGGGCGTCAGGCACTGAACGGCGCGGCCTGCAATTTCGCCCCTGCCGGAGAAACAGGCGGCAGGGAATACGGCGCCGTCGCGTTGCGGACCATAAATGCCGTTGCCCGCTTCATCAAAGAGCACTGCGTGAAAGTCCACCATTTCACCCCGCTCATTGCCCATGACGAAATTCCACGGCCGGGTGTCATTGCGCGCAATGTCGCGATATCCACGATCAGTGAGCAACGTCCAGAGCAGGGGTACGTCTGTGAGTGACAGGACGATGTCGATATCTTCATGCGGGCGCGTCTGCTCGCCAAGCAACGCATCCACCGCCCACCCACCGTCCAGCCAAACGGGAATTCCGTGCTCTTCAAGAAGCTGCAGGAAGTCGAGAACTGCCTCCGCAGTGATGAGGGGGTGGCGTATGTCCAGCGGCGGCGGCGCATCCCACGGCGCAATCACCGTGAGGATGGTGAGAAGCCCCTCGCTGCGGTTCTCCACGCCGTGAGGAAAGCCGGCTGGGCACAGCACGAGCTCGCCCGTCGCGCATGTGCGGTTCTCGTCGCCCACCGTGAAGAAGCCTTCGCCGCTGAGCACAAAGTAGAACTTGTCCTGCTCCGTGTGATCATGCAGCGGCTGCGACTGACCCGGCTGCAGGCAGTTCATACCCGCCAGCATGCGCGTGTTCTCGAGGAATGAATACTTGAACGGCTTGTCGTTGCGCCCTTGCGCATACGCCATGGGGTTGATGAAGGTATTGCTCATGCGCCCGCACCACCATTCTGCGCGGAGAGCCAGGTGATCGCCGTGCCCGCCAGCAGCGCCGCGCCCGTGGGCAGCATGCGCTCGTCAAAGTCGAAGCGGTCGTTGTGGTGGGCGGCGTGAAGCGGCCCCGCCGGATCCGACGCGCCCACGAGCACAAAGCAGCCGGGTGCGCGGTTCAGGAACTCGGACATGTCCTCGCCCACCATCATGGGTGGAATCTGAATGACCGCGTTTGCGCCAAGCAGTTCGCTCACCACCTTCGCCATAAGCGTCGCGCCCTCGACGCTGTTCTTCGTAACGGGCACGCCGTGAATCAGGGTGAGCTCATGGCTCGCGCCGTAGGCTGCGCAGATGCCTGCCGCCACCTCGTCCATGCGCCGCACAAGCAGATCGCGCACATCCACGCTCAGCGAGCGGATTGAACAAGAAAGCTCGGCTTTGCCCGAAATGATATTGCAGGCCGTTCCGCTGTGAAAGGTGCCCACGCTGATTACGGCAGCCTGTGCCGGGTCCACGCTGCGCGCGACAATCGACTGCCACGCCACCACAATCTGCGCAGCCACCAGCGTCGCGTCGATGGTTTCGTGCGGCATGGCCCCGTGGCCAGACAAACCGTGCACTGTGACATTGACAATGTCGGCCGCGGCCCAGAGCGGCCCGGGCTGCACGACCACCGAGCCCAGCGGCAATTGCGACCAGAGATGCAATCCAAACGAAGCGGCCGGGGCGGGTGCATCCATGACGCCGTCGGCCACCATGGCGCGTGCGCCGCCCAGCCCCTCCTCGGCAGGCTGGAAGACCAGCTTGACGCGCCCCGGCAGTTGGTTGCGGTGGCGGCTAAGCAGCGTCGCCACGCCCATGCCGATGGCAGTGTGGCCGTCATGGCCACACGCGTGCATGACGCCGGGGTTCTGCGAGGCATAGGGCGCGCCGCTCTCCTCGACGATGGGCAGCGCGTCCATGTCAAAACGCAGCAGCACAGTAGGTGCGTCTGCAGCCAGACTATCGGCCTCCACAAGCGCCACAACGCCCGTCTTGCCCACGCCGGTGGTCACCTCAAGCCCAAGCTCCTGCAAATGCCGGGCGACGACCCCTGCGGTGCGCACCTCCTGAAAGCCGAGCTCGGGATGCATGTGCAAATCGCGCCGCCAGGCCACCAATTGCGCAGCCAGTTCGTTCGCTTCCTGCTGCAACGTGGAAATCGTAACCATCAATCACCTAATCTCTTGTGGGAACTGCAGATACGACGCGGAGGCGCAAAGGTGCAGAGGAAACGCAAAGAGAGACGAAGTCAAGCAGGCCGTAAA
>CAYJNV010000041.1:0-9262 GCA_964370975.1 uncultured Caldilineaceae bacterium | reverse complement strand
GCAGTAAATGGCCCCGCTCGTCTTTCGTTTATTCTCATTCTTGTTGTCCGTTGCGCCTTTGCGCCCCTGCATCGCCTCTAGGCTGTTAGTGGCTCGAGGGCGTCGTATATTTCATGCACCTCTGTGCCGTGGAAGCGCGCAACCTGGCCGGTGGGCGGCAGCGCCTCAGTATAGAAGAACGCGGGCAGTTCGTCGTCCGCGGCCGTGAAGCCCGCCGCAGCATTGAAGAGATGCTCGTAACGCAATGTTTCGCGCCCCAGTTCGAAGAAGAACTCTTCGTTCAAGTGCGTGCCCAGGGCGCTGTTGATGGCATCCACAATGAACGGGACATTGGTATTTGTCACCGTCATGCCGAAGATGCAGAGACCGAGCGAATCGTTGGCTGCAACCTTGATCTGGTGCGCGAGCGATCGCTCCATCATCTCAGGCAGACCCATCTCTCTCGTGTTCAGGCGCGGCAGGTTGCCCGCCGTGTGATCAGCGCCCTGCGCCGTGGTCATCATGGTGACGCCGGTCACCTCAGCCACGCGCGGGTCATAGGCGCTGATAGCCTGACTCTTGATGACGGGCACGCGCTTTGAACCGTGGTGCTCGCCCACACGCGCCGTGCCTTGCGCCCACAGCTTGCCTTGCTGCGTGCCCATGCGAATCTCGGCCAACGCCGCGCCCATCCACGTCACGTCACCAAATTCAGCCACACCGCAATCCATCAGCACGCCCAGCGTGCCACCGGTCTCGATTGTGTCCACGCCCATGTCGTTGCAGAGATAGTTAACGGCGGCCAGGTCGTCCGGGTGGGTGAGGCCGCAGTTCGTGCCAAGGATCCCCAGCGTTTCATACTCGACAGGCGAGACCACTTCCTTGCCCTCGGCGTCCACATAGATGTTGGAGCACTGAATCACGCAGCCGGGCATGCATGCATGGGTCTGCTCACCACCGCGGCCCGTGTTTAGTTCCCCGATGTAGTCACCCCCCATGCGGAAATCTGCACCCGCCTTCACATCGGCCAATTGGCCCGCCGTGAAATTGCGCACAGGCAGCCCACCCATGAAGTTCATCGTGTCGGCCATGCCCATGGTGCCGACCCGGTTGTAGAACTCGACGACCACCGAGTCAGCCTGCAACATGCGCGCATAATCCTTGATGTCGCTGTTGACCTTCTTCTTGTCGTGCAGCGGCGGCATACGATCCATGTCGACCACGATTGCCTTGACCTTCTTGCTGCCCATCACGGCCCCTACGCCGCCACGAGCCGCCAGGCGCGCAGGTCGCCCCTCCTTGTCGCTAAATGCAATCCCCGCCAACAGTCCCTGATACTCGCCCACAGGGCCGCAGAGCGCCAGCGCCACTTTGCGGCCATACTGCACATAGAGAGCCTCGGCGGCGGCGTAGTTGCCGAGCCCCATGTAAGTCGCAGCGTCATCAAAGGTGATGGCGCCATCCTTGTGAAAGTGGATCACTGTCCACGCGGGCGCTACGCCCAGCAAGTTGAAGCCCGCAACCTTGAGTTGACCCAGCGCATACGAGAAGGTGCCGCCGCCGTTCGCCTCCTTGACGCCCCCCGTGAGCGGGCTTTTGCAGCCCACGGAGGTGCGGTTGGCGTTGGAAAAGGAGGTGCCTGCAAAGGGGCCCGCCGAGAAGATGAGCGGGTTCTCAGCGCCCAGGGCGTCCACGGACGCGACGCCCATTTCGACCAACGTCCGGGCAATGTGGTAGCGGCCTGCGCGGGCAATTTCCTCGCCCTCGAGCGTGCGTGCATCAATCAAGTGGTCATTCAGGTGAATGTCGTAATAGGTGCGCATGGGGTGCAGTTCTCCTCGTGCGTGGTCAGCAACAGGCAGCGGCCCGCGGCCGCGCAGATTCCGGCAGTGTGCGGAAAGCAGTATACCCGTTTTCAGAAGGGGTTGTCCACAAAATGACGAGGCTGGCGTCAGCGGCTGCGGTAACTTTTGGCGCCGCTGGGCTTGGGCGCGACGCCGCGGGGCGTCGTCTTGGGGGACGAGGTATTTGGTGCGGATTGTTTGGGCGATGCGGAGGTGGAGGCGGCCGCGTCCACATTTGCAGTGGCCGCGCCCTTGCTGCGTCGAGCGGAGGAGCGCTGTGTCGAGGCGGCGCCCTTCGCTGCGGGCGGCAACGTCGATTGCGCCGCCGCGGCCCTTCCCAGCATTCCCTGCTGCAGAAACGCCAGCCCTTCGGCCGCGTACTCCTCAGGGTACAACTCCATGCCAGGGACAACGCGGCTCAACTGCGCGCCGCTGCCATAAGCGTCCTCATCGTGATGAGGCTGCGGCGCGTCGAGAAGCAGCAGACCGTCGAACTTCAACGTCGCCAGCGTGTGCCACAGCGCGTCCCATTGCACGGCGCCCGAGCCCAGCGGCCCGCCCGTATTCTCCACCACGCGCACGCTGTACAAATGCGCAGCGGCCAGTCGCAACGCCTCGGACAGGTTGGCCTCACCAATGTGCAGTTGCAGCGTGCTCAGGCTGAGGAGCACCTTGTCACCGCCAACCGCATGGACCACAGCCAGCGCCTGGGCCACGCTGTTGACAATCGAGCTTTCAAAGCGGTGCGCCGGCTCCAACGCAAGCAAAACGCCGCGCGCTGCGGCATCCTGCGCAAGGTCCGCAAGCACCTCAACCAGCAGCGCGCCGTCACCCGGCGTCGCAGCGGGGCCCATCGCGCCCGGTGCGTAGAGCAGCGCGCCTCCCAGGCTTTCAGCGCCAAGCGCCTGGGCTTCGCGCAGCGCCTGGCCGAGAAAGACGCGCGCCCGCTCGGCATGCTCCAGCACCGAACAGTTGGGCGGCAGCGCGGTGCGACAGATCAGGCGCATCCCCGCCTTCTGTGCGCCGGCGCGCAAGGCCGGCACGTCGACGACGCCGAGGCGCAGCAGCGGAATCTCGAGCGCGTCAAAGCCCAGGTGGGCAGCGGCATCAAGTGCGCGCAGCGCGCCCGGGCGATTCCAGCGTTGGGCAAAGGTTGCGGCCTGTACGCCGAACCTTGGCATGTGCTTCTCCTGCTGTGGCAAGTGCGGCGGCGCTGAAGGTGTTGTATTGCGCACTGATTATCACCCGTCGGCGTGTACTTTGCAAGGTCGCCAAAGTGCGCTGACACAGATCTGCACGGGCCATGCGCATTGCAGGTCGATGCGGGCATGGCCGCACAGCCCGGCGCGATTCCATTGCCCTTTCGAGAGTGACCCAAAACTTGGGCACATTGGTTGATCGCAGTACCGATGGGAGGCTAACGCACACAACGCGCGCAAGCAGCGCGTCGTATCAGCGCGCCGCGGGCCTGCGCCCTCGCTTCTTGCGGCGCACAGGAGACGCTTTGGCGCCGTCGTGCGCGCTTGCACTCGTGGATGACTCTGCCTGGAGAGCAGGCTCGTTCGCCGGGGCATCAGACGATACATCACGCGCAGTGGGCGCCGATGGAGCCAGCCAGCGCACAAGTTGCGCGGTCGCTGCCTGGTTGCGGTAATAGGTCAGATGCGTGCAATCCACCACTGCGCTCAGAAGCACACTGCCAGGGTGGTTGGCCATGGGCACGGCGAGGCAACTGCGTACACCGACAACCCAGTCATTCTCACCCTCATAGAACCAATCGGCTGCCGTGTGCAGCCCCTGTGCGAGCACTGCGCGCCAGTGCAGCGCGCGCGGCGCGGGCGCAGCCTGGGCGTTGCCCGCCAGGATGTGATAGCGCAAATGGGCATGGCCACGCGTCCTGTTCAACTCGTGAAGCAGTGCCGCGTCGGGATGCATGGCCGATGGCCCCTGCATATCCAGCGCAACGACGCCCAACGCCCAGGCAATCAGCAGCGCGGGAGGCGTGGGCGCGGGCAAATTGATGAGCATCGTCAGCAGCCAGGGAGTGAAGAGCGCCGTGGCGGCGAGCGGTGTGCCCGCGTTGGGCGGGCCGGTAAAGAAGCAGCGGCGCACGAACGAATCGCCGCCCAGCAGTTCGACGTAGGCGCGCGCCACCAGCGCGCCCATGCTGTGCGCAAAGAGGTCAATCTCTGCGCCGGGGGCATCTTCCAGAGCAAGCGCCGCCACGGCGTCGCGCAGCCGTTCGGCATTGGCGCGCACATCTGTGTGCAGGCTCTCCCATTCAAAGCTGAGGATGCGATCATACCCCGGCGCAGCCGCGCTGCCTTGCAGTTGCGCCAGCCAGTGCGCTTCCTCGACGCTGTCGTCGGCAAAGCCGTGGATGAGCAGCGCGATGCGTTCGTTGGGCCGGGCGCGCGTAGCGGTTGTATAGCGCAACTCACCGCCGGGCGCAGTGCGCACAAAGTGTGCGCGCGAGGCCGTTGCCGCCCATGCCGCGGGCACATAGCGCACGGCGAAGAGGCCAACATCGGCAGCCGGCGCGCCGCGCACCTCGCAAAAATAGATGCGGATCGTGCGCTCGAGTTTGGCCGCACGTGCGCCCTCCGCGTCATCACCAACGGCCGGCGGCAGCCATGTCACGTCGAGCAGCGCACCACCTTGCGGGCAGCAGCCAACGGGATACGCGTTCACCCCATCCCAGGCGAAGGCGAGCAGCGCACCGTCCGCCGGCGCAGCGACATGCAAACGCAGCGGCGCGTCGGCGCAGACCATGGCGCGGCTTGCCTCGCTGCAGGTTATCGCCAATCCCGCCACGCCGCCGCCGGCATCCGCACCGTTGCCATAGTGCGGGCGGAAGACGCCGGGGTGCGCGGCGAGGCCGGCCGGCCAGGCAGCGCCCTCCTGGCGTGCATGCGCTGTGGGCCCAAGCCACTGCAGCGCACCCACGAAAGCGGCAGGTGTCTCGATGCGAGGAAGCGATCGCATTTGTGCCACATGCGCCCCGTGCGCCCCGTGCGCGCCCAGAAGTGGCAGCGACCCGGCCGGCGGCAGCAAACGCAGTCCGCGTTCATCCGTCACCCAGGGCGGGTTAGGGGGAAGCGGCGCACTACTCATGCCCGCCTGCGTGCTGCCGAACATCTCAGCGAGTGGCCCCTGTTCAAGCAGCGCGGCCGCCATGGGTGAGGTGGATGCGTAGACGCGAAAGGTGAGGCGCGCCTCCACTGCCGCTGCGGGCAGGGGCGTATGCACCTGGTCAACCGGGCGGGGGCTGCAGCCAAAGGTGCGCGACGCGCCTGGCTGGAGAATTTCGCGCGGTGTGCCCGGCTGCGGCCACAGGCCGGCAATGGCGCATGCTGGGCCAAAGCGGAAGAGCGCGATGTCCAGGGCACGGTCGCTGTTGTTCGTCACATGGATGACGACAGGCATGCCTCCGGGCAGCACGAGCTCGCCGGCGATTTTTTCCAGGGGCGCGCCGTGGGGAAAGCCGCCATCGTCGAAGACGAGACGCTCGAGCTCGAGCGAAACGCTGCCGCTGGGGAGTTCAGCCACGCCGCCGCGCTGCGCAACCGCGACAGCAAAGCGCGCTCTGTGGGCAAGCTCAATGCGCAGGTCGTCGCTGGCCTCAATCGCAAAGGGTCCGGAGAGGGGCTCACCGGCAGCGCTGCAAATCCAGAGTGCGTCGTCACCCTGGGCGACCACAAAGTCGGCGGCTGCGCTCACCGTTTGCGCAACGGCGTTGACGCGTGCGTTCAGCGTCCCCGAGTTGTGCGCTGACAGGCGCTCGGACGCGCCGCCCGCGTAGCGCACGCGCACGCGCTCGCTGCCCGGTTGCACAATGACGGCGCGCGCAGGCAGGCTCGGTGCGCTGCCTTCCACCAAGATACAGGCGCTGCGGTCGACGCCGGGGGCTGTCACCTCGATAATACCGCCTGCAGTTGCGTCGTCCAGCCGATCAGCGTCTGGCACGAGCACCAGCCTGCAGCCCGTCTGCACGTCGTGGTCGACGCCGACGTCGAGCCACATCCGCCCCGCATCATCATCGAAAACCGTTAGTGCATGCTGGCGCGACAAAGCAGTCCCGCCAAACAGCAGGGAGTCGCCATCATTGGCGCGCGGCGTCTGGCTGATTGTGGTTGCCGCGACGCGGTCCACGAGGCGCGCGGTGAAGTCATCCCACGCCGGTGGGCTGCCCTGCGGCAGGGTGTTCAGCAGTTGCTGGAGCGCAAGACTGAATTGGCCGCGTGCCACCACCTCATCGGCCTCGGGCAGCATGCGCTCAAGTGCGGCTTCGCCCCAACGCGCTGCCGCCAGCAGCAGCACGCCGCAGCCATCCCACGTCGCGGGGCCATTTGCGGGCGCGCGGTCGCTGTCGATTGCGCGCAAGTCCGGGGCCCACGCGCGCGTGTGGTCCTCACCCATGGCCATATGGCCGCAATCGAGGATGAGCGAGGCGCTGCAGCCGTGTGCGGCAATCTCTTCCAGGTGCGCAGCGAAATCGACGGGCACCAGGTCCTGCGCGCCGGGCAAGCGGCTGTCGTAGGCTACGAGCGAATCGACAGTGCGCACCACGCCTGCGCTCTGTTCGAGCACCTGCGCGCCGTAGCCCGCGAAATAGAAGACGAAATGGGGTGGAGGTGAACCCTCATCGTGACCAGCGGCCCAGCGCGCGGCGTGTGCCACCATGCGTCCGGCGAACGCGTCCAGGATAGCCGCGCGCGTCGCCGCTTCTTCAAGAAGAGTCAGCACATGGTCGGCCGGAATGGCAAAGCGCTCGCCAAAGGTACGGGCAAGAGCGCGTGCATCGTGCACCGCCCCGCGCAGCGGCGCAATCCCTGTCTCAGGGTGATAGGAATCGATGCCGACAAAGAGGGCGAAGAGAGGCGGGTTCTTTTGCACCGGGGGCCTTTCGATTTGCCCGCACGGGGCCGGGTGGCGATGTTGATGGTGCGATCATAAAGCAGCGGGCGCGCGCCGTCAAAATGGGCAGCGCGACAGGTGGATTTGACTTTGGGATGCGGGCGACACTACATCGGTGCACCACCGGCCCTGCTCTGCCATGGAGGCGCTGCGGTGTGCTGTTGTGTCTCCCGCACGTGGTATAATCCTCGCCTATGAATCACCATTCAGCATCGACCCGCACCGCACGCGACGGCGCCAATGATGTCACCGACGCCGCCCCCAAGCCAGCCGCCGCCGGCGGAGATTACGCCGACACAAACGCGGAGCCCAGGCTCTCGCCCACGACGCTCGAGACCCTGCTCAACTCGGCGCCGGTAGCGATTGTGGCCGTCAACAGCCTCGGAGATGTCGTCTTCGCCAATCAGAAGCTCGAGGAACTCTTTGGCTATACCCACGCCGAACTCATGGGTATGCCCGTCGAGTTGCTCATGCCCGAGCGCTTCCACGACGACCACGTGTCTCACCGCAACCGCTACAGCGTGCGCCCTCACTCGCGCACCATGGGCACAGGCATGGACCTTTCGGCACGCCGCAAGGACGGCGTTGAGTTTCCGATTGAGGCCGGGCTGAGCCACGTGCGCGTCGATGGCGAATTGCTCACGCTGAGCTCGGTTGTGGACGTGAGCAGGCGCAAGGCCACCGAAGATATGCTCGAACGCGGCGTGGAGGAGCGCACGCGCGAACTCGAGCGCCGCCGCCGCGTCTCCGACTCGCTGCGCGATGTGCTCGACATCCTCAACTCCGACCGGCCTCTGCAGGAGATTCTCGACTATATTACCATGCAGGCCAGCCACCTGCTGGGGGCCGAGGCTTCCGCCATCTACCAGTTGCAGGATGACGACCAGCCACTCGAAATTCTGGCGAGTCACGGCCTGTCGGATGAAGAGATGGTGCGCGCGGCCGACATGGCGGGCGGCTCGGTCGTCGAAACCGGCTATGATCCCGTAGGAAGCTACCGCGCCCAGCTTGCCGTGCCGCTGGCTACACGCAACGATATCTTCGGCGGCCTGATGCTCTACTACCGCGACACACGCCACTTTTCCTCCGAAGAGATCGAGCTGGCCGTCACTTTCGGCGAGCAAGCCAAGCTCGCAATCGAGAATGCCCGCCTGCGCGCGCAATCGGCGCAATTGGCCGTGGCCGCCGAGCGCAACCGCATCGCGCGCGACTTGCACGATTCGGTGACGCAAACGCTCTTCTCGGCAAGCCTCATTGCCGAAGTGCTGCCGCGCCTGTGGGAGAAGGACCATGACGAAAGCGTGCGCCGTCTGGCCGAACTGCGCCTGCTGACGCGCGGCGCGCTGGCCGAAATGCGCACGCTGCTGCTTGAGCTGCGCCCGGCCACGCTGATTGAGGTGGACATCAACGAATTGCTGCGCCAACTCACCGAGGCTGCCATCGGGCGCGCGCGCATCCCTGTGGCGCTCACCGTGGAAGGCAGCGCGCAGGTGCCTCCCGACGTCAAGATTGCGTGCTACCACGTGGCGCAAGAGGCGCTCAACAATGTCACCAAACACGCTCGCGCCGAAAATGCCACCATTAGCCTGGTGCGCCAGCCGGGCCATGTGGTGCTCACCGTGCAGGATGACGGGCGCGGCTTTGAGCAGACAACCGTCACGCCCGAACACCTGGGGCTGACCATTATGCACGAGCGCGCGGCTGACATAGGCGCAGCGCTCACGATTAGAAGCGCGGTCGGCGCCGGCACGACCATTTCGATTTCCTGGAACGCTCATGAGTAGCAATCCCACACCCCGGCCTCCCGCCGGCGAAGACAGCCAGCGCGTCATTCGCGTCATGCTTGTAGACGACCATGCCGTTGTACGCAGCGGCCTCATGGCCTTCCTGCTTGCCTACGAAGACCTGAACCTCGTGGCCGAGGCCAGCGACGGTGAGGAGGCCGTGCGCCTCTGCGCGCATGTACATCCCGACGTTGTACTCATGGATCTGATGATGCCGCGCATGGACGGCGCCACGGCGACACGCCTGATTCGCGAGAACCACCCCCAGACGCAAGTCATCGCGCTCACCTCCTTCAAAGAAGAGGAGACCATTCAGGATGCATTGCGCGCCGGGGCGATTGGCTACCTGCTCAAGAATGTCTCTGCCGATGACCTCGTGAACGCAGTGCGCGCCGCGCACCACGGCCGCCCCACGCTGGCCCCGGAGGCGACGCACGCGCTCATCCACAGCGCCACCCACACTGGCTACCCACCGATTGGCCACGACCTGACGGAACGCGAGCGCGAAGTGCTCGCACTCATGGCCGAAGGGCTGAACAACAGCCAGATTGCCGAGGGCCTTGTCGTCAGCCGCTCCACAGTCAAGTTCCACGTAAGCAGTATCCTCTCCAAATTGCACGTCTCCAACCGCACCGAAGCGGTGGTGCTGGCGTTGCAGCAGCGCCTGGTGGCGCGCCCGTCCGGCCCCAACGGCGACAGCCCCACGTAACAGATAACTTCGACGCAAAGGCGCGAAGA
>CAYJNV010000040.1:19716-21203 GCA_964370975.1 uncultured Caldilineaceae bacterium | reverse complement strand
GCGGTCTCGTCGTCCATCTGCCAGTAGCCCTTCATCACCTGCGGCCCCTTGAGGATGAGTTCGCCCTCCTCACCCTGGGGCAGGCGTGCGAAGTTGCCCTCTGCATCCGGCTCCAGCGCGCAGATTGTGCAGTCGGTGCTGGGGAAGGGGAGGCCAATTGAGCCGACACGTGCACCGCCGTAGATGGGGTTGCCTACGGCCAGCGGCGAGCTTTCCGTCAGGCCATAGCCTTCCACCAGTTTGCCGCCTGTGAGCGCCTCAAAGCGCTGCGCCACCTCGCCGGGCAAGGGCGAGCCGCCGCTCAGACACGCCTTGACCGATGTCAGGTCGAACTTGCTCACGAGCGGGTTGTTGAGCAGCGCGATGTACATCGCAGGCACGGCGGGGTAGAAGGTAATCTTCTCTTTGCTGATGACCTCGATGATATGGCCCGTTTCGCGCGGGTTGGGCACCATTACAATCCTGGCGCCAATGTGCACGCCCAGCAACATGCCCACCGACATGCCGTAGACATGGAAGGCGGGCAGCGCCAGCAGCATCGCCTCCTTGCCGTAGACAATGTCCGTGAGCCACGCTTCCATCTGCAGGCAGTTGGCCACCAGGTTGCGATGCGTAAGCATGGCGGCCTTGGGCACGCCGGTTGTGCCGCCCGTGTACTGGAAGAGTACGGGGTCGTCAGGTGTCATGGCCACGGGCTGCGGTTCGGCAGGCGCTGCGCCCATCAATTGCGCCATGGGGTGTATACCTTGGCGATAGCTGACGGGAGCCATCATGCCGGTTGCGCGCACCTGCTTCTCCACCAGCATGCGCAAGGGCCGGCCAATGCTGTCGCCCACATCGGTGACGATCAGGTGCTCGATGGCGACCTCGTCGCGGATGGGTGTCAGCCGTTCCACCAGGCCACTGAGCAAGACGATGGCGCGCGCGCCGCTATCGGCCAGGATGTGCTTGAGTTCATAGGAAGTGTAGGTAGGGTTGATGTTGACGCAGATGGCGCCCGCCTTGAGGATGCCAAAGAAGGCAATCGGCACCTGCGGCACGTTGGGCAGCATGATGCCCACGCGGTCGCCCTTCCTGATGCCCAGTTCCTGTAGCGCAGCGGCAAAGCGATTGCTGGCGTCGTCAAGCTGGCGATAGGTCAGGCTGGAGCCAATCGTGAGGCCCAGGGGCAGGTACTTGAGGACCAGGCGCACAGCAGTGTTTGCGCCCACGCGCGCGGCTGCCTCCGCCAGGGTCGTGTGAAGCAGCTTGTCGGGAACGGCGACCGTGTGCGGCACGCCGCGTTCGTAGTGATTGAACCAGGGCGCGGCCATCGCAGCTTGGGTCATCATGGGGTCTCCTGTGCCGGGGTGTGCCGGCAAGAGGGCGCGGCGCAGGGGAGTAGCCGCGGGGTTGGCGTTGCTTCATTATAGCAGGCTGCGGGCGCGCGCGCGTCATCTAGACTGTGGAATCAGCGGGTTGGGAGTCGGAGGACAGGTGCTATGGCG
>CAYJNV010000040.1:0-19706 GCA_964370975.1 uncultured Caldilineaceae bacterium | reverse complement strand
TGCGGGACGTGTGAGAGAGTGTAGCGGTGGCGTTATTGCGCTGGTTCTTGCGCAGGAAATGTTCTAGAATCGCGCATCAAGTTGCACCGGCCGGCGACAGACACAAGGTGAATGAGCGCAGGTCTTTACAGGAAACGATAGTTCGAGAGGAGCACAGGATGGAACTGGGCGCATTTTCGGTAAGTCTTGCAGTCAAGGACATTGAGGCATCGCGTGCCTTCTACGAGAAGCTGGGATTCGAGCCCTTCGGCGGGGATATCACGCAGAATTGGCTGATACTGAAGAACGGGACGACGGTGATTGGTCTCTTCCAGGGTATGTTTGACGCGAACCTGCTCACCTTCAACCCCGGCTGGGACGGCAACGCGCAGCCGCTGGAGCACTTCACGGACGTTCGCGAGATACAGCGACGTTTGAAGGAACAAGGTCTGTCGCCGGCGCCGGAGGCCGACGAAGCGACGAGTGGCCCAGCGCACCTGATGGTTGTTGACCCTGACGGCAATACGATTCTAATGGACCAGCATGTGTAGGTAAGTCAGAGCGGCTTGCGCTGGGGCCTGCTTTGAGCGAGCGCGGGCGCAGCGACGCCTCACCCCCGTCTCTTCAATTCTGTGGAGGGGCCGAGAGGTGAGGCGCCGTTCGTTGCTGCGAAGGCATTGCCCGCAGTCAAATTGTGGTCAGTCGATCCACCTTGCGCCCGATGCGCCTAACGGCTTGGCGCGCGCGGTGGCATTGTCGCCGGCTGCGTCGGGTAGGATGGCCCTGACGGAGCCATGCTCGTCTGGCCGCGCAGGCAGATAATGGCCAGCACCAGCAGCCAGACAATAAACCCGTAGACGTTGACGCGCTCCCGCAGCCCCAGCCACGGGGTCGGCAGGTTGGCTGTAACCCGGGGTGCGTCTATTGCCGCCCATGCGCCAAAGAGGATAAGGGCCGAAATGGTGGCGTACGAATAGGTTCGCCAGCGCTTGCCGAAGGCCGAGGCGCCAATGCCAATCATCAACAGAATCAGGAGCACCGTCACAGCAGCGTAGACGAGGTGCAGGGTGTCATTCGTTGTGACCCCTGCGGCAAGTTCGTCGCGTGTATGCATGGCGGCAACCGGGGTTACCAGGTTGACGAGATTGAGCGCCACGTTGAGAACGCCGTGTGCAAATAGCAGTGCTGCCGTAATGCGCAGCCCACGCTTGCCGCCCGCCGACATCCACAACCCTACGGCGAAGGCGGTTTCAAGCACTGAGTAGACGGCAAGCAGAGTCAGCAGAAAGCGACGGGTGGGAGCGCCGATCGCGGACAGCTCGCTGACGGAGTGTGCGGTGTAGCTGTAGCCCTCATAGCGCAGCGCCGCCGCGATGTCGGCGCCTATGAAGAGGACAGCGGCGAGAATGCCACAGACGAGCAGGGCTTTTCGCAGAGTCCCGGAGGGAGCGCTTACGTGCGCGTCCGCCGTGGACTGACTGGATGTGTTGACCGAATTTGTTGTAGACATAGCGGCCCTCTGATTCGATTTGGAGGAGATAAGGGCATCCCTGAGTGGATACGACCACCCATGCCGACAAACGTTGAGAGAAAGCAGTCAAGCATTCAAGCAAGTCAAACACGTCAAGTGCATGTGGATGGCGCGTGCCACCTCCTTCCGCAAAAGCGAGTGTGAAGCGGAGAGCGACAGTGCAATCTGGCAGGCAGATTGACAATTGTGAATTATCGCGCAAATCCAAGGCCGTTCCAACCGCTCGCAGGTCTATTTTTCTCGAAGGTCATGGGATCGGCAGGCGCGGCGCGATCGCTTTTCAGCTTGAAGCATGTAACAGCGGGCGGGAGCGCGGTCGCCGTGTGCCAGGGCCCAATACCGCCCCGGCTTTGCGCACGCTTCCCCAACGCGGGCGCATTCGCAGGGCGATTGCGTCGAGGTCCCGGCTCTCGAGTAACGCAGACTTGTACGGCTCGGACATGCACGGCTCTAGACGCATAACGCCACACGCCTCTCCGCTGCGGAATCCAGATGCAATCGCCCTGGAATGCCGGCAGGGCTCGGCAACAGTATCGCGCTGCAAGACTGCACCTCACTTCCGGCCCCTTTCCGTGCTGGCTATGCATTCCCCACAAGTTACCGCGTGTTCCGGGGCCGCCGCAGGCTTAAACCTGCGGCAGCCCCGGAACACCGTTCCACTTTGAGGCGTTGTGACTTGTGGGGAATGCATAGCTTCGCATGGAGAGACGCCAGCGCTGAGATGCAGTTTTGCAGTGCGATAGTTTTGAAGAAGCTTTTGAGTGATTCGGGCGAAAAATTGAATAATATTTACGAATCAAACGTGATTTCCGGACCGGTCAGTCTGCCGGCGAGGCACGCGGCTTGCGCGGCAAGCCGTGCGTGATCGCGTTTGAGTTTAATATCGGGCAGATGCTGCCCGACCTGCGCAGGGAAGTTGGGTGACGGCTCCTGCCCAGTCGCACGCTCCGCCACCTCCATGGTGCACGACCCCAGGCACCGACTCATTTCTGGCGCGAAACCAATCACTTTCTATAAGCGAAGGGCTTCAGGATTCCAGCGTAACGAAATCAACCGTTGCGTACAAAGGAGAAAGTTGCATGCGATCACCCGTTCGCAAGCCAGTCCGTCTTCTGCCTTTCTTCGCATTCTGTCTTGTTGTTGCCGGCATCCTGGGCGCACTTCAGCCCCTCAAAGCTTAAGATGGCACGTTATACCTGCCGGTGATTGTGGGCCCACTGCATACGCCGACAAACACACCGACGAGTACGCCCACGGTGACGAGTACGCCGACAGACACTCCGACGAGTACGAGCACGCCGACAAGTACGCCGACAGACACTCCGACGAGTACGAGCACACCGACGAGTACGCCGACAGACACACCCACAAGTACGAGCACGCCGACGAATACGCCGACAGACACACCGACGTCGACAACAACCCCAACGGCAACCCCTACCGTCCCCCCCGGCATGGTCCTTGTACCTGCCGGCCCCTTCCAGATGGGCTGCAGCCCTGACGATACCCAGTGTGTCAACGCCGAGAAGCCCCTGCACACGGTCATTCTCGATGCCTATGTCGTTGACATCAATGAGGTCACCAACGCCCGTTACGCCGCCTGTGTGACGGCCGGCAGTTGCGCCCCACCGCAGTCTGCATCATCAACGACGCAAGTGGAATACTACGGCAACCCAACCTACGAAAACTTCCCGGTCATCAATGTGGACTGGTTCCAGGCCTATACCTTCTGTGTCTGGGATGGCAAGCGACTGCCCACGGAAGCCGAATGGGAGAAGGCCGCGCGAGGCGACAGCGACACCCGTATCCATCCCTGGGGCAATGCGGCCCCCGATTCTACACTGCTCAACTACAATTTGAATGTGGGCGACACGACGGCGGTCGGCGCTTACCCAACAGGCGCCAGCCCCTACGGCGTGATGGACATGAGTGGAAACGTGTATGAGTGGGTGAGAGATTTCTTCCAGGTCAACTACTACTGGTTCTCGCCCTCAGCTAATCCATTGGGACCGTCCAACGGCACCGACATCGTGGTGCGGGGCGGTTCATACCTCAGCTTCGACGCGGGCGTGCGCGCTTCGTCCCGAGAAGGCGTTGCTCCGGACCTGTCTATGGACTTTCTCGGCTTCCGCTGCGCTCGGTCACAGTGAAGTAGCGTCCTGGTTTCCGGCGTATTGACTTTCAGAAGGATTGTTCGCAGTCAGTTTATTCCGCTGTTCAATCGGAACGTGGGAGCCTCGTCCCCCGGTGCGCCGTGTGCGGCGGCCGCTCTCGAAGGAGGCGAGGCTCCCGACTCTGGAAGCTTCGCCTCAGGTTGGGTGCATTCACCGGTGCCAGAAGACGTTGCGTAACGCGTGTCGCCACGCGCTCCGCCTCGTTTATCCCGCAGAAAGCGCTCCGGGCGGTGGGCAAACGCGCAGACTCGCTGATCACTCGTGTTTGTATCTTCGCAGGCGAAAAAAACTTGACGCTCGAGAGTACGCGTGCTATAATCCGGCATCCGGTTCCTTGGGCGCGCTGTACTTTCGCGCCACATGCGAGGCTGGATTGTCTGCGGAGCGGCCGCAGAAGTTGTACATAAACCATTTACGAAGGAGAGGATCCTATTAGCAGGAGAGAGCCGATGCGACCGCCACCCGCGGTGGATACGACTCGCATCAACAGCGAGATTCGTGCCCTGCAGGTGCGTGTGATCGACAATGACGGCAAGCAGTTGGGGGTAATGGCGGTGCGCGATGCTTTGAACCTCGCCACCGACCGCATGTTGGACCTGGTGGAGGTTGCGCCTAACGCCAACCCGCCCGTCTGCCGGTTGATGGACTACGGCAAGTACCTTTTCGAGAAGCAGAAGCGCGAGCGGGAGAACCGCAAGGCGCAGAAGGTCATCGAGATCAAAGAGGTGCGCCTGCGTCCCAAGACGGACGAGCATGACATTCAGGTTGTGGTCAACAAGATCCGCAAGTTTGCCAAGGAAGGCGCCAAGACGCGTGTGCGTATTCGCTTCCGTGGCCGCGAGATCCAGCATCCTGAAGTGGCGCATGACCTGCTGACGCGCGTGGCGCGCGACGTGGCTGATGCCACCGTCGTCGAGTCCGTGCCACAGTTCGATGGCCGCAGCATGATCATGCTGCTGGCGCCACCGGTCGTCACAACGTAACGCCCATCTGCCACCTGCGGCACAGGATTGCCGGTTGCGTGCAGCGCCAGAGGCGCCCGCAGCCGGGAGTTATAGCAGGACCCACCGAGCGAAGAACGGGCTTGCGCCCGTTTTTTGTGTCTGCCAGACACGCAGGAAAGTATCCAGAGGAGGCTAATCATGCCCAAGATGAAGACACACAAGGGGACGGCCAAGCGTTTTCGGCTGACCCGCACCGGCAAGTTGATGCACATGAAGGCGGGGCGCACCCACTTGCGCCGCAAGAAGTCTTCCAAGAAGCGCAGCGATTACCGCCATGCGGTTTCGACGCCCGCCAAGGGTCTGCGCAAGCGCGTGATCATTCTGGCCGGTCCCGCCATTTCCGCGTAGTACACTGTTACGCTGGGACATTACGAAACCATAATCCGCCGCACGTGAACGGCTTCTAAAGCGAGCCGGTTGAAACCGGCCCCGCCTTCACGGAAGGAGACACAATGTCACGATCGAGACCAAAGGTCTACGCCCACGCTCGCCACAAGAAGGTGCTCAAGTTCACCAAGGGGCAGGTTGGGTCCAAATCAACGCTGTTCCGCCGCGCCAACGAGGCCATGCTTAAGTCGCTGTTTTATTCCTATCGCGACCGACGCAACCGCAAGCGCGACTTCCGCTCGCTCTGGATTATGCGCATCAACGCAGCCGCGCGCATCAACGGGCTGAATTACAGCCAGTTCATCCACGGCCTCAAGAAGGCAGATGTCCAGGTGGATCGCAAAGTGCTTTCGAGCATCGCGATCTACGACGCCAACGCCTTTGCTAAATTGGCCGAAGTGGCCAAGGCGCAGTTGAACTGAGATTGCGACGTCTGGCAGACGCCAAAGCGGCAGGGGAGCAATCCCCTGCCGCTTTTTGATTGGCCAAGTGCGTATTACGCGCTCGCACGTGCCAGCATCTGCTCCAGTTCGGCGCGCGAGGGAAGAGAGGGTTGCGCGCCGGCTTTGGTTACGGCCAGCGCGCCTGCCGCATTGCCCCAGCGCGCCGCCTCCACGAGCGTTGATCCGCGGCCCAGCGCGACTGCAAATGCGCCCACGAAGGCATCGCCGGCAGCCGTCGTATCCACCACATCCACAGCATAAGGCGGCAGCAGCGACGTGTTCGTTTCGTCGAGCACCAGCACGCCCTCGCTGCCCAGCGTGACAATCACGTTCTTCACACCCATGGCGCGCAGCGCCTGCGCTGCCGCCGTTACCTCGTCAACGCTTTCCACGGCCATGCCCGTCAGCAAGCCAAGCTCGCTTTGGTTGGGCACAAGTACATCCACATGTTTGAGTAGAGCCGCGTCAAGCGGTTGCGCGGGCGCGGGGTTGAGCACAACGCGCGTACCCCGCTTGCGTGCTTCATCCACGGCGCGGGCCACGGCAGGCACGGGAATCTCAAGTTGGAGCAGGAGCACGTCGCCATCGCCAAAGAGCGCGCGCGCTGCGGCCACGTCGTTGGCCACAACGCTTCCATTTGCGCCTGGCGCAACCACAATCGTATTCTGGCCATTCGCCGCCACGGTAATCAGCGCCACGCCGGTGGCGGCCTCCTCGTCGCGGCGCACGTGGACGGTGTCAACGCCGTTCGCTGCGAGATTCTGGAGGAGCGCCACGCCAAAGTCATCGCTGCCCACGCGCCCCACCATGGCAACAATGCCGCCGACGCGCGCAGCCGCGACGGCCTGATTTGCTCCCTTGCCGCCGGGGAATGTGTGAAAGTCGCTGCCGAGCAAGGTTTCACCTGGGAGGGGATGGCGCGCGGAGCGCACGACCAGATCCATGTTGAGGCTGCCGACGACAATGATATGGCCCGCCATGAGAATCTCCTGGCTTGTTGGTGGAATTGCGCACCGGTGCAGATGCGTGTGCCTGGGTGCAGAGGACGCGGCATTGAGGATGCGCCGCGGTCGCGCGCCGCAGGGCCGCGCGCATCCGGCGGCGCGCACAATCATCATCGGCCAAGTGCGCTTGGCTACAGCCGTTGGCATAGTGTACCATGACCAAGCCCGGCATGGCGGCACGCGGCAGCCTGCAATGGGCCGAGCGCATGCCCTGCGCGCCTGCAGCGACCTTTTGATGCGTACACTCGTTTATTTGGCCCATGCCGCCACGCCATCCTCATGCCGCACCCCGCCGCCCCGAAGGGCGCGCGACACGCGGCAAGACGCACCCGAACCGATTGCGTCACGTGGACACCTTTGTGGCGCGCTATGATCCCGGCCTCCTGCGCCGCAGTGCGGGGCTGTGGGACGAAGCGTGGCTAGTCGATCTTGGCTATGGCGCCGAGCCCTGCACGGCGCTTGAGATGGCCGCCCGCATGCGCCGCGTAAATCCGGCGCTGCGCTTGCTGGGCGTGGAGATTGACGCCGCGCGCGTGGCCGCTGCGCAGCCCTTCGCTGACGCACGCACCCAGTTCCGGCTGGGGGGCTTCAATCTGCCGCTGGCTGAGCCTGTGCGGCTGATCCGGGCGATGAATGTACTGCGCCAGTATGAGGAGTCCGCCGTTGAGCCCGCATGGGCGCGGCTGGGGTCGCACCTGCTTCCGGGCGGAATGCTGATTGAGGGGACGAGCGATCCCCTGGGGCGGCGCTGGGTGGCGAATGTGCTGCGCAAGCGCGCCGAGGGCGACGCGCTGCAACACGAGGCGCTCGTCTTCCGGCTCACGCTGCGCGAGCCGTTTGATCCGGCGACGCTGCAGCCCTTCCTGCCCAAGAATCTCATCCACCACATGACGCCCGGCGCGCCGATCGCCAATTTCTTTGACGCATGGAAGCAGGCCGCGCGTATGACCGTGGCGCAACAGGTGTGGGGCACGCGCCGCTGGTTTGTGGCCGCCGCCGAGCACCTTGCAGACGCCGGCTGGCTCATTGACCGCCGCCGCACCTGGCTCAACGACGGCTTTTTGATTGTACGGGGCATAAAGGCGAATAATGATCAATGATCATTGATCAATTACCACTTCCCACTCTTCTGACCGGATCCTTATGAAACCAGTCACTGTAGGACTCATCGGTTATGGCGCGATTGGGCGCGTGCACGCGCTGGGCTATCGTGCCATCCCCTTCCACTATGGCCTGCCCGCCGACAGTGTTCAGATTGTGGGCGTGGCTACCTCGCGCGCCGAGAGCGCCGCTAAGGCCGCCTCGGAAATCGGCTGCGGCTACTGGACCGCCGACTATCGCGAATTGCTTGCCAGGCCGGACATTCAGGTTGTGGATGTGAATGTGCCCAATCACTTGCACGAGGAGATTGTGCTGGCTGCTGCTGCGGCGCACAAACACATCTACTGCGAGAAGCCGTTGGCCGTTTCGGTGGCGCAGGGCAAGCGCATGGTGCAAGCGGCGAGCGACGCAGGTGTGCTTACGCAGATGACCTTCAATTTCCGCTTCTTCCCCGCGCTGGAGCGGGCGCGCCAACTGATTGCCGAGGGATTCCTGGGCCGTCTTTACTCGTTCCGCGGGCGCTACTACCGCTCCTCCTATATCGATCCCGCCAAGCCACTCTCGTGGAAACTGCGCAGCGAAACCTCGGGCGCGGGCGCGCTCTACGACCTGGGCGCGCACATCATTGACATGCTCTATTCGCTCCTTGGTGAATTCGGCCAGGTGCAGGCCACGCTCGAGACCGTCATCCGCGAGCGGCCCACCACGCTGGGCGGGGGCGAGATGGCGCCGGTGGATGTGGATGACATCGCTCTGCTGCACATCAGGCTGCGTGACGGCACACTGGGTGTGGTGGAGGCGTCGCGCCTGGGCACGGGCTTCACCAACGAGTTGACCTTCGAGATCTTTGGCGAGAAGGGTTCACTGCGCTTCGACGCTGCGAATGCGGGCATCCTGGAGGTCTACGACGTAGGCGCGCCCGATGCGCCGATTGGCGGGCGGCGCGGCATCACGCGTGTTGAGTCCGGCAACCGCTACCCTGGCGCCAAGATGCCCGACTGGACGATGGCCCCCGGCTTCCTGCGCTCGCACAGCGAATGCCAGGCTAACTTCGTGCGCGCCGTTGCGGAGAGCAGGCCCACCAGTCCTTCACTGGCCGATGGGCTGCACGTCCAGGCAGTGCTCGAGGCGGCGCTGCGCTCGTCGCAGCAGGCGCGCTGGGTGGGCGTGGATGAGGTGATGGCGGGTGACGCATAGCGGCGGGCGCTTGCTTCCGTCTTCAATGATTCATAGTCAATGCCAGTCATTCTTCTGCTGAAAGAGAGCCATTATGTACCAGCACAACCAGATGTCCCACACCGACGCCATGCGCGTCATTGACGCGATTCGCGAGGAGCTTGAGGTAACCAACCGAGGCGCCGCCGTGGCCGTGGTGGACACGCACGGCGAGCTCATGGCATTCCTGCGCACAGACGGCTGCAAGTTGCCCTCGATTACAATCTCAATCAACAAGGCATTCAGCGCCGCGCGCGAACAGGACCCCAGCCGCATCATCGGCGAGCGCTCGCTGAGCGAGGGCTTCCCCATGACCAACTTCGGGGACCTGCGCTACACGGCCTGGGGCGGCGGCGTGCCGTTGCGCTATGAAGGTCAGGTTGTGGGGGGCGTCGGCGTGAGCGGGCTGCCTGAAGAGGAGGACATGATCCTTGCCGCGCTGGGCGCGGGGGTGATAGGATAGAAGGGAGCCGGGCGGTTCGGCTCTACCCTCGGTTTGTCGCTTGCTTCGTTTCCCATCTGTGCCTGGCAAGACCTGGAGGAGTCCCGATGTATTCGCTGCTCAAGTCGAATTCCACGCGTGCCCTGCTCGTTGAGCAAGTGCCGGTCTTTCTCATCTCCTTCATTATTGCGATCCTCTTCTACCACTTTGGCAACTTTGCGCCCGAAGCGCTGGCCTTCCTGGCGACCTGGTTTGTGCTCGACTGGGGCTATCAGGCGCTGCGCCGCGTGCTGACGCACAACAAAGAGTACCCTGTCGCTTGACGCAGGCGCGCACTTGAACAGCATGTGCATGGCGCAGGCTGTGCGTTTTGCCGCTGGACTGGCAACTCCACTCCGGCCATACTCGTTGTCGGGGACGCAAACGCCATTTGTGCCGATGGTGTTCTACCGGTACAATCCCGGCAAGTACTGGTTGCCCGCGCGCGGTATGGCTCACCCACAAGTGTCGCGTGCTTTCCCTCTTGACTTCAACCGACAGCCGCGGGTATCCCTTTCTCAGCGCACGCATCTGCGCATGACCCTGCTCACAACCCCACCTCTCCAATGAATGAAGCCGGTTTGCGCTCGTGGACCGATCGCCTGTTCGATTTTGTGCCGCAACTGGTGGCGCTCTTTGGCGCGCTGATTGTGGGCGCGGTTATGCTCCTGCTGATCGGCGTTAACCCGTGGGAGGCCTATCGGGCTGCGTTTACCGGCGTGTTCGGCTCCAAGAACGGCCTCTCCGACATGCTGGTGAAGGCGACGCCGCTGCTGCTGGTTGCCCTGGGCATCTGCATCGCTTTTCGCGCCAACGTGATCAACATCGGCGCCGAGGGGCAGTTGATCATGGGCGCGCTGGCCACCACCTGGCTGGCGGTGCAGATGGGCAGCGCCGCTCCCGCGTGGCTGCTGATTCTGTTGACGCTGCTCATTGGCTTTGTGGCGGGCGGCGCGTGGGGCGCGATTCCCGGTTACCTCAAGGCGCGCCTGGGCGTAAACGAGATTCTCAGCACGGTGATGCTCAACCAGATCGCCATTCAGTTAGGCTTCTTCCTGCTGCGCGGCACAATGATGGACCCCGCTGAGCGCGCGGCAGGCACAAATTTGCCCCACTCGGCACGATTGCCCGCGGGCGCCGACCTGCCTCGCTTTACCGACATTGCCAAGAGCCTCGGCTTCACGCAGACTGCCAAGCAAAAGGGGCTGGAGGGCATGGGCGCCGAGTTCTACGGCCTCTTTGCCGAGCCGACGCGCCTGCACCTGGGGCTCATTTTCGCCATCATCGCGGCGATTGTGGTCTACATTCTGCTCTGGCGCACGACGGTAGGCTTCCGCATTCGTGCGGTGGGCTACAATCCCTTTGCCGCACGCTATGCGGGCTTTCGCGTGCGCGCCTATGTGGTGCTGGCGCTGACGCTCAGCGGCGCGCTGGCAGGGCTGGCGGGCGCGGTGGAAATCCTGGGCCTGCATCACCGCATGTTTGAGCCGACTTCGGTCTCGGCAGGCTACGGCTTCTCGGGGATTGTGGTGGCGCTCTTTGGCAAACTGCACCCGTTGGGCGCAATCCCCTCGGCGCTGCTTTTCGGCGCGCTGCTGGTAGGCGGTGACAAGATGCAGCGTGCGATGCAAATCCCGCAGCCGCTTGTGACGGCGCTGCTGGGTCTCGTCGTCCTCTTTGTGGTCAGCGCCGACTACTGGACGAAGAAGCGCGCGGGCCGCGTGCGCGTCAAGTCGGAGCCGACACCCAGCGCTGCGCCTGCCTCCGCTGCGGCGGACTGAACACAACAAGTCAACCAGTCAACCAATCCACTACTCAACCAGCAGACCTCGCCCATCGTGACCCAAGAACTCACCGTCCTGGCAATACTCATTGGCATTGCGCACTCCGGCATCCGGCTGGCGACGCCCTACTTGTATGCGGCGCTGGGCGAGATGATGGCGCAGCGTTCGGGTGTGCTCAACCTGGGCGTCGAGGGCATGATGCTCATGGGCGCCTTCTGGGGCTTCTACGTCACCTTCCAAACGGGCAACCCGTGGCTGGGCGTGCTGGCTGCGGCGGTGGCCGGGCTGCTCATGGGGCTGATCATGGCTGTGGTGAGCGTCTCGCTCAAGGCCGAGCAGGGCATCAGCGGCATCGGCCTTTACCTCTTTGGCCTGGGCGCGTCGAGTTTGCTCTTCAAGACAATGCTGGGCACTGTAGAGGGGGTCAACGGCTTCCGCGAGATGCAGTTCTGCGTGGCCAATGTGCCGCTGCTGCAGAGTAGTTCCTCCTTCTGCATGAGGGACATACCGGTGATTGGCCCGATCTTCTTTGACCACAGCGTGCTGGTTTACGGCGCGTTTGCGCTGGTCCCCATCCTCTGGTTTGTGCTCAACAAGACGACGTGGGGACTCAACGTGCGCGCCGTGGGGCAGAACCCGGCCGCCGCCGACTCGTTGAGTGTGAGTGTCAACCGCGTGCGTTATGAGAATGTGATGCTGGGCGGCGTGCTGGCAGGGATCGCGGGCGCGTCTCTCTCGATTGCGCTTCTGGGCATATTCCAGGAGGGGATGACCAACGGCATGGGCTTTATCGCCGTGGCCCTGGTCTACTTCGGCGGCTGGTCGCCCATGGGTGTGATGGCGGGCGCGCTGCTCTTCAGTTCGGTGAACGCTCTGCAGCTTTGGGTGCAGGTTTTGGGATTCAATATTGCCTCCAACCTGGCCGTGATGCTTCCCTATCTGCTGACAATCTTCGCGCTGGCGATTCCCTTCCGGCGCGCGCAACAGCCGGCAGCGCTTGCCAAGCCCTTCACGCGCAGCGAGACGTAGCAGGTGCGACTTCAGCGCAAAATAGGACAGGCCAAGACAGCCAGGCCGGGTGTCAAGTTGAATTCCCCGGCGTTTCCTGCAGGTTCTGCATTGAACTCATCCGGTTATTGAACAGTGGAATGTGGATCATTCGCAGCCAAACGCTTTACCTACCAACCCATCAGGAGGACGTATGCGCAAGACAATATGGAGTCTGTTGATTGGTGTACTTGTGATTGCCATGCTGGCGGCGTGCGCCGCGCCCGTAGCGGCTCCCGCTGCGCCGGCCGAGCCAGCAGCCCCCGCCGAAGCAACTGCCGCCCCGGCTGAAGAAGCGGCTCCCGCCGATGCCGCAGCCGCGCCCTTCCGCGTCGCCGTCGTGCTGCCCAGCACCATCAATGACCTCTCCTGGAGCCAGTCGATTATCGACAGCCTCAAGGAACTGCAGGCCGAGATGGGCGAAGCCAATTTCGAGATCGCCTACAGCGAGAACATGTGGAATGTGCCCGACGCCGCCCCGGCCATCCGCGACTATGCCGAAGCGGGCTATGACCTGGTGATTGCCCACGGCGCGCAGTACGGCACCACCCTCTTCGAACTGGCCGGCGATTATCCTGACACCTCCTTTGCCTGGGGCACCGCCACCAACTTCGGCGCCGACCAGGGGCTGACCAACGTCTTCGCCTTTGAGCCGCGCGCCGACCAGGGCGGCTACGTACTGGGCGTCATCGCCGCCACCATCAGCGAGGCGCGCAATGTCGGCGTCGTGGGCCCGGTGGATGCAGGCGACGCCAAGCTGCACGTCGACGGCTTCGTGGCCGGTGTACACGCGGTTGACCCCGACATCAAGGTCAATGTCACCTTCACGGGCGCCTTTGGCGACACCGCGTTGGCCGCCGAGGCTGCCAATACGCTCATCAATGCCGGCGCCGACGTGCTTACCGGCTCGGCGCAGCAGGTTTCGGGCGCAGTCAGTGTAGCCAACGAGAGTGGTGTGCCGTGGTTAGGCATCCAGGGCGATCAGAGCCCGCTGGCACCCGAAACGGTGCTGGCCTCGGATGTCTACTACTGGAATGACATCATCAAGCAGATCATGCAGTTGCGCAGCGAAGGCACCAACGGCGGCCAGGTGCTGCAGTTGACGCTGGAGAATGGTGCGCAGAGCATGCGCTATGCAGATGGCTTGTCTGCTGAGGCAAAGGCCGCTGCCGACGCCGCCGTGCAGGGCATTATCGACGGCTCGATCACGATTACGCCCGAGCCCCGCTAAAGCATAACGACGACGCAAAGACGCAGAGACGCAAAGGGGCGGAAGGAACAACCAAAGCAGAAAAACTACAATAAATCATGTAGAAACTACTTGCCTTGGCACTTCTTTGCGTTTCCTCTGCGTCTTTGCGTCTTTGCGTCAATGGTCTGTTCGGAGTGATTTATGAGTGATGAGGGGTTGCTGCCTTCGGGGCAGAAGCGCATAGATTCGCTGGCGGTGCGTGGCATTGTCAAGCGTTTCCCTGGCGTGCTGGCCAATGACCGCGTGGATTTCGACGTCAAATCGGGCGAAATCCACGCGCTCCTGGGCGAGAACGGCGCGGGCAAATCTACCCTCATGAAGATTCTCTACGGCTTCTACCAGCCTGACGCCGGCGAGATACTGCTCAACGGGTCGCCGATTGAGATCCGCTCGCCGGGCGATTCCATGCGCCACGGCATCGGCATGATCCATCAGCACTTCATGCTGGTGGACAATCTCACAGTCACCGAGAACGTGGCGTTGGGGCTGCAATCGAGCCGCGCCCCCATGCTGGATTTGGCGACAGTCGAGGCGCGCATCCGCACGCTCACCGAGCGCTACCAACTGCAGGTGGACCCGCGCGCGATTGTGGGGCGGCTGGCAGTTGGGCAGCAGCAGCGCGTGGAAATCATCAAGGCGCTCTACCGGGGCGGCGCGCTGCTCGTTCTTGACGAGCCTACTGCCGTGCTCACACCGCAGGAGGTGGCCGAGCTCTTCGCCATTATGCGGCAGATGGCGCGCGAGGGGCATGCGCTCGTCTTTATTTCGCACAAGCTGCACGAAGTGCTCGACGTCACCGACCGCGTGACGGTGCTGCGCAATGGCCGCGTGGTGGGCAACGTAGCCACCAGGGAGAGCAGCCGGCGCGAACTGGCGCAGTTGATGGTAGGCCGCCCCGTGACCTTTGCGCGCCCCGATCGCCCGGAGACGCGCGGGCGCGTGCGGCTGCGCGTGGCGGGCGTCAGCGCCGCCGATGAACGCGGCCACCGGCTGCTCGACGATGTAACGCTCGAGGTGCACGCGGGGGAGATTGTGGGCGTGGCGGGTGTTTCCGGCAATGGGCAGCGCCCGCTGGCCGAGGCCATTGCCGGACTGCTGCACCTGCGCCAGGGCGCGATTGTGCTGGACGATCGGGACATCACGCGCGCCTCGGCTGCCGACCGCATCGGCATGGGCGTCGCCTACATCCCCGAGGAGCGCATGCACGACGGCGTTGTCAAGGACTTCTCGGTGTCGGACAACCTGATCCTGCGCGAATTGCCGTCACCCACGGTGGCGCGCAACGGCTTTCTGCGCTTCAAGACTGTGGCCGAGCGCTCACGTAAGTTGGTCAGCGACTTCCAGGTGAAGACTCCCTCGCTTGATACACCAATCAAGAATCTTTCGGGGGGCAATATTCAGAAGGTGGTCCTGGCGCGCGAATTGTCGCTGCGCCCGCGCATGCTGGTAGCGGCGCAGCCCACGCGCGGTGTGGATGTCGGCGCAAGCGAGTACATCCACGACCGCCTTATGGAGCAGCGCGCCGCGGGCACCGCCATCCTGCTCGTTTCCGAGGACCTGGACGAGATCATGCAGATGGCCGACCGCATCGCGGTGATGTACGAGGGGCGCATCATGGCCGTGGTGCCCCACGCCGAGGCAACGCTCGAGAATCTAGGATTGCTCATGGCAGGCGTTGTGCCCGACGGCGCCGACGCCGCGCCCGCGCCTGTGACGGCATAGGGCGCAACCACACGGAGGAATGGCTTCATGGGGTGTCCGCCGGACGCCCCTTTTCTTCGCATGCAAATGGCAGGAGACTAACCATGGTGCGCTTGACCGTGCTCTACAACCTCGCCGCTGATCAGGATGAGGAGACCTTTCTCAAGTGGCGGCTGGGCGAACACCAGCAGGAAAACGCGTCGCAGCCGGGCGTGCTCTACACGGATTTCGCGCTGGTGCAGGGTGCGTGGCCCGACGGCGCGCCCGTGCCCTATCGCTTCATGACGATTGCCGACTGGCCCGACATGGAGAGCTTTCGCGCCGCCTTCTACGAGCCCAGCATGCAGGCCGACATGCTCAAAAACCTGCCCATGCTTGCCGACCCAATCTTCCTGGTGAGCGAGATTATGACGAGCAGCGGCGGCCGCGCCTGAGAATCAACCCCGACGCAAAGGCGCAAAGACGCAAAGAAATGCAAGAGCAAGAACAACAACTGCCTTGTTGTTCTTGCTCTTGCATTTCTTTGCGTCTTTGCGCCTCAGCGTCGCAGTTACAGGTTCGTGTCGAGAAGCGCTGAGTCCTGGGTGCTGGGTGTGTTGATTTCTGTGGGCGAAGGATTGGTGCGCGGGCGTGGCTTGCGCGGGCGCGCCGCGCGCCGCTGCACGGCTTTGGGGTGCTTGTCGAGATTGCGCGAGAGGTAGACGTGCTCCAGTGCGTGGCCGAATCCCTGGCTGCGGAAGAAGTTGAGCGCACCCTCGTTGTCGGCGGCGGTGTCCACGAGCATCATGCGCGCGCCGTTTTCGACAAAGAGATCGGTGAGTGCCGCGAGCAGCTTGCGCCCGATGCCGCGCCCCTTGAGGGTTGGATCCACGCCCATCCACACAAGGTAGCCGTAGCTCCACGCGCTGTGGCGCTTTTCGAGCAACGTGCCCAGGGCGAAGCCCACCACGAGTTCATCATCTTCGCCGGCGCCGTCTTCTTCGCTTTCCAGCACCGCGACCAGGCAGAATTCGCCGTCACTGGCAAAGAACTCCACGGGCGCAAATTCGTCCCACGTGCGATAAAGCGCTGGCCACTTCTCGGCGGTGAAGAGCTCTTCGCCCAGTTCAAAGACCTTGGCGAGGTCCTGCAAGCGCATGGTGCGGATGAGCACCGAAGGCAGCGCGCGCTCGCGGCGCGCGGCGGGGCGAGCGGAATGGAATGGATGGTCGGGATCGGCAGCCATGGGTGGATATCTCGAGTCGGCGCGGTGATGGAGTGTTGCCAGGTTAAGCGCAGATGAATTCGCACGGGTTGTGCGCTGTCCGAATTTTACGGGCCGTGTAGACGGTGCTATAAATCGCGATTGGGTGTGCGTGCGGCGTTCCTGGTGTATTGTACACCGGGCGTGTGCTTTGCAGCGGAAGGCCTGCATACCTTCAATTATGTGCCTGCAAAGTGAAGGCCGGGAGGCCTTCCGCTACAAGTGGGTCGTCTCACCATCTGCAAATTGTCGATCAACCAGTCAACCAGTCAACCAGTCAACCAGTCGCAGTTGGTACCTCGTCAACTCGGAGGTGTGCATGATCGATGTTCGTAATCTCTCCAAGGCATACGGCCCCATTCAGGCGCTTGACGATGTCTCGCTCAAGGTTGCCGAGGGGGAAATCGTCGGCCTGCTTGGCCCCAACGGCGCGGGCAAGACGACGCTGATCAAAATTCTCACGGGCTATCTGCAGCCCGATGCAGGCACAGTGGTTGTGGACGGCATCGATGTGCAGGCGCAGCGCCAGTCCGCGCAGGCGCGTATTGGCTACCTGCCCGAGAATGCGCCCGTCTATCCCGAGCTCTCTGTGCAGGGCTATCTGCAAACGGTGGCCGACCTGCGCGCCATCCCCCGCAGCGAACAGCGCGCGCGCCTCTCGATGGCCATTCGCGCCACGGGGCTTGCCGACCGTCTCACGCAGCCAATCGGCACGCTCAGCAAGGGATACCGGCAGCGCGTCGGGCTGGCCCAGGCCATCCTCAACCAGCCGCGCCTGCTCATTCTTGACGAGCCCTCCGTCGGCCTGGACCCGACGCAGATCGTCGAGATGCGCAATCTCATCCGCCGCCTGGCGGCGCACAGCACTGTACTCTTCTCAAGCCACATCCTCAGTGAGGCCGAGGCGCTGTGCGACCGGGCAATCATCATCATGAACGGGCGCGTGCGCGCCGATGCGCGCCTGGCCGACCTGTCGCGCAGTACGGGCGCGCTCCTGGTGCTGGCTCAACCGGTGGCCGACGCACGCGCCGCACTCAAGGCGCTGCCCGGCGTAGAGAGTGTTGAACAGGCGCCGGCAAACGGTGACGGCACGGTGGCGCTTCACGTACGTGGCACGCAGGCGGACCTATGCGAGCTCATCTATGGCGCAGCCGTGCAAGGCAACTGGCCCGTGCGTGAGTTGCGCGCCGACCGGCAGACGCTGGAAAGCGTCTTCAACCAGCTTGCTGTGCAAAAGGTTTGAGAACACACGCCGCCGCGCGGCGTTGATTCCGCAATGAATGAGGTTTGACGATGAGACAGCTTCTGGCCATTACGCGCAAGGAACTGGCGGGCTACTTTGGCTCACCCCTTGCGCTCATCTTTCTGGGCGCGTTTGTGGGGGCCACCCTCTTTGTCTTCTTCTGGGTGGACACCTTCTTTGCTCGCGGCATCTCCGACGTGCGCCCGCTCTTCCAGTGGATGCCGCTTCTGTTGATCTTCCTCGTGGCGGCGCTGACCATGCGCCAGTGGAGCGAAGAGCAGCGCAGCGGCACGCTTGAGATGCTGATGACGCTGCCCGTAAGGCCCTGGCAGCTTGTGGTGGGCAAATTCCTGGCCGTGATGAGCATGGTGGCGCTGGCGCTGGCGCTGACGCTGCCGCTGCTTATTACCGTGGCGCTGCTGGGCAATCTGGACTGGGGCCCTGTGATTGGCGGCTATCTGGCAGCGCTGCTGCTGGGCGCGGCCTATGCCGCCATCGGCCTTTTCATTTCGGCGCTGACCGACAACCAAATCGTCGCATTGATCCTCACGGTTCTGCTGGGAGGCGTCTTCTACCTGGTGGGCACGGGCACGATCACCGACTTCTTTGGCGAATCGGTGGGCGGCGTCCTGCGCGACATCGGCACCGGCAGTCGCTTCGAGAGCATCCAGCGCGGCGTCATTGACCTGCGTGACCTCGTCTACTACCTGTCGCTGGCAGGCGCGTTCCTGCTCCTCAACATGTGGCTCATCGAGCGCAAGCGCTGGGGCCATGGCGATGCCTTTGCAGGTGACCGGCGCAACGCCACCCTCTTCACATTGCTGGCGGTAATCAACCTGCTGCTCATGAATGTGTGGATGGGCGATCTGCGCGGCCTGCGTGCTGACCTGACGCAGCAGAGAGAGTACACGCTATCTGCCACGACCAAAGACTTGTTGGGAAATCTGCAGGAGCCGCTGCTGATTCGCGCCTACATCTCCGAGCGCAGCCACCCGCTGCTGGGACCGCTGCGCCCGCAGGTGGAGGATATGCTGCGTGAGTATGGCGTGGCCGGCGGCAGCAAAGTGACAGCCGAGGTGGTGGACCCGGCCACCGACCCCGAGCTTGAGGCCGAGGCCAACCAGAGCTACGGCATTCAGCCGACGCCTTTCCAGGTGGAAGGGCGCTATGAGGCGTCGGTGATCAACGCCTACTTCAACATTCTTGTACGTTATGGCGACCAGGACGTGGTGCTCAACTTTCAGGACCTCATCGACGTGCAGCCCAACCGCAGCGGCGGCATGGATGTGGGGCTGCGCAACCTTGAGTATGACCTTACGAGCGCGGCGAAGAAGGTTGTCTACGGCTTTCAGAGCGCCGGCGCTGTGCTGGCCGCACTTGACCAGCCTGTGACGCTCACTCTCTACGCTACGCCCAATACGCTGCCCGCAGAACTCATCGATGCGCCTGCGACCATCAGCAAGGTGGCGGCCGCCATCGCATCCACCGCCAACGGCAAGTTCATCTACAAGCAAGTGAATCCCGACGACCCGGCAAGCGGCGTCACGCGCGACCAGCTTGCGCAGCAGTACGGACTGCAGGCCTTTCCCGTCTCGCTCTTCGGCAGCGATTCGTACTATCTGCACATGGTGCTCGAGAACGCTGACAGCGCCGGCAACGCGCAGATTATCTACCCGTCGGGGACAATCTCCGAGGGCGCGGTGAAGACATCGATCGAGAGCGCGCTCAAACGCAGCGCAGGCGGCTTCCTCAAGAACATCGGTATCTGGACGCCCCCGGCGACGCCCACGCAGGATATGTTCGGCCAGATGCAGCAACCGTTGCAGAGTTGGCAACTGGTGACGGAGCATTTGCGCCGCGAGTACACGGTGACGGCCGTGGACCTCAGCAGCGGCCTCCCGCCCGAAGACATCGACGCACTGCTCGTGCTCATGCCCGAAAACCTGGGTGACAAGGAGCGCTACGCCATCGATCAATTCCTCATGCGCGGCGGCGCGCTGATTGTGGCGGCGGGCAACTACAAGGCCAACGTGGATCCAACCGGCAACCTGGGTATTGCTCCGGTGATGCAAGGGCTGCGTGAGATGCTAAACCACTATGGCGTGGATGTGCAGAAT
>CAYJNV010000039.1:0-21546 GCA_964370975.1 uncultured Caldilineaceae bacterium | reverse complement strand
CCAACTACTGAACCAACAACCGAACCAACTACCGAAAGGATCCAATCATCATCATCATTGGTTGAGGGCACTTTTGATGATGATGATGATTGGCCCAACGCCGCGCCGGCGAACGTTTCGGCGCGGTCGACCTGCCACAGCCCACAAACGGCGCAAACCTGCCAGCGACGGCGGGTGCATCCGCCGGCCGGCCTGAGCGCGGGCGCAATCGCCGCGGCCTACAGCGACGACGAGCTGCGCCAGGCGGCGTGGGAGCTGGGTGCCGGCCTGGGCCTGATAGCCGAGTGGGATGGATACGAGGGCTGGCTGCGGACTCAGCCGGCCGCCCAGCTGGCGCAGCTGCTGCGCTGGATTCAAGCCTACTCGGACATGCCGATCGAGCGGCTTGACCGCATTGAGAGCCTGACGGGCGTGCTGCGCGCGCACCTGGCACGCAATGAGCAGCCCCAGCTCACAACCCAGCAGGGCGAGTACCTGACGCGCCAGATCGACCGGGCGCTGACAGCAAGACAACTGGCCGCCGCGAAAGGCTACCTGGTAGGAGTGCTACAATGAGCGCAGGTGTGAAGCAACGGCAGAACCTCGAATTGATTGCAGCGCGCATGCTGGACGCTGTGCAGCACGGCAAAAGGCCATGGGCCTATCAACGGCTTCCCCATGGGCTGGATCTGCTGCTCCAGCGAACAGATGTCGGCTTTCGCCTGGCGCTGGCACGGATGCAGCCCCACAAGCCCAGCGACACTGAAGAGAAAGTATGTCGCCAGGCATTCAAGGTGCCGGAATGGGCGCAGTCCGTGCGGAGCGAATCATACAAGAATGGCTACTGGCGTCACCTGATCAGCATCGAGTGGAATGCGGCAGGTGAAGGGTGAACCTCTTCGATTGGTTTGACCAGGCGCCGGCGTGGGTGGTGCTGGGCACCATGGCCGGCATCTATGCGCTGGGCTTGCTGGTGATTCAATGGGGGGCACATATGCCAAGAGCAGCACGGCGGCCCTGTGCGCGCACAGGCTGCCCCAATCTGGTGGATGCAGGCGAGCGTTTCTGTGCGGGCTGCGCCAAAGAAAGGCGGGGTGCATGGGACAGGGATCGCCCGTCGCCTTCAGCGCGTGGCTATGATGAGCATTGGCGCAAGTTGCGGCGCGTCGTTTTGGGGCGGGAGCCTTTATGCCGGGCATGTGCCCGGGCTGGTCTGGTGGTGGCGGCCGCCGAGGTGGACCACATCCAGCCGCTGGCCAAAGGCGGAACCAACGACCTGGACAATCTGCAGCCGCTGTGCAAGAGCTGCCACAGCAAGAAGACCATGCGCGAGTCGGTGAATGGCAATGGATGGCGTGAGAGCGGTGCCGAGCCCTCCAGGGCCGTGGAGGGGAGGGGGGGTCAAATTCTAGCCACCGCTCGCACCATACCGTCGCCCGCAGCCTCACGCACGCCGCCGCGGCTCGGAACATTGGGGGTTCATAATGCCGACGAGACCGACGCCGACGGCGATTAAGGTGCTGAACGGCAACCCCGGCAAGCGGCGGCTGAATGCGATGGAGCCGCAGCCGCGCCGGGTGACGCCAAAGGCGCCCAGGCACCTGAATGACGCGGCGCGCAAGGAGTGGCGCCGTCTGGTGCGCATTCTGCAGCCCATGGGCGTGCTGACGGAAGCGGAGGCGGACCTGCTGGCGGTGTATGCGCAGACGTATGCGCAGTGGGTGCAGGCGAGCCGCCAGCTGCAGGAGCAAAGCTTGATCATCTTCAGCGGCAACGGCACGGCGATGCGCAACCCGCTACTCAAAGTCGTCGACGATGCGATCAAGGTGATGGGGCGCTGCATGAGCGAGCTGGGGATGACGCCGGCGGCGCGCGTGCGACTGGTGGCGCCGCAGGAAGAGAACGATGAGATGGCGGCCTTCTTGGACGGCAGATGAGCTCGGACTACTTCAGGGCTTCGGGTGCGCCGGCGGGGGCGTGGTTTAACGATGCGGCCGCCGACAGGGCGTGCAAGTTTATCGAGACCTTCTGCATTCAGAGCCAGGGCGAGTGGGCCGGGCAGCCGCTGCGCCTGGCGAAGTGGCAGCGGCGCATCATCCGGGACGTGTTCGGGTGGATGCGCGCTGACGGCAGCCGGCTCTTCCGCACGGCCTACCTGGAGATCCCACGCAAGAACGGGAAGAGCACGCTTTCGAGCGCGCTGGCGCTGTATCTGCTCTTTGGGGACGGGGAGCCGGGGGCGCAGGTCTATGCGGTGGCCGGGGACCGGGAGCAGGCGCGCATCGTCTTCGGCGAGGCGAAGGCCATGGCAGAGGCGAGCCCCAGCCTGGCGCGCCGCTGCCGGCGCTTCAAGGACTCGATCGTGGCGCCGGCGAGCCGATCGGTGCTGCGCGTGATCTCGGCCGAAGCCTACAGCAAGCATGGGCTGAATGCGAGCGGGATCGTCTTCGACGAGCTGCACGTGCAGCCCAACCGCGAGCTCTATGACGTGCTGCGCACATCCACCGGGGCCAGGCGGCAGCCGCTGCTGATCATGATCACGACGGCCGGCTGGGACAGGACAAGCCTCTGCTGGGAGCAACACGAGCGCAGCCTGCGCACGATGGCGGACCCTCTGCACGATCCGGAGCACTATGGCGTGGTGTACGGGGCGGATGTGGAGGATGACTGGACCGATCCGGCGATTTGGGCGAAGGCGAATCCCAATCTGGGGGTGACGGTGAAGCTGGACTACATGAAAGGCGTCTACCGCGAGGCGGAGACCACGCCGGGGCTGCAGAACGGCTTCAAGCGGCTGCACCTCAACCAGTGGACGGCGCAGGATATCCGCTGGCTGGATATGGGGCTGTGGGATGGCTGCGCCGAGCAGATCCCGCCCGATTTGGCCGGCCGGGTGTGCTATGCGGGGCTTGACCTGGCATCCAGCAATGACATGGCGGCGCTGGCGCTTGTGTTCCCGCCTGTGGATGAGGGCGAGCCCTTCCGGGTGCGGGTGCGCTACTGGGTGCCGGGGGACAACATGCAGCGGCGCGTGGAGCAGACGGGCACGCCCTATGACGTCTGGGCGCGCCAGGGGTTGCTGACGGCGACGCCGGGCAATGTGATCGACTTCGAGGCGATCCAGCTGGAGATTCTGCAGCTGGGCACGCGCTTCCGGATTCTGGAGATCGCTTTTGACCGCTGGGGCGCGATTCAGATCTCGCAGCAGCTCGCCGAAGCCGGCTTTACCATGGTGCAGTTTGGCCAGGGCTTTGCGAGCATGGCGCCGCCGATGAAGGAGTTTTCCCGCCTGGTGGCGCTGGGGCAGATTGCGCACGACGGCAATGCGATTCTGCGCTGGAATGTCGACAACGTGCAGGCCGAGCAGGACGCCGCCGGCAACCTGAAGCCCTCGAAGCGCAAGAGCAAGGGCAAGATTGACGGGCTGGTGGCTTCATTGATGGCGCTGGACCGTGCGCAGCGCAATGAGGCGGCGCCGAGCCGCTACGCAGAGGGAGAGCTGGCGGTGCTATGATTGACCCACTGGCAAGCAAAGGAGGCGGAAGTGAGCGATGAAGTCACATACGCAGACATCTGGCAACTGCTGATGCAGGCAGAAGCTGCGCAAAACGAATACGGCACAGCAGAGACTGCGCGCGTGATTCGCAAGACCTACCGCTGGCTGGAGAGCAAGGGCGCAGTGCCACCGCTGCGCAGGCTGAATGACGGCAACATGCAGCCTGCTTGGGATGATCCGCAGCGGGGGCTGGACTCGTTTGGCCCCGACTGGCTACCAGGTGAGCCTCCAAGTGAGTGAGATGATCGAAATCCGCGGCGTCGACGGCCGGCTGCTGGCACAAATCAGCGCGGACGGGCTCACGGCGCGCATAAAGCGGCGCAGCGTGGTCTACGATGTGGACCTGGTGGCAACCTGGCAGCGCGGCGTGGCGGTGATGCGCGCGCAGGAAAGTGAAGCGAAACCCGCAATATCTGTTGACAAAGGGGCGTGTGCGGGTGTAAAGTAAAGCAACAGAAGTTGCAGAATACCGGACGCGTCCAGAACGCCAGTGCACCCGCGAGGGGGCCTGGCGTTTTGTCGTCTTTTGGGGTGCAGAGGGCTGACGATGGCATGGTGGGAACGCAGGAGCCGGCCGGCCGAGACTCGGGGCGTGAGTGACTGGTATGCGCTGCTGGAGAGCACGGAAGGGGCGGCGCTGGAGAGCGTGGGCACGGACCAGGCGCTGCGCGTGAGTGCGGTGCAGGCGTGCGTGCGCGTGCTGTCGGATGCGCTGGCGGGGCTGCCGCTGCATCTCTATCGACACGTGGAGGGTGGCAAGAAGTTTGGCAAGAAGGTTGGCAAGGAGCGCGCCGACGATCTGCCGGTGGCGCGGGCACTGCGCGCGCCCAGCGGGCGGATGAGTGCCTATGACCTCCGCCGCGTGCTCGCTGTGAACCGGCTGCTGCAGGGCAACGGCTACGGCTGGCTGATCTACGATGCAAGCGGCCGGCTGCTGGAGATTCAGCCGGTGGAGGCGTGGCGTGTGCAGGTGTTCCGCACCGACAACGGGCTGCTCTACCGCTGGCACGATGAGACGATGATGGCGCACGAGGTGACCTCGCCGCGCATGCTGCACTTCCGGGGGCTCTCGGGGAATGGCCTGGTCGGATTTGGGGTGATTGGCGCGCTGATGCAGGACCAGGCGGCGCTGGCGTACAGCATGCAGAAGAGCGCACGCCAGTTTATTGCCAATGGCAGCCGGCTCTCGGGCGTGCTGACGGTGCGGGAGCAGCTCAAAAAGGATGCGATCGACAAGCTGCGGGCGGCCTGGAATGCGGTCTACGGCGGCTCGGCGAATGCCGGCAAAACGGCGGTGCTGGACGCGGGCGCCGAGTACAAGGCGATCAGCGTATCGCCGGTGGAGGCGCAGTTCCTGGAGCAGCGCAAGTTCAGCGTCGAGGATATCGCCAGGTGCTTTGGCGTGCCTCCGCACCTGATTGGCGTCACCGGGCAGAGCTCCTATGGGAGCGCGGAGCAGAATGCGCTGGAGTTCGTGCAGTACACGCTGCTGCCCCTGGCCAAGAGCTTCGAGGCGACGCTGAATGCGACGCTGCTGACCGAAGGCGAGCGCGAGAAGTTCTTCTTTGAACACAGCCTGGACGGGCTGCTGCGGGGGGACGCCAAGAGCCGCAATGAGGCGTATGCGATTGGGGTGCAGAATGGCTGGCTGTCGCGCAATGAGGTGCGCGGGCTGGAGAATCTGAACCCTGTGGATGGGCTGGACGAGTACCTGGCGCCGCTGAACATGACGACTGCCCCGGCCCTGGCGGCTGAGGCGGAGAATGTACTGAACCCACCGGAGCCGACACCGCAAAATGCACCTCCGCCCCAGCCTTCAGTGCCGGATGCACCGACGCCGGCGGCGCGGGCCTTTGGGCGCCAGTGGACGGGCGCCGAGCTGCGCGGGCTGGTGGATGTGGGGGACCTGGACGCAGATCTGCCTGTACATGAGCATCGCGCCGACGACGGCGAGCCCTGGGAGGATCCGCTGACGGACGATCAGCGGGGCGTGATGACGGACCGCCAGGGGATTGCGGCGGGCGTGGTGGAATTGTGGACGGATGCGGCCGGGCGGCTGGTGCGGCGCGAGGTCGCCGACATTAAGCGCAAGCTGGCGGCCGGGACGATGAGCCAGGACGAGCTGCGCGAATGGCTGACGGGCTTCTATGCGGAGCTGCAGCCCAAGGTGCCGAGCTACTTCGGGCCGGCGCTGCGCACGTCTGTGCGGCTGGCTGCGCAGAGCGTGGCGCGTGAGCTGGGCAAGACGCCGGCGGCGAGCGAGCTGGAAGCCTACATGGATGAATATTTGCGGTCGCTGGCGGCCGCATGGGCTGCGAGTGGCGCTGGGCAGCTTATGGCGCTGAATGATGCAGCCGACGAGCCTGGCGTGGCGGTGGAAGCGATCCAGACACGCGTCGGCGAGTGGGAAGAGAAGCGCGCCGACAAGGTTGGCAACCGGCAGGCCTTCAACAGCGTCAACGGCGGCAGCCTGGCGGCAATGGCGATTGTGGGGGTGACTGCGGTCTACTGGCTGGCACGCGGCACAAGCTGCCCCCACTGCCGCAGTCTGTCGGGCAAGCGCGTGGCGATTGGGTCCAGCTTCACCGGTGACCGTCTGACGGCGGGCGGGAAGACGATGGAAGTGTACGGGATCAAGAAGCATGCGCCGCTGCACGGCGGCTGCGATTGCACAGTGGGAGCCGGATGATGCGAATACCTGGCGTGGTGTGGAGCGGGCTGATGGTGGCGCTGCCGCTGCTGGCGGTGTGGCTGGAGACCTATTTTGGGAACTACGGCTGGGCGCCTTCGCTCGCCGGCCTGCTCTTGATCATTGTGAAGACGCTTGAAGTCACGCGGCCGCAACATGCCCCCCCTCCCGGTGTGAATGCTGCGCTGCCGCCGAAGAGACCGAGCCGCGCTCGGGAATGGCTGGTGGGCTGATGAACATGGAACGCTTTCCGATTGACGCGACCTTTGAGGTGCGCGCTGCTGGCGGCAAGACCGAAATCAGGGGCTATGCGGCCGTCTTCGAGCAATTGAGTGGAGACCTGGGCGGCTTTCGCGAGAAGATCGCACCGGGGGCCTTCGCCGGCGGCCTGGGGGCCGATATCCGGGCGCTCTGGAACCACAATCCGGACCACGTGCTGGGCAGGTCCAGTGCGGGCACGCTGCGGCTGCGCGAGGATGCGAAGGGGCTGCGCGTGGAGATTGACCCGCCGGCGTCGGCCGCGGCCTTTGTGGAGAGCGTGCAGCGCGGCGACGTGAGCCAGATGAGCATTGGCTTTCGGGTGGTCAAGGATACCTGGGAGCAGCGGGCGGGTGAGACGGTGCGGACGCTGCTGGACGTGGAGCTGGTGGAAGTCTCACCGGTGACCTTCCCGGCCTACCCGCAGACGTCTATCGGGATGCGGTCCCTCTATGGGGAGGTCCCGAGTATACCAGAATCGATCCGGCGGGCGCCGGTTGAGAACAAAGCTGCTGCGGGGGTGCGGGCGCACCCGGCCGGCGGGGCTGCGAGCAAGACTATCGAGACAAGGAGTGGGACCATGAATGTGATCGAGATGCGGCGCGTGGCGGCCGCAAAGCTGGAAGAGGCGCAGCGGCTGGACGGTTTGGCCAATGCGGAGCAGCGGCTGATGACGGAAGAAGAGCGCGGCCAGTACGACTCGGCAGTGAGCGAGAGCCGCAGGCTGCAGGAAGCTGCACAGCGCGCCGAAGAGCTGGAGGCCGCGAGCGCAGTGCCGGCCAGTGACGGGCTGGGCGAGAAGGGTGCGCCCAACATCCTGCGCCACTACAAGCGCGGCGACAATGAGGCGCGTGCGGTGTGCGCCTACCTGCGGCGCGGCGATGTGGGGGCGCTGATGCAGCTGCGCGCTTCGAACAACACCGACATGAACATCGGCACGCCGGCCGATGGCGGCTACGCGGTGCCGACGGGGCTGTACAACGGGATCATCGCCAAGCGCGACGAGGTGATGCTGGCGCCCAAGCTGGGCGTGCGCAAGATCGCCGGCAAGGGCTTGACGGTCAACGTGCCAATCGACAATGGCACCGCCAATGTCTTTGTGGCGACCAATGAGGCGACGGCCTTCGACCGTGACGCGCCGGTGCTGGACCAGGTGGCGATGACGCTGGTCAAGTACAGCAAAAAGGCGGAGATCTCCGACGAGCTGCTGGCGGATGAGGACGCCAACATTCTGGCGTTCCTCGAGGACTACATTGGTCGCGCGCTGGGGCGCACGCACAACAGCCTGTTGTGTGCAGCGGCGCTGGCGGGCGGCACGAGCGTGACCTATGCAACCAAGGTGGCCACGGCGGGCCACGTGCAGCAGATGGTCTACGCGCTGAAAGGCGAGTACACGGAAGGGGCGGCATGGGTAATGCCGCGCTCCAACCAGGGCGGGCTGCAGTCGCTGGCGGGCAGTGCCTTTTTGTACATGCCCACGCCGGGCGGCAGCGCGCAGACGCTGTGGGGCTATCCCATTTTCAACAGCGAATATGTGCCCGTCTATGCGGCCAATGCGAAGACCAACCTCTTCGGCAACTTCCAGTTCGTGGGGCTGCGCGATCCGGCCGGTCTGGAGATGCTGCGCGACCCGTACACGGGCAACGGGCAGCTGTTCCTGAAGTATTACTTCAGGGCAGGCTACGCGGTGCTGGGTGCGGAAGCCATTCAGTACGGCACCTGCTCGGCCTAGTCGTTTCGTTGGGTGTTTCTCCTTTGTGGACGGGAGGGAAGCCGGCACGGGGACAACGGCTTCCCTCCCCAAAGGATTGAGGGCATATGTACAGGGTGCGGCACAGCGTGACGATTGTGGAGAAGGGCGTGGAGCAGAGGCTGGAAATGGGCACGTTCGTGACGCTTGCCGAGCTTGACGACATTGGGCGGGCGTGGCTGGTGAGCAATGGCTATGTGGAAGAGCTCGCCGGCGAGGTTCAGAAGCCCGAGACGCCGGAAGCCAGGACGCCCCCGATTGAGAAGCGGAAGAGGAAGTAATGGGTTACCAGCTGGAGACCACAGTAGCAGCCACCCTGCCGGTAACCGTGGCGGTGGCGAAGCTGCATCTGCGCATTGATCACTCTCTCGACGACGCGTACATTACGGCGTTGATCGAGGCTGCGCGCGCGCAGGTGGAGGATCTGTATCTGTGGGAGTCGACGACGCCGCGCACCTATCGAATGACGACGGACGGCGTGGCCTACGAGCTGGACCTGCCCATGGGGCCGGTGACCTCGATCACGTCGGTGAGCTGGCTGGACGAGGCGGGCGTGGTGACGGCGCTGCTGGCGGCTGACTACCGGCTGGCGTGGGCGCTGAGCGGCCGCCTGGAGATTGTGGACGGCATGATCCCGGATGATGCGGTGCAGCTGCAGGTGGTCTATGTGGCGGGCCCCACGGCGCCGCCGGCTTTTGTTGTGCCGGCCGTGCTGCTGATGGTTGGGCACTGGTATGAGCATCGCGAGGCTGTGGACGTGCGGCCGGGCGCCGGTGCGCTGGAGGTGCCCATGGGCGTGCGGGCGCTGCTGCTGGGCAGAAGGGCGTGGTAAGAATCATGCAGATCGGCCGCTTGCGCCACAGGGTGACGATACAGCAGCGCACGCTCGTGCAGGATGCGGCCGGCGCTGCCACCTACACCTGGGCAACCTTTGCGACGGTGTGGGCCGAAGTACGCACGCCGGCGGGCATGGAGCGGCTGGCGCCTGAGGTTGACCAGGTGCGCGCTTCGCTGACGCACACGGTGCGCATCCGCAGCGGCAGCGGTACGATCTCGCCGGCGATGCGGGTGGTGTGGGGCTCGCGCACGCTGGAGGTGATCAGCGTGACGGACCCGGACAACCGGGGCGAGTCGCAGGTGCTGCTCTGCAATGAACTGGTGGCCGCATAGTGGCCAAGCGGCGCTACACCAAGCAATTGAAGCTTGACTGGTTTGGCGATGACCTGCTGGCGGCTGCGCAGGCGGGCCAGGAGCCGGGGCTGTGGGCGCTGGGCAAGGTGATTCTGGATGAGGCGGAGCGGCGGGCGCCCAGCGCGTCGGGGCGGCTGCGGCGCAGCGGCTATGTGGCGACGACGGCGCGCAGCTCCTATGCACGCCAGACGCGTGACCGGGCCAGGCTGCCCAAGGTGAAGGCGGGCCAGGTGCTGGTAGCCTTCGCAGCGTATTACGCCAAGTTTCTGGAGCGGGGCGGCGCGGATGCGCATGCAATCCCCAGCGGCAGCCGGCGCACGGCGCGCGGCAGTGCCAAGGTGCTGAAGATTGCGGGCCTTGGCTTCAGGGGGGCTGTGAAGCATCCGGGCATGCGGCGGCGGGCGTTCCTGGGGCCGGCGCTGGATGCAAAGAAGGAGCAGGGCGCCGAGGCGCTGGCGCAGGAGATCCGGGCCGCGATCGAGAGCAGAATGCCGAGGGCTGACGCATGGTAGGTTCAATCGAGGCGGCTGTGTTTGTGCGATTGAAGGCTGCGCTGCCGGCGGGGATTGACGTCTACCTGCACGAGATCCCGGAAGAAGAGCGGGGCTCGTGCGTGGTGGTGGAGGCGACGCTGGCAAAAGATGGCGAGGGCAGTGCGCCGCTGTACGCGGCGGAGGTGCGGACGGGCGTTTATACCGAGCTGCACGCTGCGAACGAGACGCTGGCCGGCCAGGTGAGCGGTGCGCTGAATGGATGGATGTACGGGGCGGCGGGGCTGCGATTGGGCCCCCTGCAACTGGAAGGGGTCGATCCCGGTTTTGAGGTGCTGTGGGATCAGTATCGAGTGACGTTGACGTGGAGTGCTGCGGCCGTGTTGTGGCAGGTCTAACCAAGGAATCTGGAGGGTGCTATGGCAGTCAGTGACATCATTGTATCGCCGGCGACGATCTGGTATGCGCCGGTTGGGGAGGCGCTGCCGGCGGTGAACACGATTGACGCCGGCGAGGCCTGGGGCGGCAACTGGGCGAGCCTGGGCTACACGCTGGAGCCGATCAGCCTGTCGCTGGAGACGGCGACCTTTGACCTGTTCGTGGAGCAGCTGACGGTGCCGGTGCGCACGATCCGCACACAGGTCGATGCGCTGCTCAAAACCAAGCTGGCCGAGTTCACGGGCGTCAATCTGAAGCTGGCCATGGATGGCACGCTGACGACCACGGCCCCCGGCGCGGCGCAGGTTGGCTACGACTCGATCGTGATGGATGCGACCAAGACGGATGTGAGCCTGTTCGCTGTGGGCATTGAGGGCGTGCGCGTGAGCAACGCCAATGCCAGGCTGCCCGTGCGCATCTTCCTGCACCGTGCCAGCATCGTGCTGTCGGGTGACGTGGAGTTTGCCAAGGGTGCCGGCGTGGGCATTCCGATCACGATCAAGGCGCTGGCGGACGCGGCCACCAATGCGGCGATGACAATCCAGAATGTGACAGCGCCGTTCACGGCCTAGCCTATGCGCAACGTAACGATTGTGCTGGGGGGGCGGTCCTTTGTGGTGGCGCGCTTGCCGGCGCTGCGGGCGATTGCCTGGCGCAAGGGGGCGGAGGCGCTGCTGGAAGAGCTGCCGGCGCTGATCAAGCTCTATGACCGGGAGAGCCAGACGCCGGCCGAGCTGGTGGAGGCGAGCCTGGTGCTCTATCGCCAGGCGGGGGCGGTGGTGGAACAGGTGATCGAGGTGGTGCTGGGGGCGTCCGACGAGCTGACGCTGCAGCGCGATGCGATTCTGGACACGGCGGCGGAGGATGAGCTGATGCTGGCGTTCCAGACGCTGCTGCTGCTGAACGCCCCTTTAGCGGGGCTGGCGCAGGGGGGAACCGCGACGGCGCCGGCGGCAGGTCCAGCGGTGGAGAATGGGGCGATTGCGACACCGACAGCGTAGAGCTCGCGCTTGCAGAGTGGGGGCTGTGGCCGGGGGACTACTCTCCGGACGAGCTGGGGGCGCTGGTGGGAAGCTGGGGGCGGCGCAAGCGATTCGAGGCGCGGTTGCTGGCGCAGGCGGTGTGGCGGACATTGAACGAGGCCCAGCAGGGCGGCGAGCAGGTGGCGCCAGACAAGATGTGGCAGATGATTGAGGAAATGCAGGCGCCGTGATCTGCCGGTTGGGGGGGTGCACGGCGCTTTCTTAGGGGGCTGCAATGGCGGTGAAGCTGGCGGATGCGGTGGCACGGCTGGGCGTCGACGACGATGCGCTGAAGAGCGGCATGGGCCAGGCCGAAGGGCGTCTGTCCAAGTTCGGCGGTGTGATGACCGGCGCGATGATGGGGATTGGCCTGGCGGTGGCGCAGGGCGTGGGCAACGCGCTGCGCGGGGCCGTCGATAACATCGTCGAGAGTGTGACGCTGGCCAGTGACCTCTCGGAGACGGTGAGCAAGACGGGCGTGCTCTTCGGCGATTCGCAGCAGGTGATTCTGGATTGGTCCACCACGGCGGCCACGGCCTTCGGGATTACGCAGCAGGGTGCGCTGGATGCGGCGGCCAACTTTGCCATATTTGGGAAAGCGGCCGGGCTGACGGGCGACGACCTCAATTCATTTTCGACCGACTTTGTGGGGCTGGCGTCTGACCTGGCGAGCTTCAACAACACGACGCCGGAGCAGGCGATCCAGGCGATTGGCGCTGCGCTGCGCGGGGAGAGCGAGCCGCTGCGCCAGTATGGCGTGCTGATGAACGATGCGGCTCTGAAGGCGGCGGCCTTTGAGATGGGGCTGACGACCAGCAACACAGAGGCGCTGACGCAACAGCAGAAGATTCTGGCGGCGCAGAAGGTCATCTTTGACCAGACGGGGGCGGCGCAGGGGGACTTTGCGCGCACGGCCGACGGGCTGGCCAATCAGCAGCGCATCCTGGCGGCGCAGTGGACCGACTTCAAGACGGCCATGGGCTCGGCGGTGCTGCCGGTGGTCAACGATGTGACGGGCGCCGTGAATGACATGGTGGCCACGGTGCTGCCGCCTTTCAAAGACTTTCTGAATGAGTATGTGATCCCGGCTGTGGGCGCCTTTGGAAAATCGCTGGGGGCGCTCGTCGACGAGGCGGGGCCGAAGATTGCCAAGTTTGCCGTGGATGCGATGGCGAGCATCGGCAACTTCATTGATGGGCTGAAGGGCGCGGCGGATGACACGACCAGCTACGCCGACGACATGGGGCGCGCCTTTGTCGCGAGCTATGCAAACATTCAGGCGCAGATGACGGGGATCGTCGACAACCTCAACTGGTTTGCGGGCTGGTTCAGCAGCTCGGCGGCGGAGAATCCCAAGCTGTGGATTGCGACGACCTTTGCGGCGATCACGGCTTTCACCGAGGCCTTTGGGCGGCAGGTGCTTTTTATCACGACGGCGGCGCGTCTGACGGGCGAGGCGATGGAGGCGCTCTTTAAGGGCGACTTCGCAGGGGCGTTCGCTGCCAATCAGGCTGCGGTGGCGATGCTTTCGATGACGGGCTCGCGGGTGCTGGCGGCGGACTATGTGAACTCATTCAGGCAAAACAGGGATGAGCTGTTGGGCATGTGGGGCAATGAGACGGCGAACGATTACAGCCCATACAAGCCGCAGATCGAGACTTCACAGAAGGCCTTTTTGCCGATTGTGATCAACCAAACGATCAACACGTCGGCGGACCCGGTGGCGGTGGGGCAGGGCGCGCAGACGGGCGTGCAGCAGGCGCTGCGGGGGGCGGGGCTGCAATGAGCGTCTATCGGATCGACTCCTTCAACGGCGTGGCGCTGCCGATCTACAACGTGGAGCAGGACCAGGGGGGCGGGACTGCGGAGACGGCGCTGGTGAAGACGATCAACGGCTATGCCGACTTCCGGGGCACGCGCCGGGCGAGGCTGACGCCGGCGGCGTACACGGTGCGGGGAATCTACGCGGCAGGAGACTACACCGAGAGATGGCCGGGCTGGAAGACGGGGACGGCGGACAGGGTGATCCCGAGTGCGGGCAACCGCTTTGTGTTCCTGGCGGCGGGGACTGCCGACGTGCAGGAGAAGGTGGATGCGCTGCGGGCGCAGATTGGCGTGCGCGGCAATCTGGTGCGCTTTCCATGGGTGAACCAGACGGCTACGCAGACTGTGCCGGCGCGGTTGATGAGTGTGCGTCACACGTCGAATCGGCGCTTTCACACGTGGCTGGCGGAGGTGGAGGCGACATTCGAGGCGCTCTCGCCCTACTGGAAGGGCACTGCGCGGTCGACCAGCAGCGCGCCCTTTGTGGTGAATGGCAATGCGCCGGTGCTGGATGCGGTGCTGACTGTGGTGGGGCCGGCGACGGCGGTGCGGGTGATTGGAGCAGGGATCGACTTCTCTTGGGCCGGCAGCCTGGCGGCCGGGGCGCTGCTGGTGATCTCGGGGGTGCAGGCGACGGCGGCCGGTGTGCCGACGACGCTGACCTATGCAGCCGCGCACACGGCCGAGATGGCGATCGAGCTGCAGCCGGGGAGCAATTCGCTTTCGGTGGTGGGTGGGGCGAGCTGGTCGCTCGCCTGGAATGACAGCTACGCATGATGCGCATTGAGGTGGAGGGCGGCGGGACGATTGCCAATTCGACGAGCTGGAGCAGCACGGCGCGATTGAACGCGGGCGGCAGCTTCAGCTTCAGCATGCCGGCGAGCGACCCGGCGGCGGCGCTGATTGTGCCGCTGGCAGTGGTGAGCTGCTATGTGGACAATGTGCTGGAGGCCATGGGCATTGTCAACGACATCGCCGTGGCTGGGGATCAGTTGACGGCGAGCGGCGAGGATATGTCACGCGAGCTGGCGCTGCGCACGGTGCAGGTGAATATTGCCAATGCGACGGCGGCGGTGGTTGTGTCCTATGTGGGCTCACTGCTGCCGGCGGGCTGGACCTTTGTCAACCAGGTGTCTGCGATCACCTTCAATCTGCAGTTGAAGGTGCTGCGCGATTCGCTGCTGAACCTGATAGCGACCGTGTGCGAGATGGGCGGCTTCTGGTTTACGTTTGACGGCCGCACGCTGACGATCAGCGAGACAGCAAACGCGGTGGTGGAGGGGCCGGTGGTGGTGGGCCTGCGCCAGGCGACGGCAGCGAGCGACGTGGTGAACAAGGTCTATGTCTACGGCTCGGGCGATGGCTCGGCTGCGTTGACGCTGCAGGGCGCCACGGCGACGGTGCCGGCCGGCTACGCGCTGGACCTCGCGGCGAGCTCGATCACGCACACGGCCAGCCCCTACCCGCTGCGCGAGAAGCGGCTGGACCTGAAGCAGATCGGACCGCTGGCAAACACGGACCTGGGCGTGCTGAATGCCAAGAATGCGCTCGTGATTGCAGGCCACCAGGCGCTGAAGAGCATGATTGCGCCGGTGGTAACTTATGACGCCACGGTGCTGTGGACAGGCCGGCTGCTGCCGCTGCAGAGGCTGCGGCTGACGCACAAGAGCGATGCGCTGGCGGTGGATGCGACGCTGGTGATCACAGAGGTGACGGTGCGCGCCACTGCGGAGGGCGTGGTGACCTCTGCCGTGACGCTGCAGGCGGATGGGCGGCGCGTGCCTGGCGATGCGGAGGTGGTGGCCGGTGCAATCAGGGCGGCGCGCATTGGGGTGACTTACCCGCAGCTTTCCGTGTCGGAGGATACGCTCGTGCTGTCGGCGAAGACGTCGCGCGAAGGGTTTGACCTGTATAACGGGCCGGCATACACATTCCGCTTCGGTGCGGAAGTGGCGCAGGTGCAAGCCGTGATTGTCGCGCTGACAGCGGTGGGTTTGCCAGAGCTGGACAGCACAGATCTGGCGGGCCGCGTGCCGCCTGCCTTCAACTATCGGATAAACGGCAGTTCATGGGCTACCTTCGACCAGGGAACTAATGGATACAGCAACCCCGTGGATATTACGTCCAGCCTGATCAATTCGCAGACGCAGCGGCCACTGCAGACAGTCAACACGTTCCAACTGCAACCTGTGTATTACCCAGACTTCAATTGGTACCCTACCCAGAATGTGACTGTCACATCGATTGCTGGCCCACCTGTTGGGATAAAGGTTAAGTCGCAGCGGGTGTCTGCGGTCGGGCAATTCTATACCTTCAGGAACCCTAGCACATTCGCCTATGTGGGCAGCGTGCCATATGGCAAGTGGCTACAGGTGACGAGCTCGACGCTGGTGCGCCAATCTCTAACGATCGACGGTGATCCGGGGACTTACTGGATTTACTATGTTCAGATGACAAGCGGTTCTATCTCGGGCGCTGTGCCGATATGGCTGGTCAAGGAAGTCTCGGCAGGCAATTACCAGTATGTAAATACATCACCAATTTTCGGCGACAACTACCAATCAGTTGAGTGGATGGGCTGGGATGCACTGGTGACGGCACAATTCACGCTGCGCAACGTGGTGCAGCCGGCAAGTTAGGGGGGGGACCCATGGCAGACATTTACTTTAAGGACCTGACGACGATCGACGCGGTGGAGGATGCGGACCTGGTGCCGATCCACGATGTGAGCGGCGCTGTGGACCGCAAGGCGACGCGCACCCAGTTGCTGGCCACGGCGGCGAAGCTGGCGGCGGCCAACACGTTCACGGCTTCGCAGGGGATCTCGGGGCCGAACGTGCGATTTGATGTAACGCCGACGACAGGGCAAGGCAAACTCGTGGTTGGCCCAGCGGATAACGGCGCAAGTTTTGGCGGGCAATTGTGGTTGGGGAACAACAACAACGCATCGACGCCTTCTTCAGGCTTTGCCTACATCACCAACAAAAACAACGCGACCTTTGCCATCTGGCCGGACGGCGCGGGGAACCTGCGCATTTTTCAGGGCGTGCCAACCAATGCGGCTGACCTTTCGGGCGTTGTGGTTGGCGCGCAAACGTCAAGCCTCGACAAAAAGGACGTGTTGGAGGGCATGAGCACTATTGACGAAGTACTGGCGGCGGTGAAGCAGGGCTCGGAGGCGGTGCGCAAGTTCCGCTACAAACCGGCGGGCGGCGGAGTGGACGAGGCGACGGGCAAAAGGGCGAAGGGTGACCGGCCTTTCAATGGCGAAACCTTCGAGGGCCTCGTGACCGACTTCGCGCCGCGCTACGGCATGGATGAGGATGAAGCGCACCCGGCCGGCAAGTCGCTGAACATGGTGAATGCGATCGGCGACCTGCTGCGCGCGGTTGCTTGGCTGGTGGAGCGGGAGCAGGCGCGCGGCGCGTAATGTCTCCCGAGCTCTCCGCCCTGGCGCGCTACCTGGCCGAGCTCTACCGGGACCAGGGCACGATCATCCGGCTGGTGGAGCAGGCGGGGCTGGACTCGTCGAAGCTGCCGCTGGGCCGGGGCTCGCCGGCGGATTGGTGGTTTGCGGTGACGGAGCTTGCTGAAAGCGAAGGGCGGCTGCAGCTGCTGGTTGACAACGTGCGCAGCGAGCGGCCGGGCAACAAGGCACTGGGCCAGTTATGGGACGCATACCTGGCGACTCCTGAGACTGCCCCCCCCAAGGAGTGGCTCTCAACCAATCAGCGGGAACAGGACGAGATGGAGCAGCAAAGCGCACGGATGGACGGGCGGATCGACGCGTTGCAGCGCGACGTGGCAGACTTGCGCGCCACGGTGGCCAGGCTCGAGACCATGCTGGAGCAGACGGTGACGCAAAACAAGGCGATTCTGGCGCAGCTCGATTCGCATTGGCGGCACAACGGCAGCGCGCCCAGCAATATCCAGGTGGCGCTGGTGATGCTGGCAATCCTGCTGCTGGCGGTGGTTGTGTTTGGCACAGTCTACCTGGGGGGGGTGAAGGGCGCGTGAGCTGGCTGAATGCGCACTCCTGGCTGATGTTTGCCTACTGCGCGCTGGCGCTCTTTGTGGCGGCCGCCACGCTGGCTGCGCACCTGCGCCTGACGCTGATTGCGCCGCGCCACATGTACATTTTGAGCGTGGGGGCTGTACTCGCCGGCGTGGGGGCGGCAGTGGCCGGGATGCAGACGGGGGCGGACCCGGTGATCCCGCCGGCGGATGCGCTGCCCGTGGTGCGCGTGCTGTGGGCGCTGGCGGCGACGTGCCTGCTGGGCGAGTGTGTGATCTACCTGCTCTTTGTGGGCAGCGGCTTAGGAAAGAGCGGGCGGCGGGGCGTTAAGGGCGGCGATCTCGGCGCGCAGGGTGCGCAGCTCGATGACGATGGCGCGCAGTTCTTTGAGGACCTCATTGACGCCGAGCCACCACATGGCAATGGCACGGCCGACGAAGAGCAGGATCAGGAAGCCGACGAAGAGTGAGCCAAAGAAGAAGAGGCCGAAGAAGGGGAACAGATCGGCGAGCTGGGCTGCGGAATCCATAAAGAGCCGCGATTCTTTAAGGTTGGGGCGATTGACGGCGGGATGCGAACGGGTGTACAGTAAGCACAGAAGTGAGCCGGCGACGCTGGTAACGCCCCGGCTCGTGGCAGTACCAGTGTCAACCTGGTATGCAAGAGCAATCTTAGCACATCCGGAACCCACTGGCTACGCCAGGCGGGTTTTTTGTTGTGAACTCGCCAAATCTTTAAGGTAATTCACCCCGGCCGGCCTGTTTGGCGACGCGCCGGCCGGGGAGCACACAGTAGTCCAACGAACCTTAACAAAAGAATACTACTGTGGGCATGGCTGGGGGACAGGGATTCGAACCCCAACTGTCTGATCCAGAATTACCATGCCTGGAAAGTGCACCCTGGGCGCTTGATCAGCGCGCAGAGCGGGTCAAATCCTCTCTGAAGAACGCTTGATCACTAGTCAAACGTTCTGGGTGCGGTGGCGCTCCAATGCGCTGTCATACTCGCGCCGCACGGTGCTGGTCAGCGTGTAGGCATACACGGCCTGGGTGACGGCCGTCGACTGGTGACCCAGTGCGGCCGAGACCGTCTCCAGCCTGGCGCCGGCATTCAGCAGCCACATGGCGAAGGCATGCCGGAAGGCGTGGGGGCTGATCGGCGCGATGCCGGCAGCCTTGCAGCGGCGGATCAGCATCTGGCGCACGCCTTCGGTGTGCAGCGGGCCGGCGATGCCGTGCCAGCCGTCACTCTTCAGCAGCAACTCCGCAGCGTTTGCCGGCCTGGCGTACATGTAACTCACAAGGGCCGGCCGCAGTTCCGCAGGCGCCGGCACGATGCGAGCCCGGGAGCCCTTCCCGGAGCGCACCAGAACCTCCATGCGCTGCAGGTCGATGTCGTCGACACGCAGCCCGCACAACTCCCCAACACGCAACCCACAGTAGTAAAGCAGCAGCAGGATGAGCTGATCACGCTGATCCAGCCACTGCGCCGCGCCAATCGTCGATTGCAGTGCTTCGAGGTCGACCACCGAGACGCCGCAGCGGCGCTCGTGAGGGACCCTGGGCGCGTCGATCATGTGGATTGGATTGTCGGCGTGGGTGAGGCGGCGGCGCTTCTCTGCCCACAGCAGCAGGGCGCGCAGGGCGCGGAAACGGGCGTGCACGGTGCGAGGGCTCAAGTGCAGGTCGCACTGGGCAGCCAGGAACTCGTCAAGCTCGAGATCGTCGGGGATGACGTCGGGGCGCTTTTCGACGCTGCGCCAGGCGGTGAACACCTTCAACTGCTGTGCGTACCAATCGATGGTTTTGGGAGAGCGGCGGGCAGCGCGCAGGTGGAGCTGGTGCTGCTTGATCAATTCGGAGAGGGTCATGGGGAAACCTCCAGAACGGAACCGTATGAACGGTGGCGATCTGGATCGGCGTGGGGACGCGGATCCAGTGTAGCACATAAACACGGGTGCGGTACACCACACCGCACCCACAATCAGAAAGGACGCTGGACCATGAAGCAAGTTGCGACGATGGTGCACCCGGCCTGGGTGGCTGCAGAAGGTTTGTTGACCGATAACCGGCGCTGGATTGCGCGCCTGGCCGGCCGGCCGGAGGGCTACTACGACTGGCAGATCGCCCTGGCCATGATCGTGGCCGGCTTCGGCGAAGACGTGGTTGTGCTGCCAAACGACGACGGCGCGCCGACGGGCTATCAGTTCCCGCCCTACAAGGTGGCGTTGGATGAGGATGCGGACGCGGGCAAGCCGATCAACCCGGAGATACCCGTGCACGCGTTGCTCACCTTCTACGCCGAGCAGATGGAGGTGGATTCGCGCCCGATGTTCTTTGCTGCGCGGCAGCAGGCCGCGCCGGCCGTGCGCGTCAATGGGACCGTCCACCACAACGGGAACGGGGTGCGCAAGTGATACTGACTGCCAGCTGGGAGTGCCCTTTGTGCGGGCACAAGCAACGTATTGTTGCGCGGGAGCTGTCAGAGATGCGCGTGGAAACGTGCGACACAGAAGAAGGTGGCTGCGGCAAGGACTTTGTGCTGGACCTGATTTGCAAAGCGTGGGTAAGGGAGATGTACATCCTTCGGCCGGTCGATTGGACACTGAAGGAGGAGCGCAAGTGAGCCAGCAAACCTGCGAGCGTGCCACGGCCTGGCTGTGCCCCCACTGCGGCGCGCAGAACACGACAACGCACGATCCGGCCTTCCGCCACATGGTCGTGAGCTGCGACATTGAGCGCGGCGGCTGCGGCCGCACGGTGATCGTCGATGTGGAGCTGGCGACTGCCCGGCGGGCAATCAAGACCCTGGATGTGGCGCCCGAGCCGCTGGTGGATGTTGATCTGGAATTTGTGTACCCGCCGGGCGCCGAGCGCGTGCGTGCGGCCGATGAGCGGCACAGTGAGCTCGATGCGCGCCTGGCGGTGGTGGAGTCTGACGTGGCGCTGGTGATGCGGCGCTTCAAGGTGACCCAGTGGGAGAAGGAGGGGAGATGAGTGCAATCGCAATGACCGGTGCATTGAGCATGATCAGCACGAACGGCGACGGGGCCCAGCTGCTGGCAGAAGCGGCCGCTTTCGTGACCGCCCTGGCTGCGCTGAATGTGCCGATGGCGGTGGAGATTCAGCTGCGGCCGCTCAGCGTCGCTGGACTCCCGACGCTGGACCCTACCCCGGCGGTCCGGAGCAAACCGGAGGGGCCGCTTCTCGACGATTACATACCCTGGAGCAGCCAGATGACCAGGAACGAGCGCAAGGCGGCCGTCCTAATCACGGGGCGCGCCATAACGCAGCACCTGGGCCACGGCCTGAGTATGGGCGAGTGGGACGCCAACAGGCCCATGGGCTACCCTCCCGCCAAGAACCTGCCCAAGACCTATGGCCCCAGCTGGACGGCACTTCGGGAAGCATGGGCCCAGTAACTGACGATGAAGGCCACACGCGTTGGCGCGTGCGTGTGGCCCCCGGCGAGCGAACCTGCACGGCCTGCGGCGAGACCTTCCCGGAGGGTGACTATTGCCCGCTGTGCGGCTACAGGGAAGACGGCCGGCCGCGAGTGACCTATCCGCCCAGCACGCCGACCCTAACCTACCTGCGCCCAGGTGAATACGAGACGATCCAGGGAGGAGCATATGAAAGAGAAGGACAATCCGTTCGATCGCGGCTACAAGGAGGCACTGAATGGCTTCCCAGCTCGCCAACGCTACCCAAAGTGCAGCATTCAACAGACCCGCTACAAGAGCGGCCGCGCTGCCGGCCTGAAGCACCGGCGCGAGCGCGATGAGGCAATGGCAGCCCGCGCCCAGGCAGAAGAGTGGGTCCGGTTGAGTCTGTTTGCGGAGGAGGCACGATGAGCTGGAAGCTCGCGGAGTGGTGCATGGATCACAGCAACGCACGCCGCGCCGCGCGCTCGGTGCTGCACGTGCTGGCATTGATGGCAGACGGGGAGGGCCGCTGCTGGCCCTCCCAGCAACTGCTGGCAGATCGCTGCATGCTTTCAGTGCGCCAACTGCAGACACACTTGCACGCGCTGGAAGAGAAAGGCGAGATTGCGATCCTGCGCGGCAATGGGCGCGGGAATGGCAGCATCTACCGCGTGTACGGTCCCAATGAGCAGTCCGAAAGGGTGAAGAAAACCGTAATAAAGGGTGAAGAAAAACGCATGGCCATCAACGAAAGGGTGAAGGAAACCGCGCTAAAGGGTGAAGAACAGCGTAGCCAAAGGGTGAAGGAAACAGTAATAAAGGGTGAAGTTTTCCGTCGCGCGTATAAGGAAGAACCAACTACTGAACCAACAACCGAACCAACTACCGAAAGGATCCAATCATCATCAT
>CAYJNV010000038.1:16066-21603 GCA_964370975.1 uncultured Caldilineaceae bacterium | reverse complement strand
GGCTTCGGTCACAACCTCAGTCTCGGCAACGGCTGCGGCTTCGGTCACAACCTCGGTCTCGGCAACGGCTGCGGCTTCGGTCACAACCTCAGTCTCGGCAACGGCTACGGCTTCGGTGACGACTTCAGTTTCGGTAACTTCCGCGGCCTCGGTGACGACTTCGGTCTCGGTAACTTCCACGGCCTCGGTGACGACTTCGGTCTCGGTGACTTCCACGGCAGCAGGCGCCGCTCCCTCGCTCGACAGCGTGAGCACGCTATCAATCACGTGAATGACGCCATTCGTGGCCTCGACGTCGGCCTTGCTCACGGGTACGCCATTGACCGTGACACTGCCGCCCTCGACGCCAAAGGTGAGGGTGCCACCCTGCAGCGTCTCGACGGTCATACCGTCAGTGATGTCAGCGGCCATGACTGTGCCGGCCACGACGTGGTAGAGCAGCGTCTGCTCGAGCGTGTCGGCGCCACGATACAGCGCAATGCGCTCCTTGAGCGGCAGCGCCTGGAAGGCGGCGTCGGTGGGCGCAAAGACGGTGAAAGGACCGTCACCCTTGAGCGCCTCAACCAGCCCCTTCTCGGTGAGCGCACTGGCCAGCGTCTTGAAGCTACCCGCGGCGACAGCGGTGTCCACAATATCCATCGGGCCGGCCGGTACGGCGTCGGTCAATGCCTCTGTAGTCGTCACATCCTGCGAAGCGCCAATCTCCAGGGCGGCGGGTGCGGCAGCAGCCTGCGCGGGCGCTGCATCCATGGCCATTGCGCCACCTGCCAGCGCCAGCAGCGCGGTCAGCATGAGTGCGACGACCAGAAGAACTCTGCCGGAGTGTTTACCTATCATTATGGCTCCTTACTTGCGGTTGATGTTGGGTTGATGATGGTCCTGCAAAAAGTGGTTGCGACTTCAAGAGCGCGCGCGTAGTCTGTGCAGAAGTACTCCGGGTTGATGGAAGCCAACGACTCCACAACTTGCGCGCTTTTTACGCCAGAAGGAATGAGATGTAAGACACACCTATTCTATGCCATGCGCGCGTCAGCGTCAATATTCTACGCCATCTCTATTTGCAGACAACGCAAGCCATGCGCCTGCGTGCCGCATTCGCTACGATGTCGCAAGCTCCTTGTGCGGAACCTAGACTGATTGGCGATTGGATTAGGCGCGCAGTGCGGCCTCGAGAACCGAGGCCATGGTTCCAGTATGCATTCCAGGTGCGGAGCGGTGGATTGATTCAGATCAGGCTGCGCGCGACGGCGGCGTCTGCTGTGCGGGTTTCCCCTCTCCGCTCGAAAGCGCATCATCGCCCTCACTGAACAGGAGCGAGCGATACAGTGTTGCCATGCGCTGCGCTGTCGATTCCACCGCGTAGGCTGCGGCGCGCAGGGCAGCGGCCACGCCCATTTGCGCACGCAAGCCATCGTCACGCAGGAGCGCCAGCGCGGCCTCTACAAAAGCATTCTCGCTGTCGGTCAGGTAGCCGGTCTTCCCCGGCAGCAGAACGTCCTCAAGTGCCGAATCGTTCCAGGCAAGGGCGGGGACGCCGCACGCGGCGGACTCAAGCGCCACCATGGGGTGAACCTCGCTGATCGAGGTGCTTACCCACGCGTACGCGCTGTTGTAGACGCGCGGCATGTCGGCATAGGGAATTGCGCCCGCCAGGCACACGCTTTCTCCCAGATGATCGGCGGCGATCCGCTCCACCAATTCGTCATGCAGCGCGCCAGTGCCCACCATGACAAGCAGCGCTGAAGGCTCGGCGGCGTGGATGCGGCGAAAACACTCATAGAGCAACAACGGCCGCTTTTCCTGATTAAGCCGCCCCACAAAGAGCAGAATCTTGCGCGCCGGATCGATTCCCAACCGTTCGTGCAGATAGCAGCCCGGCGCAGGCCTGAAGATGCGCAAATCAACACCATTGGGCACCACCGTCACGCGCGGGCGCACTCGAATTTGCGCCAGGTAACGCTCGGCCTTGCGCGAGGGTGCGACGATGGCATCAGCCTGGTTGCACACCAGCCTGTCCAGCAACTCAATCGCCGGGTTGACGAGGCCCTCAAGCGCCTCTGCAAACTTGCCCAGATAGTGGATGTACTCCACCGACATCGTGTGATAGGTATAGACAATGGGCAGCCGCAGGATGCTGCTTACCTGCCAGGCCAGCAGGTTGACGGTTGTCGAGGTGTGTACGTGGATGAGGTCAAAGTGATCCTTGCGAAAGCGCTCGAACGTCGCCGGCGATATCGGCACACTCCAGTACACGGGCTGATTGGGTGAGACGCGAATGGCAGGCAGGTGCACAATTGTGTCCTGGTTCAGGGGCGTGCTGCGCTCTTTCCAGGGCACAAAGAGCACCACATGATGCCCCTGGGCGCGCAAAGCCGCCGCCAGCAATTGTGTGCTTGTGTCAACACCGCTGGCACTCATGCCTTCGATAAAAAAGGCAACGCGCAACGCCCTGCGCACGAGCGGCGCGACTGGCTGCGGGCGCGTCTGCAATGGTCGTTCGTTCACGTTGATTACTACGTCATCACTTGGCAAGAAGTTTCCCAAATCAACTGCGCAAATGGAAGCCTGCTACAAGCGAACACCTTCGTACCTGCTACATCAGGCCGAAACTGCGCTGCGCAGCGAAGAAATGCGGCGCAAATGGATTGCGGCTTCGCGCTGCGGCGCGGCGCTCTGCGCATAGCCTAGCCCACGCAATGCCTGGCGATGCAGATAACTCGCGCCATAATACCACGGCCGCCCTGCAACAACCGGATAGGTTTCGCCAATCACCAGTGCATGGCGCAAGTCGGCCTGGCTGTGGCCGGCAAAGGAAGTGCGTCCCAACCCAATCATCCACAGCATGTGTGCGTCGGAATTGGCCACCGGCGCGAGGCGGTTGGCATGCACAATGTGGCGACCAAGCCGATTGGTGGGCAACCACGGCAAGCTGGCGTTGTACTCCTCGCCGCCCACAAGCACCTGCGCCAATGCGGGCGCCGCCAACGCCTGACGAATGCTCTCCGCCGACAGGCAGCCCGACCAGCGGCCGCCCGGGTGGGGCGCAATTGCCAGCCCCCCTTGCTCACCAACGAGCGCCAGTGTGTCGCAGAGTGAGAGGCGCGCCGGAATCAACTGCGTGACCCACAGCGCCAGCAGGTGCCCTTCGGCGGTCGTTATTTCGGTGCCCGGAATTACGCTCAAGCCACAGCGTGGGGCAAGCTCAAGCGCCTCGAGTGCGCCGTCAATGGCGTCGTGGTCGGTAATCGCAATGAGGTCGAGATTGGTGCGCGTGGAGACATACGCGAGCGTCGCGGCGACAGTCGCGGTGCCGTCGAAACTGGAGGTCGTGTGAATGTGGAGGTCGACGGTTCCCAAATTGCACTCCTTGTTTGCGCGCTCTGTTGCGGGCTGTCACCGATTGATTTGTCACCTCCAGAATGCGCTCGGAACAGCAAGAGACTGTTTGCACAGTGTTAAGGTAATGCAAGCGTTTCGGTGCAGGGATCCAGCCGCTGCTTGCACCCGCCGAACAACAGAAGCAGCAGAGGGGACGGCGTCTGCCGTCCCCTCTGCTGCTTCTGGCTTGACTTCTGTTCCAGCGCTCCCCGGAGCCCTTGCGCTAGCGATTGCGCTTGAAGTAGACATCGACCAGCACGGCCAGGACCAGCACAGCGCCCTTGACCAGGTATTGCCAGGCAGGCGCCACATTGAGAATCTGCAGGCCCGTCGTCAATGTGCTGATGATCAGCGAACCAATCAACGCCCCAAAGACCGTACCGACGCCACCCAGCGTGGAGGTGCCACCCAGGATGGCGCTGGCAATCGCGTCGAGTTCGTAGCCCTGGCCGGCGGCCGTTGTGCCATAGCCCACGTAGGAGGCCAGTACGACGCCGGCAATGCCCGAGAGCAGCCCCATGAGAACGAAGATCAGGAAGATGGTGCGGCGGATGTCGATACCCGAAAGTCGCGCCGCTTCGCGATTGCCGCCGATGGCATAGGCGTAGCGGCCAAAGCGCGTGTTGTTGGAAATGTAGGACATGATCACCGCAACAACGGCCAGAAGCAGCACCGGCGTTTGCACGCCGCGGTACTGGTTGACCACGTAGACATAGCCCAGCACAAGCACACCGTAAAAGGTGGTGCTCAACAGGTCCAGGAACATACTGGGCAACTGGAAGCCATGTTTCACCTTGCTGGCGCGGCTACGCATCATGTTCCAGTAGAGATAGACCACGACGATAGCCGCGATGATCCACCCCGCCATCACCGAAAGGTAACTCTGCGCAATCGCCGAAAAGTAGGGCTGGTTGGCGGGAATCGTCTTGCCCTGTGTAACAAGCAGGATTGCGCCGTTCAGGATGAACATGCCACCCAGCGTCACGATGAATGCAGGTACATTGAGGTAGGCGATGATGTACCCCTGGAGCACGCCGAAAAGTGTACCTACACCCACACCAACAATGACGGAAAGGATGGCGGCCAGCAGCGGCTGGTCGGGCATACGCGTGAACCAGATACTCGCCTGAAAGTAAGCTGCGACCACGGATACGAAGCCGGCCAGCTTGCCCACGGAAAGGTCGATGTTACCCGTGACGATGACGAATACCATGCCCACGGCCAACAGCGCCGTTACGGTCATCTGGCGGAAGAGGTTGGAGACATTCTGTGCGCTCAGGAACGAGCCGCCGGTCAAGAAAGCAAAGAGGATCCAGATGCCAACCAGCGCCAGAATGATTGTGTAGGTTTGAATGTTATTGCGGAATGCGCGGCCCAATTGTGCGCTTGTGCTGCCGGCCGAGGGCGTTACGCTTTCAGTGGATGCAGCCATTGCAGTAACTCCTGATGATGAAGGTGGTGGAACCGAGGCGGGGTTATTCGGCGGCAATGCCCGTTGCCAACTGCATGATGCGTTCCTGGCTGGCATCCTTGATGTCCAGCGTGCGCGTGGAGCGGCCATGATGCATGACCATGACGCGATCACTGACGCCCAGTACTTCCTCAAGCTCGCTCGAGATCATGATGATGGCAACGCCGTTGGCTGCAAGCTCGTTCATGAGCTTGTAGATTTCAAATTTGGCCCCTACGTCAATGCCGCGCGTCGGGTCATCCATAATCAGCAGCTTGGGCGTCGAGAGCAGCCACTTGGCGATCACCACCTTCTGCTGGTTGCCGCCCGAAAGCGAGTCAACGCGCGCGTGCAAATCGGGCGCCTTGATGGACATGGATTTGCCCTGCTTCATCGCGGCTTCAAGTTCGGCGTCGGCGTCAATGCTCATGAATCCGGAGTACTTGTCCAAATTCGCCAGCGAGATGTTCTTGAGGATGGACTGCATGAGCACGAGCCCCTGCCCCTTGCGATCCTCGGGCACCAGGCTGATGCCGTCGTGCATGGCTTGCCGAGCGCTCCTGGGGTGCAGTTCGCGCCCTTCCATGGTGATTGTGCCGCCGGTGATCTTGCCGTACTCGCCAAAGATGGTCGTCACCAATTCGGTGCGGCCGGAGCCAATGAGGCCGGCAATGCCGGCCGGTTCATCTGGGAGATTTCGCGCTTCTAC
>CAYJNV010000038.1:4334-16056 GCA_964370975.1 uncultured Caldilineaceae bacterium | reverse complement strand
GGTGTCATGCCTAGCCCAAGGCGCTTCATGCGAATGGGGGTCGGCCGGCGGACCGGCGTGCCGTCGACTTCGATCGTGCCGCCGTCGATGGGATCGCGCCCGAAAATCGCGCGGACCAGTTCGGTGCGGCCGGAGCCCATGAGGCCGGCAATGCCCAGAATCTCGCCGCGGCGCACGTTGAAGGATACGCCGTCGAGCACCGTGCGGCTGCCGAAGGGGTCCGTCGCCTTGAGATCCTTCACCTCAAAAATGACCTCGCCCGGGGTGCGCTGGGATTGCGGAAAACGTTCCTTCATTTCGCGGCCAACCATGTAGCTCACGAGCTTCTCGCGCGATAACGCGGCGGTGGGCTGCGTTGTCACCGTCTTGCCGTCGCGCAGGATGGTAATCGAGTCGGTGATGCGGAAGAACTCTTCGAGCTTGTGCGTAATGTAGATGCAGGTGACATCAAGCTTGCGCAGGTTGTGAAGAATCTCCATGAGCTTGGTGATTTCGGCTTCGGTCAGAGCGCTGGTCGGCTCGTCCAGAATCAGCACCTGCGCATCTTCGGAAAGCGCCTTGGCAATTTCCACCATTTGCATCTTGCCTACGCCCAGGCTGCGCACGGTGGCCTGCGGTGACACATCAAGCTGGTAGCGCCGCAGGATGTCGCGCGTCTGCGCATAAAGCACATTCCACGAAATGGAGCCGGCCTGCGTGGGCTCCTTCCCCAAAAACACATTCTCGCCCACCGTCATGTGCGGAACGAGTGTCAGCTCCTGGTAGACAATCGCAATCCCCTCTTCGCGCGCCTGATGAATCGCGCGATCCGTCAATTTGAGTTCTTTGCCATTCAGCAGCACCGTGCCTTCATAGTCTCCGTAGGGATAGACGCCGGAGAGTATTTTCATCAGCGTGGACTTGCCCGCGCCGTTTTCGCCGCACAAGCCGTGGATTTCGCCGCGCTTCACGGCGAAGGTAACGTCGTCCAGCGCGGTAATACCGCCAAAACGCTTGGTCACGTTACGGAATTCAAGAATATTGTCGTCGCTCATTTTGGGGGCTCCTGCATAAGGCACAGAGAGGGCGATTGTATGCCCTCTCTGTGCCTGTACAGCACTGCGTCAGACTACGCAGCGAGTGGTATCGTGCCGCAAACCCTTACGGGCGGGCGGGGCGCTGGTCTTCGGGGATGTCGCGGAAGACGTCGTCGTAGCTCTGGAAGCCATTCTCGACGCACAGCGCAAAGGCATTGTCGGCATTGACCTGCTCAACCGGCAGGAAGAGAGCCTGAACGTCGCCAGTAAGTGCGTCATTCAGCGTCAGGCCGGCCAGCGAGTATGTCTCGAGACCTTCGACAGTGCCACCCGTGAGAATCGTGTCCACCATGTCTGTGGCCAACGGGCCCAGCAGGCGGATGTCCTTGAGGATCGAGACGGTGAGCTCGCCCTTGACGATGCTGTTGCAGCCGTCAGCGGTGGCGTCCTGACCCGAGATCGGCACGACGCCGGCCAAACCCTGTGCCTTCAATGCCTGCAGGGCGCCCAGCGCCGTGCCGTCATTCGAGGCAACCACTGCATCTACGTCATTGTCGGCGCCTGTCAGGATGTTCTCCATGAGCTTGAGCGCGTTGGCTGCGTCCCAGTTCTCCACCCACTGGTCAGCAACGATTTCGACTGTGCCGGCTTCCACCAGCGGGTCCACAATTTCATCCTGGCCCTGACGGAAGAGGATGGCATTGTTGTCGGTCGGGCTGCCGCCCAGCTTGACAACGCGGGCCGGGCCATTGGCGGCCACGTCCCAATTGGCAATGTCCAGCGCCTTCATAACGCCGTCGGCCTGCTGACGGCCCACTTCGACGTTGTTGAAGGAGATGTAGGCCGCAATCTTCGGGGACTTGATCAGGCGGTCGTAGGCGATGACTGCCACGCCGGCGTCCGCTGCCTTGTCGACGGAGGTCACGACCGCATCGCCGTCCTGCGCGATGACGATAAGGGCCTTGACGCCCTGGCTCACCATGTTGTCAATCTGGTCATTCTGCAGCTTGACATCCTGGTTGGCTTCCTGGCTCAACACTTCGTAGCCCTTCTCTTCGAGCAGGCCGCGCATGAGCACTTCTTCATTCTTCCAGCGCTCGGTTGCGAAGTCGGAGAAGGAAAGGCCGACCTTGATCTTCTCACCGGCAGGGGCTGCAGCGGCTTCTTCGGCCGGGGCAGCGGCGGGGGCGGCAGCAGGCACGGCGCACGCAGTCAGCAGGCTGGCCAGCGCCATGAATACGGCAACAATCATGATAATGCGTTTGGACTTCGTCATAAGCTCCTCCACGTCATAGTGGGTTGTGAGTGGCTGATACGGTTCAGCCGGTTGATTTGTACGCCACTTCAAACCCTGCCCGCCGTAGGGGACTGCGCATTTCGGCGGGCGCGGGCCGCGTAACCTGGATAACGTGATTGTCTCTGCGACGCTTGCATCCCTCCAACAAGCAAACAAACACCATGACAGATTGGTCTCGTGCAAAGCGCACTCATGATGCAAGCGCTTGCAGACCGCCCGGGAGAATCGGAATTGCCGATCGCTCGCGGTGTACGCAAATGGTGATCACAGAACATGCGCGGCATACGCGCGGCGCCCGCTTAGGTGGCTGGGCGTAATCTGTTGTAGGAAGTTTGGGGTTGCTTTGCCTACGTTCAGCATACGCATTATACGCACAGGCCGTTGCCTGCGTCAACCTACACATACGGGCCAAATTGCGCCCGGAACCGCCCTCAGCGCCACGTCGGCGATGTCGACAACAAACCGTCAATGTGGCCAGGCCAGACGCCCCATGGCGCCTGGTTTGCTTTGCGCATGGGTTCGTACTGCGCGCAGTAGGCAGCGTGGGCCATTTTACCCAAGTGCGCTGCGCCGGTTCACCCAAACATGGGGATGGGAATGGGCAACAGGCCCGATGTGAAAGCGCTCAACGTTCGCTATCCTTGAGGCAGTTGAGCAACCTGCGTATGGCTGCCTGCCACTGCTCATTGAATCAAGGAGATTCCTCATGAACGTTATGGACACTCTGATCGTTGTTGGCTTCTTTATCGCGTTCGGGTGCGTGCGCTTTGGCGTGCCAATGGTCATTTGCTGGTTGATGGGATGCGCCGAACGTCGCTTCATGCACCCCGAATCATAGCCGGCAGCCAGATCCAGACAACCGCACTCCGGAGGTTTTCATGTTCACCGACATTACCTGGACCAGATTCTCGCCCACTGCAGTCAACGCGGCCAGGCGCCCCCGCCTGGCCTTGGCTGCGATTGCAGCCATCGCTGCCTGCGGCCTGTGGCTGATGCTGCCTGCTGCCGCACACGCACAGGACGGCATCGCCAATCCCGAGCCCAACACCAAGCCCTGCTCCTCGTGCCACAGCGAAGAGGCAGACGCCTGGGCGACATCACCCCACGCCGACCTGGTGGATCCCGGCACCGGCCATGCCCTCGCCACCTGCACAACCTGCCATGGCGACTATGTGCGCGGTCATCCCGATGAGGACAGCGTACCCCTTGTCGTCGACTCCTCCTCCTGCAAGGATTGCCACCAGGAGACGTGGAGCCAGTGGGAGAACAGCACCCACGGCGACCAGGGCGTGCAATGCATTAGCTGCCACCTGGTGCATTCGCAGGAAATGCGCATCTCCGACGACCGCCTCTGCACCTCGTGTCACCGCGAATCCCTCGATGATCCAATGCACCAGGCGCACTGGGCCGGTACGGCCACCTGCACCGATTGCCATATGGCGGACATTGACACACAGGGCCTGGCTGTCGCCAGCGCCGGCAGTCAATTGTTTGATACGCATGGGCCGTCCCACGATTTCGTTTCCGTCTCTGCATCCAGGTGTCTTGATTGTCACCGCGAGGATGTGACGAAACCGGCACGCGGCACCTCGGAAACGCAGAATATCGCCACCGTAGACGCGGCGTCGCCCAAACTGGCCGAGGCGCAACAGGCGAACCGCACCTTGGGCGTGCTATCGCTGGCCAACCTTGGCTTTGGCATCGGCATCGGCGGCATTCTGGGTATCGTATTCATGATTGCATATGCACGCTTCGGCAGCCGGAGGAACTCATGAGTGACTCAATCCACCTCGCACCGCTGCCCGAAGGCGCGCCACCCTCCTGTCCATTGATGTCGCGGCGCACCTTCCTCAAGGGGATGGCTGCCGGAGCAGGCGCTCTTGCCGTCACGGCCGCCGCCGGTGGTGTGGCCATCGCCTCCAGCGGACCGGTTGACCCCGAGGCATGGGGCATGCTGGTTGACCTTACGCGCTGCACAGGCTGCAACTCCTGTGCCCTTGCCTGCAAGGACGCCAACGCGCGCACCGACCCTGGCGCAATCCCCACGAAGATCGACGCCGATGCGTACAGTTTTGTCGATGTGCGCGAGGTGCAGGACGTGCACGGCGCATCGCTTGAGGTCTTCGTCAAGCGCCAGTGCATGCATTGTGTGGACCCGGCATGCGTTTCGGCGTGCACCGTCGGCGCTCTGCGCAAGACGCCTGAAGGGCCTGTTGTTTACGACTCATCCAAGTGCATCGGCTGCCGCTACTGCCAGTATGCTTGCCCCTACGGCGTGCCTGCATATGACTGGGACAATCCGCTTGGGCTCATTGGCAAGTGCGAGATGTGTGCCGATCGCGTCGCCGATGGTGACAAGCCGGCCTGTGCCGCGGCGTGCCCCAACGGTGCAATCAAGTTCGGCAAGCGCAGCATGCTCCTCGCCGAGGCCAAGGCGCAGTTGCGTTCAAACCCCGGCCGCTATGTCGACCATGTATACGGCGAGCATGAGGCAGGCGGCACGTCGGTGCTCTACATCGGCCCCGTTCCCTTTGCATCACTCGGTTTCCCGGTTCTGGGCGACGAAACCATTACGCACTATGGCGAAAGCGTGATGCGCCAGACCCCGGTGGTTGCTCTCACCATGGCTTCGCTCGCGGCTGCCATTCAGTTTATGACAGGGCGCCGCGCCAAACAGGCCCACGCCACATTCGCCACCGTCGAGGCGCAGGACCCTACCGCTTTGGGAGACCAATCATGACTGCGCAAGGAGTCAGCCACCCTCAATTTAAGTCCGAAACGGGCGCACCCGTAAGCGATGGCCGCAAGCACGCACCTTTCCACTTTGATCCAGGCATGATCGTTGTAGGCATCCTCGCCTTCCTCACCGTCATGGGAGTGGCGGCGGGCCTGGCACGGCTGCTCATCGGCCTGGGCGGCACCACGTCGCTCACCGACAGCACTTCATGGGGCATCTGGATTGGCTTCGACTTTGCCCTGATTGCCTTCTCGGGCGCAGCCTTCACCATGGCGGCGGTGGTGCACGTCTTCCACCTGCACCAGTTCCAGCCGGTGCTGCGGCCCGCGCTTCTGGCCGGCTTCCTGGGCTACACTGCCGTGCTCGTGCTGCTCCTGCTCGACCTGGGCCGGCCTGACCGCTTCTACAACTTCCTGTTATACTGGAACTTGCACTCCCCGCTCTTCGAGATCTGCTGCTGTGTTTTGCTCTATACCACAGTGCTTGTGCTGGAAGTTGCCCCCGACTTCCTGGCAAAGTTCGGCTGGATGAAGGTGCGCCGTTTTGTGCTCTGGCTCATGGCCCCTGTCACGGTGCTCGGCGTCACCCTCTCCACGCTCCACCAATCAACGCTGGGCACGCTCTATCTCAACATGCCACATCGGGTCTCGCTCCTCTGGTGGACACCCATGCTGCCCATTCTCTTCTTTACCTCAGCGGTGATGGCGGGGTTGAGCATGGCGATTGTGGCCTATCGCACCGCAGCGCGCATCCACAATGCACCCGAAGAGTCAAAGGTCATCCAGGGGCTGATGGTAGGCATTGGCGGCGTGTCGCTCTTCTACCTGGTTGTACGCATCGGTGCGCTCGTCAGCAATGGCGAACTCATGCGTCTGGACTGGATGTCCAACCGCACGTGGCTTGCCACAATTGAGATTGCGTTGGGTGCTCTCATTCCCGCCATCGTCTGCCTGACGCCTGCTTGGCGACGGCGCTCGGCGCTGCAGTGGGTTGCGCCGCTGCTGGTGCTGGCGGGCGTCCTCATGAACCGCTTCAATGCCACGCTCGCCGCCCAGACAGCACCAGTTGCGGGCAATGCTTATATCCCCAGCATGATGGAGTGGATGTCCACCATCGGCATTATCTCCATGGCTGTGCTTGCATGGTACATCTGTGTGCGATGGCTCGTCCGCTTTGACGGCCACGAAGCAACGCACTAATCGAGGCTGCCATGAACGGTTGGATTGCAGCACTCACAATTATCGGCTACTTTGCCCTGCGCATAGGTGTGCCGATTGCGGCCATGGTTGGCCTCGGCCTTGCGCTCCACCGTCTGGACCGGCGCTGGCAGCTTGAGGCCGCAGCCGAAGGGCTGGACGCGCTGGATGTAGCTACACCGGCTGCGCTGATTGAGGCCGCCGAAGCGCCTTGCTGGGAGGTGAAAGGTTGCCCACCCGAAAAGCGCGCACGTTGCCCGGCCGCCCGCAACGTGGCCCTTCCCTGCTGGCTGGTGCGGCGCGATGCCGAGGGCTGCCTCCCCGACGACTGCTTTGCCTGCGCCATCTTCACGCGCATGAAGTCCCTGGGCCACGTGCCTGCAGCGGGGGATGACTGACAGGTCACTGGTGAGTAGTAAGTGGTAAGTGGTGAGTGGTAAGTGGTAAACGCGCCCCCGCCCCCCCCCACCCCGGCCCCCGCCACCAATTACCAATTACCACTTACCACTTACCACTCACCAGTGACTTTTGCCTCGTGCTTGGCATCACCGCTTGGTCTCAATCAACCCCCGCTCAATGGCATACTTCACAAGCTCCACGCGGCTGTGCAGATTGAGTTTTGACATAATGTTCTCCCGATGGCGGTCCACTGTCTTGGGGCTGACGACAAGCGCCTCGCCGATTTCGCGGCTGGTCAGCCCTTCAGCAATCAACGTGAGCACTTCGCGCTCGCGCTCAGTGAGGGGCTCGACCTCGGGTACGGGGTGGAGGTAGCCCTGCAACACGTCGTGAATGAGAAAGCGCGCCAGCGTCGCATGCAGAAAGACATTTCCCTGCTTCACCACGCGGATGGCGGCGATCAGGTCGTCGGGTGCGGCGCGCTTGGGGATGTAGCCGGCCGCGCCCGCGTTGAGCATCTCGAAGAAGTATTGCTCATCCTCGTGCATCGTCAACGCCAGCACGGCGGTCTCGGGGTAGATTTGCTTGATGCGTCGCGTCGCCTCTATGCCTGACATGCCCGGCATGGCCACGTCCATGATCACGACATCGGGATGCAGTCGCTCGACAGCCTCAATCGCCTGCTGCCCGCTGCTCGCCTCGCCCACGATCTGCATGTCGGGTTCGGCGGCAAAAAGCATGCGCAGCCCAGCGCGCAGAATCGAGTGGTCGTCAACCACAAGCAGGCGGATGAGCCGATCGCCCGCGGCGCCGGTGGGTGCGTTGCTCTCATTGATCATCTGGTCTGTTCCTCATGGGTACGCCGCCTACGCGCCATCGTCATAGATGGGAAGGGGTCGGTCGGCTGGTTCGTCCCCCAAGAGTGGTGCAGTTACAGTTGGCACCGAGATGCGCACGAGTGTACCCTGGCCGGGGGCGGACTTGATATCATAGCGGCCATTCAGCAGCAAAGTGCGCTCACGGATGCCCAGCAGCCCCCAGGCCGCACTTTGGCCTCGCGCAGCCATTGCACGCGCTGGGTCAAAACCTTTGCCGTTGTCTTGAATGGTGACCACCAGCTCGCTCGGTTTCATCTCAAGCACAACCCCCGCCCGGTCAGCCGCCGAGTGTTTGGCGATGTTGGTAAGCGCCTCCTGGACGACGCGAAAGACCACAGTATCGTAATGGGGCGGCATGCGCGTGTGGTCACCGGCGACTGTGAAGGAAAGATCGATGCCTGGATTGCGTTTGCGGAAATTCTGAATGTACCAGCGCAGTGCCGGGGCAAGGCCCAATTCGTCAAGCTGGGGCGGGCGCAGATCGGCGATGATGCGGCGCAGCTCGCCCAGAGCGTCGGTGGCGAAGTGCTGCAGCGATTCCGCGTGGCGCGACAGGTCCGCACGCGTACCATCGGCGGCGCTGTTGACGCTGTTGGCCAGGCCACGCAATCCCAGCGCAATCGCCGTAAGCGACTGGCCCGTGGCGTCGTGGAGTTCGCGTGCAATCCGCTGTCGCTCAGCCTCCTGCGCCGCCACCACCTGCGCCAAGAGTTGCGCCAACGTCTGCTCGCGCTCCTGCGCTTCGCGGTACAGGCGCGCGTTCTCCATGGAGAGCTCCAACTGGCGCGCAATCCCCACCATAATGTGAAGTTCTTCAATCTCCACCACGCGTGGCTCGCCCACCGTGTGCGCAAAGACCACCGCGCCGATGGGGATCTGCTGTGCCATGAGGGGCAGCGCCAGCGCAACGGTGGGGCTGCCGTAGTTCCAGCACTCCTCACCCAGGAGCACCGCACTGACGCTGAACTCAACGACGGCCCCATCCACGTGGCGGCAGGCGGCGCGCCCCGCCTCGGTGCTGCGGCGGCCCAGCGCCACGCAGTTCATGAATATGACTTCGTCGGCAACCGGTTGAACGGCGCTCATCGCGTCTGGCGCGAGCAAAACGGGCGCATCGAAACCGGTCTGTGCCTCGACGTCGACATGGTCGCTCTGGTTGTCGACGCAGAGTATGAGCCCTGCGTTCGTAAACTCGAGATTTTGAATGATACGCGGCAGTGCATTCGTCAGCCGACGCGGCATCTCCATGGCCACACCCAGAAGATTGGAGAGATCCAGCAGCAGCGCAAGTTCGCGCGCTTTGGCAGCCAGCTCCTGGTTGAGAATCGCGTGCTCGCGCGCGCTGCGGCGCTCGAATTCCAGCGACTGCTCCTGCACTTCACGCTCACTACGCGCGATTTCTTCGAGGTGGCGGCGGGCCTCCTCTTCAAAGACGCGCATTGCCCGCATCATGAAGAGCAGGATCAGCGCCGCCACGGTACAACGGAAGAGCTGCACCGGCACGCCGAACCAGGCCAGGAAGAGCGAACTGTTGAGTACATTTGATGGTGGTATCACCGTGGCGCGTACAAAGAGTTGGCCCACCACGCCGTAGAGAATGAGCGCAGTGGCCGCCGAAACAAGGTCGCGCCCAAAGAGCGGCAGATCGCGTGCGCGCAGGGCACGCTGTTGCGCCATGAGCGCCGCCGCCCCGAGAAGGGCGCCAGGAATGGCGATGAGATAGCGCGACAGCACGTCGGCAAAATAGGCAGCATCAAGCGGCGCCGGTCGATAATAGAGTACGGCGCCGGCAACCGCGGCCGTCCACACCACCACCGGCCCCCAGAAGAGCAGTACGCGCCATCCGGCAGCGCTGCTATCGGGCCGGAGCGCGCGCACGCCAAAGCCAAGCAAGCATAGGAAGGAGATGACAAGCAGCGCGATGCGCAGCGCCTCCTCACTTGGCCCCGGCGTGTGGCCACCGCCCAGCGCCGCGATGCGCTGGAACATCTCCACCCACTCATGTGCGCCATGCAGCAGCCCGAACCATGCGAGCAGCGGCAGCGCGCGCATGAGTGGCAGCGCGGAACGCTGACGACTGGCCAACGCAAGCACCGCGCCCAACGCAAAGAAAGCCAGACCATAGGCGAAGTAGACACCTACGATGTTGTCAATGAGGAACTGAGTAACCGGATTGGTGATTGGGTCGATTGCAGGGTTCACGAGTTCACGCCGGGAGGTGGCAAGGTGGAATTGGCTGGTACTGTGCGTTAGCGCATGCTGCGCACTTTATCGCTGTACAGCAGGTTGGCGGCACTGAGGCCGAGAGTGATCAGTGCACTGAGTGTAAGGGTAATGCTCAACCCCCAATATTCCGAAACCGCGCCTATGGCAAGGTTCCCGAATGGCGCAATGCCAAAGAAAATGAGCGTGTAGAGGCTCATCACACGGCCGCGCATGGCGTCATCGACGCGCGTTTGCAGCAGCGTGTTGAGCAACGTGAACTGACCCAGGAAGCATAAGCCCAGGAAGAAGGCCAGCAGCAGCGCCACAGGCAGTCCCGGCGCCCAGGCAAAGGCGATTAGCACAAAGGGGAAGGCCAACGCGACGAGGGCAAGCCAGCGGCCGCGGCGCAAGGCGTCGCCGTAGTGGGCGATCAGCAGCGCCGACGTCACCGCGCCCACACCCGAGGCGGCGTTGATCATCCCATATGCAGCCGGGCCCACATGCAGCACACGGTCCACATAGGCGGGCAAAACCGTGCTGTACGACACACCGAAGACGCCGAAGATGCCCGCCTGCACGAGTATGCCGCGCAGGTCGGCGCGTTGCTGCACATAAATGAGCCCGTCCTTGAGTTGACCCCAGGGCGACTCGAGGCGCACGCGCCGTGCGTAGGGGGCCAGTTGCATCAAGAACAGAGCTACCAGCACGCCCATGAAGCTGATGCCGTTGATAAGGAAGCACCACCCTGCGCCCAGCCACGCCAGCAGCAATCCTCCAAAGGCGGGGCCCACAATGCGCGCGCCGTTAAAGATCATGGAATTGACGACAATCGCGTTGGGCAGGTCATCGCGACCCACCATTTCCACCACAAAGGCTTGGCGCGTGGGTGCGTCAAACGCATTCACCATGCCAATGCCCACCGCCAGCGCAACAATGTGCCATACCTGCACCTGCCCTGTGAAGGTAAGGAAGGCCAGAATGAATGCAAAGAGCATGGCCGCGGTCTGTGTGCCGTAGAGAATCGCGCGGCGCGGCACGCGGTCAATAATCACGCCCGCCCACGGCGAGATAATTAGTGCGGGGATGGCGGACGCGAAACCCACCAGACCCAGCGTCCACTCCGAGCCGCTGATCTGGTAGACAAGCCACCCCTGGGCGATGATCTGCATCCACGAGCCTGCCATGGAGACGAGCATTCCCATAGCGTAGAGGCGGAAATTGCGGTGGCGAAACGCGGCGAAGGTCGATGCACGGCGGGGCTGTTCGGCGCCGCCCGCCGATTCGCCATTCGGTTCAGTGTCGACGTCGCCCTCTGCAGCGAGCACAGCGCCGGAGACGGGCCTCATGGCGTTGCAGCACCCTCCAGCACACCCTCATGCTGCGGCGTCTGTGCGCCCGGCGCAAAGAGAGGGCGCAGCAACGCCAGCCCCTCGACTACAGTCGCGCGTTCGCTGTCGCTCAGGCCGGCCACCACATCGGCCAGGCGTGCTTCCGTCGCCTGCAGCGCATCCACCAACATGGCCCGGCCGGGCGGCGTCACCGTCAGGTTGATGCGGCGCCGGTCCTCACTGTCAATGGTGCGCGTGACCAGGTCGCGGTCGACCAGCGCGTTGACGAGGATGGACATGGACGAAAGCGTGAGGCCGATGAACTCGGCGACGGCAGAGAGGGACGCGCCGGGATTCTTGTTCAGGAAGGAGAGCGTGCGGAACTGCGGTACAGTCAATTCAGCGGTGCGCAAGGCGCGCATTTCACTTCTGATTGCCTGCAGCAAGATGGGCGTAACATCGAGAATCTGGTGTGCGCACGCGCGTGGCGAAGTATCCATGCTGCCTCCAGAAAACAATTTGATCGTCAAACTAATTGTAGCGGACCCTGTCGCCGCCGTCAAATCATGATGCGCGATCATGCCACTCGGTGATCCAGGCTCTCTGCACACGAAGCGGGGGGGGGGGGGGGGGGGGGGGGGGGCGCGCCCGCGCGGCGCCCCGGCT
>CAYJNV010000038.1:0-4324 GCA_964370975.1 uncultured Caldilineaceae bacterium | reverse complement strand
CCCCCCCCCCCCCCCCCCCCCCCCCGCTTCGTGTAAATCCATTTTCATCTGTCACGCCGGAGACGTGACCTACTTGATGGTAACGACTGCGCCTTCGGCTTCGATCTGCGTCTTGGCGTCGTTGGCCGCATCCTTGGCCACACCCTGCAGCACGGCGACAGGGGCGCTCTCGACGAGTTCCTTGGCCTCCTTGAGGCCCAGGTTGGTCAGCGCGCGCACCACCTTGATCACGTTGATCTTCTTGGCGCCCACGTCGGTCAGCATCACATCAAATTCGGTCTGCTCTTCGACCGGTGCGGCTTCGGCAGCGGCGGCGGCAGGGGCAAAACCGCCCATGGCGACCGGTGCGGCGGCGCTTACGCCCCAGCGATCCTCAAGCGACTTCACCAGTTCGGACGCCTCAAGCAGCGTCAGCTTGTCCAGCTCTTCCATCAAGGCATTCAGGTCAGCCATTGTGTCGATCCTCCAGATCGTTCAGACAATCCATCAAACAAGTTTGGGTGTTGCATGGGGGCCTGCGCGTGCAGGCCGATGCCGTGTGCGTGGCGCAATGGCTACGCAGCGGCTTCCTGTTCCTTCTCGACATGTGCGTTGATGACGCGCACGAGGCTGGAAAGCGGTGCGTTGAGCACGCGCACAAGGCTGCCAGCCGGGGCATTCAACGTACCCAGGATGGACGACAGTACCTGTTCCTTGGTCGGGAGATCGGAAAGCTTTTCGGCTGCGGTTGCATCCAGCGCCGAGTTCTCCAGCAGTGCGCCGGTGATCTCGACCATCTTGGCGGCCTTGATCCAATCCTTGAGCGCCGTAACGGACTTGGCTATGTCTTCACTGGTGAAGACCACCGCATTCGGCCCGGCGAGCAACTCCGTGGGTGCAGTCCGCCCTTCCTGCTCCAACGCAACGCGCAGCAACGTATTCTTGGTGACGACGTAGTTCGCCCCGGTTTCCTTCATCTTGCCGCGCAGTGAGTTGATCTGCTTAACGCTGGTGCCTCGATAGTTCGTAAAGACCAGCGCGCCCGAGTTCCGCACGAGTTCGCGGTACTCTTCAATCAATTCGCCTTTCTTCGATCGTGTAACTGGCAAGCGACATTCCTCCTTTCGCACAGATTCTCGCAGGCCGTAACGCCGCCTGCACCATTGGGCTTGCGCCCGCCCTGCAAAACAAAACCGCCTTGACGCAGCGCATCGAGACGGTGAACAAGTCGCGGAAAGTGGGGCGCAGTCGGGGACGCAGCACAAGATGCGCGTCGCAGACTACTCTCACGTCCTCGCCTCGGCAGGCGGTGGGTTTCCACCATTATGCAGGCTTTGTGTCCTGCACCTGCTGTCTCCAGCATGGGTCGCAAACGGTCTATTCAGTTGAACAGAGCAAGTGTAACACGGGCGGTGTTGTCGGCCAAAAAGGGCGCTGTCTGGCAACAACATAATTGATCATTGATCATTGATCATTAAAGATTGGGCTGCGCCCCCAGGGATACGCAGCCCAATCTTCAATGATCAATGATCAATGATCAATGATCAATTCTGTTGTTGCAAGGCAGGGCCCTGCCCTAGTAATTGTCCGGGTGCAGCGCCGACGCGGCGGCCACGTCGAGCTTGACGCCGGGGCCCATGGTGCTGGTCAGCGTCGCACGCAGAATATAGATGCCCTTGAGCGTGGCCGGGCGAGCGGCGACAATCGCCTCCATGAGCGCAGCTAAATTCTTGAGAAGCTTCTGCTCGTCAAACGAGGCCTTGCCAATCGGCACATGGATGTTGGAGGTCTTGTCGACGCGGAACTCCACACGGCCCAGGCGCGCTTCATCAATCACGCGCGGCAAGTCCTCTGCGGGCAAAATCGTGCCCGTCTTGGGGCTGGGCATGAGGCCGCGGGGGCCCAGCACGCGACCCAGCTTGCCGACAACGCGCATCATGTCGGGCGTGGCCAGAACGATGTCGAAATCGGTCCAGCCCTTTTCAATGCGAGCGGCCAGGTCCTCGGCGCCCACGTAATCGGCGCCGGCCTGCGTCGCCAGGGCCTGCCCATCGGGGCCGGCGAAGACCACAATTTTCACCTCGCGGCCCGTGCCGCCAGGCAGCGTCACAACGCCGCGCACCTGCTGGTCGGCGTAGCGCGGGTCCACACCCATACGCAGATGAACTTCCACCGTCTCGTCAAACTTGGCGGTGGCGGTCTGCTTGACGAGCGCCAGGCCTTCGCTGGGCGAGTAGCTCTGCGTGCGGTCTACCTTCTCCTGCAGCGCACGATAGCGCTTGCTGTGCTGTGCCATGCTTGTTTCTCCTTGTGGTTATCGCGGGGGTCGCCCCCCTCCCACGGGATTTGTTGATAGTGTGAACTAGTCTACTACCGTGACGCCCATGCTGCGCGCCGTGCCTTCCACCATGCGCATGGCACTCTCGAGGCTCACGGCCTCAAGGTCCTTGAGCTTGATTTCGGCAATCTCCTGCACCTGCGAGCGATTGATCTTGCCCACCTTGGTCTTGTTGGGCTCAGCGCTGCCGGATTGGAGGTTGATGGCCTTCTTGATCAGGTCCACCACCGGTGATGTCTTGGTGATGAAGTTGAAGGAGCCATCGGTATAGATGGTGATTTCGACCGGGATGACCTGGCCGATTTGCCCTTGTGTGCGGGCGTTGTACTCCTTGCAAAAGCCCATGATGTTGACACCATGCGGCCCCAGCGCGGTGCCCACAGGCGGCGCCGGGTTTGCCTTGCCGGCGTTCAACTGCAATCGAACAATTGCCTTCAGTTTCTTTGCCATTGTGTTCTCCTTCTGGGCGTGGTGTGCGCCTTGCCGCAACTGGCAATTGCGGGTCAGCTCCCACGCGGCCAGCGTGTGAATACTTCACCGGCGACGCTTCCCTTGCGGGACGGGCTGCCGTCCATTCAACAATGCAACGCTGCAACGCCGGTACCCTGGCGCGGCGTCGGTCAGCTATCCTTCTGCAATTGCAGAAAGTCCACCTCAACCGGCGTTTCGCGGTTGAAGAAACTCACAAGCACTTTGGCCTTGCCCTTGTCGGCGTAGATCTCGTCCACAATGCCGCTGAACTCGGCAAAGGGGCCACTCATGATGCGCACCGATTCGCCCAGCGCGAATGAAATCTTCATGCGCGGCGCATCCGACTCGATGCGCTTCATGATCTTTTCGACCTCGGCCGCGCTCAGTGGCGTGGGCTTGTTGCCCATGCCTACGAAACCCGTTACACCGGGGCTGTTGCGCACCACATACCACGAGTCTTCGTCCATGATCATGCGCACGAGAATGTAGCCGGGAAAAACCCTGCGCTCCACTTCGCGGCGCACGCCGTTGCGCATCTCAATCTCGGTCTCGGTGGGAACAACCACTTCCACAATCCGGTCCGACATGTCCATGCTCTCGGCGCGGTGCTCAATATTCTTCTTGACCTTGTTCTCCATGCCCGAGTAACTATGCACCACAAACCACTCGAACTTGGGACCGCCATCTTCGCCGTCAACGTCGTTATCTTCGACGTAATCCATCTCTTCCAACTCGACGGCGTCAGGCGCGGCCTCCACCTGCGGCTTGGCCGCGGCGGCTTGCTTCGCGTTCTTCTTCTTCGGCTTGGACTCTGTGGTTGCGTCCATCATCTGCACCTCCTTAGAGCGCGCAAGCGGCATCCCGCACAGCGGAAAAGACGTCTAGCTGATGATGAGGCGCACGACTGTCGAGAAGAGCGAGTCGATGCCAAAAATCACAAGCGCCGAGATGACCGTCACCACCAACACGATACCCGTCAGGCGCAGCCCTTCTTCTCGCGTCGGCCAGGAGACCTTGGAGAGCTCGGCACGCGTCTCGCGGTACCACTTGGCAAAACGATTTTCTTCTCGGACTTCAGTCTCTCGGGTCATGGTTGCGTTCTTCCTCCGGTCACTTGCATTCCGGCAGCGGGCTCATAGTCGCCCACAAGCCGCCATTCTCAACTGCACATCTCTTCCCGGAAAATGACCACCGGTCGTACGACCGGTGGTCATCCTGGCAGGCGAGGCAGGACTTGAACCCGCAACCTGTGGTTTTGGAGACCACCGCTCTGCCAGTTGAGCTACTCGCCTATAACACCGACACGACCTCTGGCCCTGTCCGCCGGCACTCAATTATATCACACTGCGCGTCCGGAGGCTGATCCGGACGCGCAGTGCAATCGTAGCTACTTGAGAATCTTGGTGATGACGCCTGCCCCCACCGTGCGGCCACCTTCGCGAATCGCAAAGCGGCTGCCTGTTTCCAGCGCCACAGGTGAGATCAGTTCCACTTCCATGTTCACGTTGTCACCCGGCATCACCATCTCCACACCTT
>CAYJNV010000037.1:9513-21682 GCA_964370975.1 uncultured Caldilineaceae bacterium | reverse complement strand
AACGAATGCGCCGCCATTGTGCACAGGGTGGCCCGTTTCGCGCACGGCCTCGAGGCAGACTTCGCTCAGGAAGGCGCAGAAGGGATTGGCGAAGCTGACGTGGACCACGAGGCCGTCTGTGCCCGCGGCCGGGTCGTCGAAGAAAGAGAGGGCACGGCCGCTGGTGCGGTCAAAAAGCTGATCCGGGATGACGATGTGGCCGGGGGCATAAGCCTCCTGCAGGCTGCCGCAGGCGCTGACGCTGATGAGGTACTCGACGCCCAACATCTTGAAGCCGTATATGTTGGCGCGCTGGTTCAGGCGACCGGGGCTGATAATGTGGCCGCGCCCGTGGCGCGGTAGAAAGGCCACGCGCCTACCGTCGAGCTTGCCGATGATGTAGGCGTCGGAGGGCGCGCCAAAGGGGGTATCCAGATGGGTTTCCTCGACATCGGTCAGCGCCTCCATGGTGTAGAGGCCGCTGCCGCCAATCACGCCAAAACGAACCGGCTCAATCATGGGAGTATCCTTTGCGCTCTGCCGACATTTCGTCGGGGATTTGCGTCTTGATGCGCAGCGTCGACTGCTTCACTCGCGGCGCCAGATGGGCAACTGGCTGCGCGGGATGTCGCACAGGCGCGGGTTGGCGCCATCGCGGCCCGAGAGGATCGGTGTGTCAACAAGCCATTCGACAGCGAGATCGGGGTCATTCCAGGCCACTCCCAGTTCATCGCCGCCATCGTAGTAATTGTCGACGAGGTAGGTGAGTGTCACATCGGTGAGCGCCAGAAAGCCGTGCGCCACGCCCGGCGGAATGAAGATGCCCGTGGCGTTGTCGTCGCCGATTTCAATCGTCTGGCTGCGGCCAAAGCCGGAGGAACCGACGCGCAGGTCGGCCATGCCGACGCGCATGCGCCCGGCGGGTACGTACCAGTAATCGACCTGGCGAAAGTGATAGTGCAGCCCGCGCAGCACACCGGCGCGGCTGTCACTGCGGTTGGTCTGCACGATTTCCCATGAACGCTCGGGGAACCAGCCCTTGCGAAAGGTTTCCATGAATCGCCCGCGCTCGTCGGCAAAGGCGCGCAGGTGCGCGAACTTCACGCCGGGAATGATTGTGGAGTTCACAATTTCGGTCATGGTTGGCTGGTCGGGTCCGGTTGTTGCGGGGAGTGCGCACGCAGCGCATCGCCCAGGCGGGTGATGAGGCTCTGGATAGGAGCCGCCTTGAGACGGTAGGCGGCGCGATTGGCAATCAGTACGGCCTGGCTTTGCATAATCACGCGGAGTTCCTTGAGTCCGTTGGCACGCAGCGTGTTGCCGGAGTCAACGAGGTCGACGATGAGGTCGGCAAGGCCAACAAGCGGGCCCAGTTCAACCGAGCCGCCCAGTTCGATAATTTCGGCATTGACGCCCCGCTCGCGGAAGAAGGCAGCGGCAAGGCGCGGGAACTTCGTGACGACGCGCGGCTGGCTCTCGTAGCGCAAAGGCGTGTCGGCGCGGGCAGCCGGGCCCGCCAGCGCGAGGCGACAGTAGCCAAAGGGGAGCAGCAGCGGCTCGTATACATTGCGCTGACTTTCGCGCAGCACGTCCAGCCCGCAGATGCCCAGGTCGGCGGCGCCGTATTCCACATAGGTGGGCACGTCGATGGGCTTTGCGAGCAAGTAGCACAGTGTGCCGTCTGCGCTGTCGACAACCAGACGGCGGCCGAAGTCGCTGGGCACGGGCAGGCCGGCTGTTGCGAAGAGAGCGAGCGAATCATCGGAGAGGCGCCCCTTGGGGAGGGCGATGACGATTGGGGCCGTGGCCTGGCGCAGGCTCATGCGCGCACCTCTGCAAGCAGCAATTGCGCTAGATTATCACCCGCGGGCAAGGGAGCACATGCGCCGTCGAGGCAGAGGCGCTGAAACGCGCCGTTGCTCCAAGTGAGTGCGGTCGTTGCGCCAATGGTTTGCGCGTAGTCATACAGAGGCTGCGCTGAGCGATCGGCCAGGTCAACGGCCACAACCAGGCCGGCGCGGCGCAGCGCCTCGACCGCGGCGTGGGCTTGGGGGTCGCCCTGCGTGGAAACGAGCAGATGGGGCGCGAGTGGGCGGGGAGGGGCGGTTGCGGTGCGCTGGGCCAGGAGCAGCCGGTCGAGGATGAGGGCTGCGCCTACGGCGGGCTGCGGTGCGCCAAAGCTGCCCACCAGATGGTCATAGCGGCCGCCGCTGGCGAGCGCGAAGCCCAGCCGGGGGCTCAATGCCTCAAAGGTCATGCCCGTGTAATAGCCCAGATTGTGAATTTCAGTGAGATCGACATAGACGCGCGGGTCAAGCGCATGGCCATGCAGCGCGCGCAGGATGGCGCGCAAGTTGGCCAGCGCGGCGGCCATGGCCTCATTGAGACAGAGGGCATCGGCGCGGGCAAGGAGCGCACGAGAGTCGTCGCCGCTGAGATGCGGCAGGCCGGCGACGGCGGCGCGCGCATCTGCCGGCAGGTCGGTTGCCTGCAGGAACTCGATGAGCGCGGCCTCGCTGTTGCGGTCAACGGCGGCGAGCAAGGCAGCCTGGGCGCGCGGCGGCAGGTTGAGTGCCTCGAGCAGCGCGTGAAAGAAGCCCAGGTGGCCCAGCGCAATACGCACATCGGGCAGGCCCGCCGCCTCGAGCGCGCGCACAGTGAGCGCAAGCACCTCGGCATCGGCAGCCGCATCGGCCGCGCCGATCAGTTCGACGCCTGCCTGCCAGAACTCGCGCTGCATGCCTGCCTGTGTGTCGGCATAGCGAAAGACGCTGCCGGCGTAGCAGAATCGCTGCGGCATGGGCAGATCATGCAGCCGTGTGGCCACGAGGCGCGCCACGGGGATGGTCATGTCTGCGCGCAAGGCCAGCGCGCTGCCGTCGCGATCCACAAAGCGGTAGAGTTCAGACTGGAGTTCGGGGTTGGCGCGCTGGTCAAGCGTTTCCACATACTCGAAGGCAGGCGGCAGCACGTCGCCATAGGCCCATGAACGGAAGAGGGCGAGGATTTCGACCTCGAGGGTGCGGCGACGCGCGGCTTCACCCCAGAAGTAGTCGGCCACGCCGCGCGGTATGGGCGCGGGCATGTGCGTTGCGTCGCGTGAAGAGACAGTATCGGCTGGACCTGACATTGGCGCTGGCACGGCGAGAAGCTCGGGTATGGGATTTGTGTGCGTCGAATGGAGAGTATAGCATAGGCCGAACTGTACGCCTGTCCTGCCAGGTACAAATGCGCGCCTTGTTCTTGTACGGCGAAAGGCAGATTCAGCCTATGTGTGGAAGATTCGTTTTGCGGGCCTCGCCCGAGCAACTGAAATCACTCTTTGACTTGCCTGAGGAGCCCTACGTGGAGCCGCGTTACAACATTGCGCCCACGCAGCCTGTGGGCATTGTGCGCATGAACCCGGAAGCGCAGGCGCGTGAGTGGGCGCTCGTGCTTTGGGGGCTTATCCCCTCGTGGGCCAAGGATCCATCGATTGGCTCCAAGCTTATCAATGCGCGCGCCGAAACGGTGACCGAGAAGCCATCCTTCCGTGCGGCCTTCAAGCGGCGGCGCTGCCTGGTCCCCGCCTCTGGCTTCTACGAATGGAAGAAAGGCGCGACGGGCAAGACGCCGCATTTCATCACCACGGCGGACGAAGAGCCCTTTGCGATTGCGGGACTGTGGGAGACGTGGCAAGGGCCGGACGGTGGCGAGCTTTCCACCTGCACGTTGTTGACGACCGAGGCCAACACGCTTGTGCAGAAGTTGCACGACCGCATGCCGGTCATCATCGCGCCGGAGGAGTACGACATGTGGCTGGGTTCCGGGCGGGATGATCCGCCGGAGGAATTGGCCAATGTGCGCCATCTGTTGCGCCCCTACCCGCCGAAGCAGATGCAGATGTGGCAGGTTAGCACCCAGGTAAATAATGTGCGCAACGAGGGCGCGGGCTGTATCAAGCCCCTCGAGGCCGCGTAGACCACAACAAACAACCTGACACAGAGACCACAGAGAAGAACGGAGAAACACAGAGAACAGCAATAGCAAATCGACGACGCTGGACCGTCGCTTTGCTATTGCTTTTCTCTGTGTTTCTCCGTTTTCCTCTTTGGTCTCTGTGTCAGGTTGGTTGTTGTTACCGCGCGGGCAGCGTGCGCCCTTTCCATACCGGCCCGCCGCGGCGCACACGCCACCAAATGGCCTGGAAGGCGATCCGCGTCATCAGCAGCACGGAGATGGGCATCAGCCACGCATCGCGCAGCGGCTGACGCGCCGTCGCGGCGGTGCACGCGCGCAAGCCTATGCCTAGAAGCGCGGCGATGAGGGGCAACTCGGGCCAGCCCGTTGTTGCCGTGTCGAACAAGCCGGCAATGAGCCAGATCCACGGCAGCACGAAGAGCGTGAGGTGGAAGAGGGTGGAGAGAAGGAGAAATGGTATGGAGTTCAGATGGCCCGCGAGGATGTTCTTGGCGTAGCCGTCGCGCACCGAGCGCCAGTCCGTATACATACGCGCCTGCACCAGCCCTGCGCCGTCTGCCAGGCGCAGACGCTGACCGGCGGCCTTGATGCGATGCGCGAGCAGGACGTCGTCGAGCACGCGTGCGCGCACGGCGGCGTGGCCGCCACAGTCGGCATACGCGGCACGAGTGAAGAGCAGGCACTGTCCGTTGGCGGCGGCAGCCTGCTTGTGGGGCAAATCATGCACCCAACGGACAGGGAGATAGGCGAGCAGGGCATAACTCATCAACGGGACGACCAGGCGCTCGGCCCAGCTATGCATCTGTTGCGTGGGCCATACTGAGAGCAGGCCGGCAGAGGTGGCTTGCTGCTGTGCAACCACGGCGGCCAGTGCGCCCGGCTGCCAGGCAACGTCGGCGTCAGTGAAGAGGAGCAAATCACCATGCGCGGCCTGCGCCAACTGGTGACAGGCCCACGGTTTGCCCACCCAGCCAGCGGGCAATGGCGCGCCGGCGAGCAAGCGCAAGCGGAAATCGCCTGCGCCCGCAGCCAAAGCCAGCGCGGAGGTGTCATCAGTCGACTGGTCGTCGAGCACAATCAGCTCGAAGCGGCCGGGGTAGGACTGGGCGAGCAGCAGACGCACGGTGGCGGCAATGGCTGCTGCTTCGTTGCGCGCGGGGATAAGGACGGAGATGTATGGCGCGGGCAAGGCGGGCTTCGTGCCTGACGTGCGCGCCGCACCAGCGGAGAGACGCGGGAAGTGGCGGAAGTTCTCCTGCGCAATCAGCAGCAGGAAGAGCAGCGCGACAATTGACAGCGCGCCGACGAGGATGACGACGCTCATGCGCCGTCACCCACGTCGGCGCCGGTGCGTTTCCAGCGCCACAGGGGCGTATGCGCGAGGTCGGCGCGATGCTTCCAGGCGAGGATGATGATTTGCAGGAGCCAGGCAAGCGCGAGCACACCGGGTGTGGGGCGCAACACGACGCCGTTCCAGGCTGCCGGTGTAAGAAGCATCCACCCGAGGAGCAAGAGCATGGCAGTCATGACGGCCCAGCCGTTGTTGCGCATCATTCGTGTAGTCAACAGCAGGCTTAGGCCAAGAATGGTTGGGCCCTCCCAAATCGTCAGGCCGGCCCAGGCGCCAAAGGTGGCGGCGACGGCCTTGCCGCCATGCCCACACAGGAATGGTGAAAATGCGTGGCCTGCAAGCGGCGCAGCGGCGACGAGCGCAAGTGGCCAGCCGTCGATCCCTGCCCAGAGCCATGCCAGCCCTACGGGAATGCCGGCCTTCAGCCCGTCGAGCAGGGCAGCGGCGGCAAAGGCGCCCCGGCCACCCGCGCGCAATACATTGGTGGCGCCGGGGTTGGCGTCTCCGTAGGCGCGAATGTCGGCGCGCAGGACCCACCGGCCGATCCACACCGAAAAGGGCAGCGAACCAGCAGCAAAGGCGATGATCATCCACAAGATGCTTGTAGCCGGTGCGACGGTGGGATTCATGCGCTGGTGCCTGGCAGAAGGGTGGAGGTTAAAGGGCTAACATCCATTCTGCACCAAAATCTCATTGAGTGGCTATTTAGCGGTGCGATGCCCCTGGAATGTGGTCGACTGTGTATCCTTCAGGCGCCACCAGGCCAGGGCCACGAAGAAACCCATGACGGCGAAACCCGCCGCGGCAGGACCGGGCATTCCCCAGAAAAGTGCAAGGCCGACGGACTGCAGCGCCCATGTAACGGTGTAGATGACGAGCAATGGCAGTAGCGGCGGTGCAGGTGGGCGTACCACCGCAAGCGCAATCCACGAGAGTAGGAATGCGCTCACAACCCAGCCGGCGAAGTTGACCCAGGGAATGCCAAAGTAGCCACCGGGCTGCGCCCACACCCAGTAGCCCCACGCCACCATTTGGGGATCGAGGAACAGGTCCCATGCGGCGAAGGCGAGCGCGGCGACAAGCGCCACGGGCAGCGCGCGCCATGTGCGTGCGAGCAGCGCTCCGACAGCCCAGGCGGGAGGCAGCATCATGAACCAGGCAAGAGGAATAAGAAGGGGGACGCCGGCAAGTTGCGGCCTGAGGAGTTGCGTGTAGTGATAATCACCAAAGGGGATGCCTGTGCTGCTGCCGAGAAACTCAACCGCCCAGGCAAGGGGCAGAATAACGGCCACAGTGCGGAGCACCGGCCCTGTGCCCCAGGCACTCCACAGCACGGCAAGCGAGGCCGCCGCCTGTGTAACAACGCTGATCGTGGTTGCCCAACGCAGCACGCCGTCACCCAGTAGCCAGCGCAGGATGGGGATCGAGACCATGACGAGCACCCAAGCGCCGATAAGGATCCAGGGAAGGTGTGACGGGCGTGCTGCGGAGGCAGATGGCGCCACTGTGCGGATGTGCATAGGCGATGATCAAATCAATGCGTGTGGGCGCGCTCGGGCGCAATGGCGTTGGCAGCAATCAGGCAAGCGAAGTGCACGATGAGCGGCTCGAGCGCTCGCTCGTTGGGGTTGTCCATATGTGCCAGTTCGTGGTCGCCATTAACCACCGCGAGGCCGCGCAGATTGGGCAGGCGCTGCGCAAGCGCGTCTGTGACCGCAGGGCGCACGAGCACGTCGCGCGCACCCTGAATGATCAGCGTGGGTGCGGCCACAGTGCAGGCCGCTTTGCCCGCGATTTGCCCCACGCGGCGCACCTCGGAGATAACTGACGTATGGATACCCAGCGCGCGAATCGCTTCCTGTGTGTCCGGGTCATCGAGGTTCGCGTCGGGCATGAAACGGAGCAGGGCAGTGCGCAACCGGGTATCGCCGAAATTGACGCGACGAAATGGATGGATGCGCGGGACGAGCGGCTGTGCCACGGGCGTTATTGCATCAAGCCAGCGTTGCTCGATGCGCCACCAGGGCGCAAAGAGGAGCAGGCCGTCGACAGGCACTTGTGCGGCGGCCTGGATGGCGAGCGCGGCGCCCATCGAGTTGCCAACGAGTAGAACGTGCGCAAAGCGGCTGCGCAGGTCATTGAGCCTCGCGAGCACAGCCGCCAGCCATTCCTGATTGTGGTACGTGGCGACATTGAGGAAATCGGGGCCGAATCCGGGCAGCAGCATGCCTTCGGCGCTGAGCCCGGCGCGGTGCAGCATCTCGCCGACGGGGCGCAATTCGGCGGGCGTACCGGGAAAACCATGGACAAGCAGCGCGACCGCATCGGCGCCGGACTCGAGGAAGTAGGGTTGGTGCTCCGGGGTGGTGAAGGCTCGCAGCGGGGTCGCCATTATGCGTCACCAGTGGCGGTGGCCGCGGCGGGCACGCCGACGAAGCGATGCATCAGCCTGAGCAGGGCAGCGGGCGCACGCGCCTGGCTCTCCTGTGCAAGTACCAGAACCGTGCCGAAGACGACAAGCATGTTCGTGACCAGGAAGAAGACGATCTCCTCGATAGGCAAATGACCCAGATTGACGCCCACGGACTGATCGGGCGCAATGATCCACGTGCCCAGGCCAATCGCAAGAAAGTCCGCCATGCAGAGGTAGAGCCACGCCGGAAGCAATGCAGCCAGGACCAGCGTGCGATAGCGCCAGAGGATGTCTCCGCCAAAGGCAACCTGCAGCAGGATGGGCAATAGCGCCCATACGAGTTCCAGCGCGAGGTAGGTGCCCGGGCGCCACCCGGATAGAAGCAGGACGAGCGAGGCCACCCAGAGTGCGCCAAAGAAGGCGGTGAAGCCCCAACGGGCACGCCGCGCGCGTCGCGCTTGCGGCTCGAAGGGCGCGCCAGGCAGCCGCACACGCTTGGCCAGCCAGATGAGCCAGAGGCTTGTCATCAACGTTTGCAGCACGAAGAATATGTATTCCTCGATGGGCACCCAGCCGATGATGAGCCCCGATACGAGTTCGGGCTCGTACCACCAGACGCGGGTGGCTACGAGGTAGTTGTCCCAGGGGGTCGTGTAGAGCACGGCGACGATGATGTGGCCCGCAATCACCAGCCACGTCGGCCAACTGTTGAGTGCGGCGGGCATGCGGCGTCCCCGGCGCGCGTCCCACCATGTCAGCAGCCCCAGGATGACAAGAGGTGGGCCAAGGAATTTGAAGAGGAATGCAAAGTAGGTCATGGCCGGTGTGTACCGCTTCGGGTTGAGCGATGTGTCGCACATCGCTGGTTTGCTGGACTGAAGCCACACTTTAGCAGATGGGTGCCATTGCCGTTGCTAGCCAGACCACAATCGCGCCCAAACAGACAGGCAGGCTGTAAAGTGCTACTGCAATGAAACGCACAGCGTTGGCTAAGGGAACGGGGAACAGCGATCGGGGAGCGCTATAGAGTTCGCTGATCCCTGTTCCCCGTTCCCTGGCTGCGCATGCTGTTTTCATTGCGGTGTCACTCTAGACGCGCCGTTTTTCAAGGTCCTTAAGCAGCACCAGCGCGGTGTTGCGCCCCGACGCCCCCATGATGCCGCCGCCGGGGTGTGTGCTCGCGCCAGTGAGGTAGAGACCCTTAACAGGGCTTGCATAATTGGCCATGGTCAGCGCGGGGCGCAGCATGAACATCTGGTCAATTGACATCTCCAGGTGCATGACATTGCCGCGCAGCAGGCCGAGTTCGCGCTCGAGGTAGAGCGGGTGCTCCACGAGGCGCCCCAGCACCGCCCCCTCGACGTTGGGTGCGTACTCACCCAACTTGCCGAGAATGCGGTCGGCCACGGCGTCGCCGATCTCATCCCATGACTGGCCATTGGCGAGTTCGTAGGGCGCATACTGCATCCACACAAATAGCGTATGCTTGCCGGCGGGCGCAAGCGTGGGATCGACCGCCGAAAAGGTCATGGCGATAAGGGCCGGGTCACGCGACGGCTCGCCGCCCAGATAATCGCCGTAGGCGCGTTCAAGATAGTGCATGTCGGGGCAGATGAACTGCATGGCGCGGTGCTGATAGCCGGGCGTGCCGTCAACGGGCGATGGCAGCGCCGTGTAGTTGGGTAGGGCGTCCATGGCGCAGCGCACGATCATGCCGAAACCGTTGCCGACGCGCGTGTTGGCCATGAGGCGGCGCTCGGAGTCGCCCACCGGCGCGTCTTCCAGCATCGCAAGGGTCGTCTGGATGTGCGCACCGGAGACGACGGCGCGCGCGGCTGTCACGCGCATACCGCCCTCGGTTTCGGCGCCGATGGCCTTGCCGTTGCGCGTGAGAATGCGCTTGACGGGCGCGCCGGCGACAATCTGCCCGCCGTGCGCCTGGATCATGCGCGCCAGCGCCTGGGTGAGCATGCCCGAGCCGCCGCGCGGTCTGCGCATGCCGCTGTGATGGTACATGGGATGCCAGAGCGCAAAGGGAGACGAAAGCGGCTCGGAGGGGGGCGGGCCGGATTGGGCGGCCATCCACGCGATCGCAGCGCGCACGCGTGGGTCCACAAAGCTCTGCTCGAGCACCTGGCCGTAACCGCGCAGGATGTCCGTGAGCCGTTCCCAGCGCTCGTCGCCCTTGGCGGTGTTGCGCACGAGGTTGCGGTAGAGATTGCCCACCGTGGGCGGCTCCTGGAAAGAGGCGACCATGCCGCGCGCCAGCGGCTCCCAACGATTGACGAAGGCGCGATAGTTCTCGGCGTCTTGAGGCGAAATCGCCGCAATGGAATTGCAGGTGCGGTCGAGGTCTTTCCAGATTGTGAAATGGCTGCCGTCCGGGAAGGGGCAGAAGAAGAGGGGGTCAACGTCGATATAGTCGAGGCCGTATGCGGCCAGGTTGAGGTCCTGCACGACGGGTGTCTGGTTGATGAGAATGTGGGCCGATCCTCCCAGATCGAACTTGAAACCGGGGATGATCTCCTCGGTGACGACAGCGCCGCCTACGGTGTGGCGCCGCTCGAGAATGATGACCTTGTAGCCGGCTTGGGCAAGGTAGCCGGCGCAGATGAGGGCGTTGTGGCCCGCGCCAATGATGAGAACGTCACAATCGGAGGGAGATGAAGCAGCCATGCTGCACTTCTTTCCATGAACGGCCAGGGAAGGGCCGCGCTGACGGGATTGAATGCAGAAGGGTGAGGATGACATGCGCCTGCCGCTACTTTACGTTGCGACGCGCAGCGCGGCAAAAGTGTCCAGCACACGCACGCGCGCAAAAGCATGGTCAACGATGGGTGCAGGGTAGTCGACCCCAATCCGGCAGCCGAGTCGTGTCTGGGCATCATCGCCAAGTGTCCAGGGATCGTGGATGGCGGCACCGGGAAGTTGCGCCAGCTCCGGCAGCCAGCGGCGCACATAGTCGCCTTGCGGGTCGAACTTCTTGCCCTGGGAGACGGGGTTGAAGATGCGAAAGTAGGGGGCGGCGTCCGTGCCAACGCCAGCCGTCCACTGCCAGCCACCGTTGTTGGCGGCGGGGTCACCGTCGATCAAATGCTGCATGAACCAGCGGTCGCCCTGGCGCCAGTCGACAAGCAGGTCCTTGACGAGGAACGATGCGACGATCATGCGCAGACGATTGTGTATCCAGCCGGTGGCGCGCAGTTGGCGCATGGCTGCGTCGACGATTGGGTAGCCGGTGCGGCCGTCGCACCAGGCGGCAAAGGCCTGCTCATCGTCAAGCCAATCGATCTCATTATACACAGGGCGAAACGCACCGCTGCGCACATGGGGGAATGCGTCGAGTATCTGGACGTAGAACTCACGCCAGATAAGTTCGTTGAGCCAGCTCTCGGCGCTGCGTGCGGCGTCAGCCGATGGGGCGCGCGACATGGCTGTGTACGCTGCAAGGGCAGCCATGCGCGGCGAGAGCATGCCAAAACGCATGTAGGGCGAAAGCTGCGCAGTGCCGTCAACGTCGGGCCGATTGCGGGTATTCGCGTAGTCATAAATAGGCGCGGCATCACCGTTGACGAAGGCGCCCAGGCGACGTATGGCTTCGGCTTCGGAAGCGGGGAAGTGAGTGCCGGCGCGCTTGCCCGGGGCGACGGGGAGTGCCTCGCTTGCGGGCTCAATGGGCGTGTGCAGGTGGGCGGGCGCGGGGAGAATGTCGCTGCGGCTGGGCGGACAGGCGGCCTTCCACGCCTTGCTGTATGGGGTGAAAACGGTGTAGGGCGTGCCGTCGGCCTTGCGAATGGCGCCGGGTGGGCGCAGGGTGACGCCGTCCACAAGCTCCAGTGGCAGCAGTTCTGCCAAGGCGTCGTCACGACGTATGGCATAAGGCGAGTGGTCGCGTTCGGCACAGATGGCACTTGCGCCAATTTCGCGCGCGAGTCTGGTGAGCACCTCGGCCGGGGCGCCGCTGCGTACGACCAGCCGGCTACCGCATGTGCGCAGTGCGTCATCAAGCGCACGCAGGCCCTCGTAGAGAAAAGCGATGCGCTTCTCGCCCACCCACTCCGAATTGAGCAGGGCGGGGTCGAGGATGAAAAGGGGCAAAACGTTGCCCTCCGGGCCTGCGTGTGCGAGTGCGGCATGGAGCGCGGCGTTATCCGTCAGACGCAGGTCGCGGCGAATCCACCAGATGGCGGTGGCAAGGGCCGGTTTCATGCGGATGGCGCTCACGTCAGGTGAAGCCCGACGATGGCGTCGCGCACCGTCTGCGCGCTTTGGCGCAGTTTCTCATGCTCGAAGTCGCTCAAGGGCAGGGGGAAGGCATCGAGCACGCCCTGACCGCCGACAAGGCGGGGCAGCGCCACGGTGACATCGCGCACGCCTGCCACCTCGTCTGCAGGCGTACAGACTGTGAGAATGGCGCGCTGGTCGTTGAGGATGACATCGACAATACGCGCCAGCGCGGCGCCGAT
>CAYJNV010000037.1:5206-9413 GCA_964370975.1 uncultured Caldilineaceae bacterium | reverse complement strand
ACCAGCACCGCGTCGGGCGCGTTGCGCAGGATGTTGGGGACAACCTGGCGGAAGACGGCGGCATTGCGTTCGAGCAGTTGCAGACGCGTCTCACCCGGCTTCTGGTTCACGCCGGCGGTGATGACCACGACGCGACAATCGGCCAGCGCGTCATAGTCGCCCGAATGGACATCCACGGGGTGGGCAAAGGGGACGGCGTGGCGGATGTCGTTGGCCTCGGCTTCGGCGCGCTTGGCGTTCAGGTCCACAAGCACAATTTCACGGCCGACGTCGCTCATGACCATGGCGTAGGCTGCTGCTGAGCCGACGAAACCTGCGCCAACAATCCCAATCTTGACTCTTGAAGACTGCATCTCATTCTCCTCCATACCGATGTCGCGCGAAGGATGTGACAGCACGCGGCAAGCCCGGGCGGCAGCAACATCTCAACACGACGAGGCCAAGGTCACACTGTGGACAGGCTCGGGCAGAGGCGCGCCAACGGCAGCCAGCACGCTGTGCGACACGCGCCGGACGGGCCAGGGCGCGGTTGACAGCTTCACGCAGCTATGGGGCGAAGGCTGGCTTGCGCTCGTTATACATGCCTTCGTCGTCGTCGCGCAACCGCTACCAGGGGTGATTTGTGAGGCCGCGACGATACGAGGCGAGTGGCCGCTGGCGGCCACGTCACGCCGCCCCGCTGGAGGGCGCGCTGCTGCCGTATGGTGACGTAGCGTTGCTCTCGAGCAGGCGGCGCGTGCGCCACGACCTGTAGGCGAAGAGCGCGGGCAGCCCCAACATCATGCTGTGACCCACCAGCCACCAGAACGGGTTGTCGCTGGGCTCAATGTGCAGGCTGTCGATGACCTCGGTGCGTGCGTCGTCCAGCGCGATAAAGCTATGCTGGTGCACCCAGGTCTTGAAGGGGCCACGCTCCATGGTGTCCACGAAGCCTCCGGGGACCACGTTGCTCATTCGTGCGCGCCAGCGCAGGGGGAGCGGCCCCATCCACAGTGTGAAGCGCATCACACTTCCCTCGCTCAGAATGGCGGGCGCTTCGTGCACCTGCGCGATAATGGGAGGTGGCGTGATGGCGCCCATTGTTGCCGGGCGGCTGTGGAATCCCGCAACCGCGGCCATAGGTGCGTTGACGATGAAACGGTGATAGTAGCGCATGAGAAGGGTCTCTCCGCATTGGGTGGCGAAAGCGGCGGCAGTTATGCCGGCGGTGCGGCGAAGAACAGCGTTGCGCCGGCGACATGGGCAAGAGCGGCGCCACGCCGGAGGCCTAATTTACGCTGCCACGCGTTGCTTGTTGAGAATATTGCGCAGCGCCGGTTCAAGATCGGGCCAGGCGAAGGTGAAGCCCTGCTCGAGCAGGCGGCTGGGCACCACGCGCTGGCCGGTGAGCACAATGGAGGACATATCGCCCAGCACCACCTTGAGAGCGAAACCAGGCGTGGGCATAAAGGAGGTGCGTCCCATGACTTGGCCCATTGCCTCAGCGAACTGCCTATATGTCACCGGGTTGGGTGTTGAGAGATTGTAGGCCCCTTCAGCGGCCTCGTTTTCGATGAGGAAGCGGAGCGCTCGCACCTCGTCGTCAAGGTGAATCCAGGGGATGTACTGTTTGCCGTTGCCGAGGGGCCCGCCGGCAAACACAAGGTCAAAGGGGAGCTTCATCTTGGGGAATGAACCACCCTTAAGGCTGAAGACGAGGCCCGTGCGCGCAACGGTGCGTCGCACGCCCAAGCGCACCGCGGCCGCAGTGGTGTTTTCCCACTCCCACACAACATGCGCCAGCCAGTCGCTGCCGGGAGACTCCGTTTCTGTGACGACCTCGGTGGCGCGGGGGCCATAGTAGCCAACGGCCGATGCCTGCACCAGCGCCTTGGGTTTGTCGGTCGCCGCGCCGATTGCCTGCATGACCGCCGCGCCTGCGTTGAGGCGGCTCCGCAGAATGCGGTTGCGGCGCGCGGTGCTCCAGCGGCCGTCGCCTATGCCTTCACCGGCAAGGTTGACGATGGCGTCGGCGCCATTGGCAAGTTCGCCCCATCCATGCGCCGTCTGCCCGTCCCACTGGACGAGGTGCGCCCCCGTGGGTGCGTTTTTCTGCTTCGACGGATTTCGCGAAAGCACGGTCACATCGTGGCCGTCGGCAATGAGCGACCGCGTGAGTGCCTGACCGATAAGCCCCGTGCCGCCTGTGATGATGATGCGCATGACCCAACTCCTTTGGTCTGAACCTGCGTAGATTTCGTGGGCGCAGCAAAGCTGTCACTGCCCAATTGAAGGCACTACTGCTGCGGGTGGCTGCGCGGCGCGCTGCCGCGATGGGCGAGAGGTCCACGCGCGCCGAGGGGGTGGCTCTCGCTTGTGAGCGCAGTGAGCCACCTTGTCAGCGGCGCGGCATCTTCATGCGTCACGGCGCGCATCGCCTGCAAGTAAGTCATGAGGTAGAGATCGACGCGCTCGGGCGGCATGCCCACGTGGTTCACGAGCAGGCCGTTGAGCCATTCGAGGTCGGCGCTGACGTACTCCAAGTCGCCAAGCGCCAGCGCCGCTTCGATGTTGCGCCCAAAGTGGAGATTGGCTGCAGCCAACATGCGCAGCGGCATCACATCCGTGGGCATGAGACGCCACACCTCGGCCTCTACTGCGGCGTGGCGTGCCCTGTATTCGCGCAGCGCCGCGCTGTAAGCGTAGGAGGGGATGCGCTGGGCTGTCTGCAAGCGAGGCGCAGCCATCAGCGCTTCGATGGTGGCGGCAGCGGCTTCAATGCGTGCGCCGAGAAAGTGGCCGGGAATCGCCTGTTGCAGGTCGGGCAGGCGGTTGAAGATGAGGCCGCCATAAGCGAGCGGAATCCGCCCGCGCAGGAGCACGTTGGCCATTTCCAGCAGCCCGAGTGTGGTTGACAACTGCTGGGCGGTGAGCACGACCAGCAGCGGGCGTGTGGCCGCAATGGTGGCCTCGAGGCTGCCGACAGGCACATTTGCGCCCAGGTAGACCGTATCCCAGCCACGCCGCCGCAAGAGAAGGGAGAGCAGCAGCGGCACGAAAGTGTGCTCCTCTTCGGGAGGGCAACCAATCAGGATGCGTCCGTTGCGCGTGGGGGGCGGCGTGGCAACAAGCATGGCTTCCAGCCGGCGCAGCGCCAGCGCAGAGGCAAAGTGCTCCTGTTGCACCGTGACGCGCGCCGTGTACCAGCCTTCACCGAGCGTCGCGATCCCTTTCTGAATCACCTCGAGAAAAACAATCTCGGGTGTGAAGAGCGCGAAGGACTCTGAGAGAGTCTGTTCGGCCGCCTGCTCATCAAAGCGCAAGCAGGCATCAATCCATTGCGTGCGCTTCTGGCGTAAAATGCTGTCATGCGTTGCTGCCACAATTTGCTGATCAACTGCCATGCTGGGTTGTAGTACCAATGGCGCAACGGACCGAGCGCTCGCTTCCTTGTCAAGGCGCAGCCACATTTCGACGGCGCGGCTAATGGCCAGCCCCTCGCTTTGGCGGGCTATGAGCCAGTGCAGCAGGTCGATGTCACGCTGCGAATAGAGGCGATGGCCGCTGGGCGTTCGCACGGGAGCGGGGATGCCGTAGCGTCGCTCCCACGCGCGCAATGTATCGGGCTTGAGGCCGGTTGCCGTAACAACCGCTTTCAGGTTAAACAGGTGTGTGTCGCGTTGACCAGCCATCTAGATTCCGATCGGGAGGCGGCCCAACAGTGCGGCTCCTCGTAGCTATTGAGTGCTTGGCAAGCGCCGGGATTTGCACCGCGGCCGCTGTTACCGTCCAAAACCTGAACAGAGTATAGCACGTCACTCGCCGGTTGTAAAGTGTTTGCACATATATGTCTAATGCGACATTGTTCATTGGATGGACAAAGATAGTAATTGGTGCTTGACATCATTACACTGTTGTGCTATGTTTGTCGCATTATTGAGCAGGCTACGAAACTGGACTCAAGCAGGCCGTCGGTGCAAACTGCCGCCATATGAAGATGGGAGCAACGGTCATGCACGCTGAAATTTACCCCTGGGAGACCGCGTTACTCTCGTTGGCGCACGAAGCGCATCAGTCGCGTGCGATAGGTGACGAGATCAGGGTCGATGAAGGATTGCGCGCCAAATCCTATGCCTGGTGCGACGCGCTGACCGCTGCCAAGAGTCGCTCATTCTACATGGCGTCGCGGCTGCTGCCCGCCGGGAAGCGCAGGGCAGTGCGCGCCCTC
>CAYJNV010000037.1:0-5196 GCA_964370975.1 uncultured Caldilineaceae bacterium | reverse complement strand
CGCCGCGAGTGAAGATGAGGGCATCGCTGCGCTGGAGGCGTGGCGCGCGCGCACGCAACTGCCAAGCCCTCCGGCCGATGACCTGGTGGCTGTGGCCTGGGCCGACGCGCGCCGGCGCTATCAGGTGCCGTGGCGGTACGCCGAGCAACTGCTTGACGGCGTGGCGCGCGACACGGTGCAGAAGCGGTACCGCACATTCGACGACCTGGCTGCGTACAGCTATGGGGTTGCCTCCACCGTGGGGCTGATGAGCATGCACATCATTGGTTTCCAGGGGGCGGAGGCGATTCCCTACGCGATCAAGTTGGGTGTTGCCCTGCAGGTAACCAATATCTTGCGCGACGTGGCCGAGGATTGGCAGCGTGGGCGGGTCTACCTGCCCCAGGATGAGCTGGCGGCCTTTGGCATCCACGAGGAGGAGATTGGCGAGGGCAAGGTGAGTGTGCGCTGGCGCGACTTCATGCGTTTTCAGATTGCGCGCAACCGCCGCCTGTATGACGAGGCGCACGCGGGCATTGCGCTGCTCAACTCCGAGGGGCGCTTTGCGATTGGGGCGGCAGCGGGCTTTTACAGAGGCATTCTTGAAGACATTGAGCGCCACCACTGCGACAACCTGAAGCGCCGCGCACGCGTCTCAACCGTGCGCAAGGTGGGTATGCTGCCTCGCATTTGGTTGGGCACGCGCACTGTCCGACGCTTGAGCGACCAGTAACCGGCTCGTCGGGTATACATGCCCACGAGAGAAGGGGCCGCACCGCACATTCATTGCGGTGCGGCCCCCTTTCTTTGGTTGCTGCGTGCAGAGGTACTTGTTTAGCCCTACTCGAACGCGGCAATGCCTGTGAGATCACGCCCAATAATCAGCTTCTGAATCTGGCTGGTGCCTTCGTAGAGGCTGGCCACGCGCATGTCGCGCCAGAGGCGCTCGGGCACGAACTCGTCGGAGAAGCCGTAGCCGCCGTGAATCTGGATGGCGGCGTCGGCGGCGCGCTTGCCTGCCTCGGCGGCAAAGTACTTGGCAATGGAGACAGGAATGGTGCTCACCTGCCCCTGGTTCTTCGTCCAGCCGGCCTGATAGACGAGCAGGCGCGCCGCCTCCACGTCCACTTTCATTTGCGCCAGCATGTCCTGAATCATCTGGAAACCGGCAATTGGCTTGCCAAAGGCAATGCGTTCGCGAGCGTACTTGACGCTGGCGTCGAGCGCATGTTGCGCCGCGCCCACGCAGCCACTGGCCACGCCGTAGCGACCGTTGTCGAGCGCGCTCATGGCAATCTTGAAGCCCTCGCCTACCTTGCCCAGGCGTGCACTGTCAGGTACGCGCACGTTTTCCATGAAGATTTCGCCTGTGTCGCTGGCGCGCAGGCCAAGTTTGCCGGTCATCTTGCGTGTGGTGTAGCCGGGCGTCTTTGTCTCGAGGACAAAGGCCACCATGCCTTTGCTTTTGGATCCCGATTCCGTTTGCGCGAAAATGATGACCATATCGGCCAGGTTGGCGTTGCTGATCCAGACCTTCTGCCCGTTCAGGAGCCAGCCGTCTCCGTCGCGCTTGGCGGTCGTCTGCACATTGGCGGCGTCGGAGCCGGCGTTGGGCTCGGTGAGGCCAAAGCTGCCAATCCACTCGCCACTGCACAGGCGCGGCAGGAAATGCTGCTTCTGCGCCTCTGTGCCCCATTTCAGCAGGGTAAGCTCGACGAGCGACATCTGTACAGAGAGGGTTGTGCGCACGCTCGAGTCGGCGTAACCGATCTCCTCGAAGACGATGGCCTCGGCAATATAGTCCAGCCCGGCGCCGCCGTACTCCTCAGGGATGGGGACGCCAAGGTAGCCGAGGCGACCCATTTCGCCGAGCAGGGCGCGCGGGAACTCCTGTGCAAGGTCCCACTCACGTGCATTGGGCAAAATGCGCTCGCGGGCAAACTTGCGCACGGATTCCTGGATCATGCGCTGTTCGGGTGAGAGTCCAAAGTCCATCGCAGAACTCCTTTGTTCTTGGTGGCGGGCCAGCAGGTAGGGATAAGATCAACCGGGCAAACGCTACCCGAGCGAATCGGTACAATTGTCGCACGTCGGCTAAGTTCAGAGGGAACAGCAGGGCGCAAATCACCGTCCAGTGTGTGAGCGTCCATGCAAAATCATACCACAGCCCCACGGCAACTTCTGTGTCGAACAAGTGCGTGCCCCGGCGTGAGGCGGCGGCGCACCGGAAGGGATTCCCCATGAAAACGTGGATAGCTTCGTCGCTCCGCCTGGGTTTGTTTGCACTTGTGGCGGCGCTGGTAATTGGATGCACACCAAGTGAGCGCGAGCAACAACTGCAGGCAACCGTCGCTGCACTGGCCGCACAGAACGCAACGCTGGCGTCGGCACAGACTCCAGCTGCGCAGCCGGGTGAGGCGCCGGCAGCCACCGCGGAGGAGGCGCAAGCCGCTTCGGGAGCGGGCGCGCCCGCCGCGCCGCCTCGCGCCACGCCGGCAAACGCGGTAAGCGCCGTGGCCGTGGCGCCGCCGGAAGCTGCGGCCACGCCGGTCCAGCCGCAGGTTGCGGCGGCGGCCGTTGAGAACCCCATCCCGCGCGAGATCGGGCGCGTTGTGCTGGTGGGGGACGAGACGAGTCTGGCGGACTTCCGTCTGGATGCCGCGGCGAACACGGCGTATGTCACCGATGCTGCCTACGTGCTGCATGTGGTGGACCTGAACGACCTGAAGGAGGTGGCATCCTTCCCTGTGAGCGGCGAACGCCTGCTGCTGGATGCGCCCAATGGCCGCCTCTACATCATGCCCGACGCGCCCTGGGCGCGCACCGGTATTTCGCCCACGGTGACGGTCTTCGATACGACCAGCCGCACGACTGTGGGCGAGTTGCCGGGCAGTCGCGTCGGCGTGGACAGCAGTGGCGGCCGCCTCTACATTGGTGACGACGTCGGCTTCTACAGCCAGGCTGAACAGGGCGTGCGACTCTACGACGCAGCCACACTCACGCTGGTGCGCACCGGCGCCATGGCCGGCAATCCGCTCTACAATCCTGGGGCAGATGAGCTAATCATCCAGGGCCCGAGTGTGTGGACCGCCGACCCCGATTCGCTTGTGCCGCGCGTAGACCTCTATTCGGAAATCACGAATGAGGAACTGCCCGGGTGCAATGGTTGTCCGGCAGCAGTGGACGCTTACTATTTCGCGTCGGCACAGATTGTCGCAATCCAGACCACCATCCTCTCACCGCAAGGCGCAGGCCGCGTAACACCTGCCGACCTCTACAATGCGGGCACGATGGAGCGCCTACCGGAGAGTTACCAGATGGGCGCAACCTGCAGCAGCCAGCCGCAGCTGCGCACGCCGCTCGATGGCCGCGTGGTGCGCGTTGAGCGCTACTCGCGCTATGTCACATACAACAATCTCATTCTTGAGGATACGGCTGGAAAGCGCTTGATGGCGCGAGATGGACTTTGGGTTTCGTTTGTCAACCCCGACACCAACGCCGGCTACCTCCAGCCAAGCTCAACGACGAGCTACGTTCTGGACATGGCAACCCTGGCGCCCGTGGGCATGATGGACTCAATCTGCATCTTCGCAGGTGACGATGCCAACGGCCGGCTCTATGCCACAGATGCGTTCCGCAGCGCGTTGGTTGTGCTGGAGCCGACGGGTGGTGAGTCGAATCTGCCCGCAGCCCAGGCTGACACCGTGGCCGACAAGCAGGTGACCTCGATTGTCGTCTCCCCTGATTTTGCCAAGGACGGCACACTTTACCTGGTCGCGTGGACGCTGGACGAAATTGGGGGACAAGCCATTCTGCGATCCACCGACGGCGGACAGACATATACGCGCCTGGGCGGGCTACCTGAGGGCGAGGAGCTGGCGCTGACGCTGGCAATCTCGCCCGACTTCGCCAGCGACAAGACGCTCTTTGCCGGGGGCGAACGGCGCGAGCTGATGGGCGAGGGCGTGTGGAAATCGGGCGATGGCGGCGAGACCTGGACGCCCGTTTGGAACGGTTTGTCGGACTTGCGCGTCAACCGGATTGAGATTTCGCCGCGTTATCGTGCTGACCAGACGCTTCTGGCGTGGGCTGCCTATACGCAAGTGACGCCGTTCGAGAGCGGATATGCCATGCAGCGTTCGACGGACGGAGGGCTTGGTTGGACGCGCGTCATCACCGCTGACTCACCGGAAACGCTGCCAGCGGCGTCGGTCTACTTGCCGCCCGCCTCGAGTGCAGAGCTGCCCGTGCGCAAGGATACGTGGTATGGCCCGATTGAAGTTCGCATAGACAGTACAAGATGGACGACGGCAACGAATGCCATTGGCCAGGACGAAATCCTGCGCGGCATCCTTTCCAGTCCGGAGGGGGCCGGGCAAGCGGCGATCTTCGTGGCGACTGATGGCGGCCTCTACCGAACGTTGGACGATGGCGCGACGTGGTCGCGCCTGGCGGAGAGCGAGGCCGGGTCCGGCGCCACAATGGCAGCGGCGATCACGCCACTGATGGGCGACGGCAGCTACCGGTTGCTGTTGGCCACGGCCGACGGCGAACTGCTGCAAATGGATCCCAACACGGTCACATGGGAGGAAATTGTCGAGACAACCGCGCCCGCGCCGAGCGCGACCGCGGAGTCGGCGCAAACCGACCGCGAAGTGGAGCCTACTCCAAGCAGCGGCCTCAGCGGCGAGCCGCCTGCGGGACTCTACAGGCCAACCGGCATCTTTGGGCCGCGGTGGGAAGGTGACGGCGCGCTGCAGGAAAGCATGGGTTATGCCCGCAGCGAGCAGCCCAACTCGGTGGCGGCAGCTTACCAGTATTTTGAGCACGGCGTGATGGTGTGGCGCAGCGACACGCGCCAGGTCTACGCCATTTACGACGACGGCACGTGGGATCTATTCGATGACACCTTCGTCGAGGGGGAGGCCGAGAGCGATCCGGCGCTGCGTGCGCCGAGCGGCCTGATGCAACCTGTGCGCGGCTTTGGCAAGGTGTGGCGCAGCGACGATGTCGTGCGCGAGAGGCTGGGCTGGGCAATTGCCAAGGAGGCAGCCATCAACGCGCTGATCCAGGACTTTGAACACGGTGCGTATGTGCGCGCCGATGCCATCGAGGCGGCGTTGATCCAGCGGCCCGCCGGCCGCGAGTGGGTCAAGTAACAAGAGCAAACCCGACGTAAACCCGACGCAAAGGCGCAAAAACGCAAAGAAAACCCCA
>CAYJNV010000036.1:14322-21688 GCA_964370975.1 uncultured Caldilineaceae bacterium | reverse complement strand
CCAGTCCACCAGTCCACCAGTCATCCAGTCATCCAGTCATCCAGTCCACCAGTTCACCAGTCATCCAGTCATCCAATTATCAATCTTCAATGATCAGTTCCGTTATCCACCAGCGCCCATCACGGCGAACGAATCGCCAATAATCGACACCGTTTTGCAGTGTCGCGCTGTCGCCGTCGATAGTGGCATGCAAATTCGGCGCTGTGGACAGCGCGGGCGGCGGGTTGGGGAAGACAGCCACCACATAACGATCAAGGATGGCGTCGCGCCCCTGCCATGTGTAGTCGTTGTCAGGGCCGGGTCCGCCGCGTTCCTCCACCAGGCGGGCATCTGCATCCCAAAGTGCGGCAAGGCCGGCGAGATCGAGCGATGCGGCGCCGTTGCGCTCGGCCAGCACCAGCGCGGCTGGGTCGTCGGTCGCGATGGCAGCAAGCGTCTGCACAGACGGCGCGGAGGTGGCCTGTGGCTCAACGGGCCGCAGCGGCGCGGGCGCAGCGCAGGCGGCCAGCAACCAGCCCGCCACAAGCAGCGCGGCTAGCCGGCCCCAGCCATGGCAATCGCTTTGGTTCATTTGCCCGGGGCAATCTATACTGGTTGCGTCCGCTTTAGTGGACTGCATTGCATCGTCTCCTTCCACACAATCCTTCCATCTGGAGTACTCTGCATGAATCCTGTGCTTGTTCAAATTGGGCCCTTTACGCTCACCTGGTACGGCATCTTCATTGTGGGTGGCGCTGTGCTGGCCACGTGGATTGCCAGCCGCTACGCCGAAATGGATGGCGAATCGGCCGACCACGTTTGGAATCTGCTGGCGTGGGCGCTCATCTTCGGCATCATCGGCGCACGCCTCTACCATGTCTTCAGCAACCCGGTCAACGGGCTGGGATGGCCCTACTACCGCGAGCATCCTCTCGAGATTATCAACTTCTGGAATGGCGGCTTTCGCGGGCTGGGCATCTACGGTGGGCTGGTGGGGGGCGTCTTCGCGTTCTGGCTCTACTGCCGCTGGAACAAGCTGAACACGCTGCGCTACCTCGACTACTTTGCGCCCAACGTGCTCATTGCACAGGCTTTTGGGCGTATGGGCAATTTCGTCAATCAGGAGTTGTACGGCCCGCCCACGCAGCTGCCGTGGGCCTTCCACATCAATCCAAACTTTCCCTGTCAACTGCCCAACAACTTTCCGTCAGACATCCAGGCGTGCGGCTCGGGCTATCTGCAGCCGCTGACGCAGCAGACGCTTGACTGGTTCGCGACCAACGGTTTCCACCCCACCTTCTTCTACGAGGCGTTGTGGAGCCTGAGCATGTTCCTGCTCTTGACGCTGCTGATTCGCTATCGGGGCAACCGCATGCGCCGCGGCGATGCTGTATGGCTCTACTTCGTCGCCTACTCGATTGGCCGCCTGTGGGTGGAAGCGCTGCGTCCCGATGCTTGGATGATGGGCACGCTAGCCACGGCGCAGTGGATTGCGCTCGTCATCGTCGTCGCGGGGCTGCTGATTCTCTTCCTGCGCCACCGCAACTGGTCGTGGCGCACCAACCCGGCCGACACACTGATCAACCTGAGCGTGCACGCACCCAAGGCCGAAGCAAGCGACACAGCCTAGCGGGGGCATCAACTCACACTGGACAACGACGGAGGGCCGATTGCGGCCCTCCGTTTTTTTATCCCACCATCTCTATCGAGTAATCGACAAGTTGCGCGTCGAGCCGCCAGTGCTCGACCTGGTTCGCCACATGCTGCAGTTGGCGGTGGGCGACCGCCGCCGTCTGACTCACGCAGACAACCTCGAGCACGGCGCGCGTCCATTCATCCTGGGCGTCGGCCTCGCAGACGCTGATGTTGAAGTCGCGCCGCAGTCGCGCCTTGGTGGAGAGGAGCACACCCCGCTTGGCCTTGAGGCTATCGGCCAGGGGCAGGTAGAGTTCAAGCGTCAGCAGTCCAATGGCCATCGTTGGAGGCTCAAGAAAGAAGTGAACGGCGCCGGAACAGCGGCCTCCTCATCATGCAGGAGGCCGCTGTTTTGTGGCAACTTGGCATAAGGCCCGCGTCGGATTGGCGGCGCTAGGCCGCGGATTTGCGTCGCTGCCGATAGCGGCGCACCTTGGCACGGTTGCCGCAGTCATTCATATCGCACCAGCGGCGGCTGTGATTCTTGCTGCGGTCCACAAAGAGCCAGCCGCAGTCCTCGTTGGCGCACTTGTGCACATGCGCCAATTCGCCTGAAGTGAGCAGTTCCGCCGCGGCGCGGGCAATCGGCCAGAGCAGGCTGTCGAGTTGCCCCTCGCCATCCACCCACATCCAGTCATAGTGATGGCCATGAGGCGCCAGCGCCAGGTGCGCCTGCGCATCGCGCAGGGCGTCGTTGAGCACACCCATGGCATCGGCAGCGGGCACTGCACCCTGGTCGTAGGCGTCGAAGAGGGCAAAAATCGCCTCGCGCAGTGTGCGCGCACACACCAGCACGGCGTGTGCAGCATCAGGCGCCGCGGCGGCCGCGGCGCGCAGTGCGTCCGCGCCTTCCGGCGATAGCATTTCAGTGCTCGCTGCCCATTCAACCAGATCGCCGTAGTCACCCAGATGATCGCGTGGCTCGGCTTCGTCGCGCCCGTTGATGGTGTTGGTAAAGTCAAGCACGGCCGCGGGCGCCAGCAACCGCAGTGGCGGCTGTACGGCGGGGCTCTCGCCGGGGGTGGCATTGTGCAGCATGATGAACCTCGTCCAGCAGTTGCGCCGAATCGCGCGAAAGTAACCAGCAAAAGGCTATTGACAAGTTACAATCAATATGCTAAAATGTAACCAGCCATTAGCGTTTTAATAGTGTTATGTTCGTGATCTTCCAGTCAGACCCGGAGGGTCAACACTTTGCCCACATCGCCGCAAAGTAACTGTCTATATCCAGTATAGCCAGTTACGGAGCCGGTGTCAAGGGCTTGGACGGCATCTAGGCAATTCAGGCAGCAAGAGAGGAGAGGGGAGCCATGTGGCAGCAGGTGGACTACGCAACGGCGGTGGCGATGCATGACGCGAGGCTGCGCGAAGCAGAGCAATTGCGGCTGGTGCAGCAGGCGGAGCGGGACGCCCGTCGAGTGTCCCGAGCCGTAGCGAGCCGACCGCGCACCACGCAGCCGGCCGCACCTTGGTTAGGCGCGATGCTGGTGCAGGCCGCAGGCCTGCTGCGAAAGACAGGTTGATCGAGCGAGCTCTGCTCGTAAGGAGGTGGCGTTATGTTTGCGGTGCTGATAGGTGTGGGAATTGTCGCAGCGCTCCTGCTGCTGGACCTGCTGGCAGTTTGGAAGGGCGTTGACAGCAGCGATGGGCGGGACTGGGCGGTGCGGCAGTAGGGAACGGGCAACTAAAGTCATACCGCAGTGAAACCCACGGTCCGCTTGAAGGGATCAGGGAACCGCGTCAATGCACGAGTGTTCCCTGATCCCCGATCCCCGCTCTTTGACATTATCACCGCGCCCGCGTCCACGCGTCATCGGCAAATTGAGTACGAATCAGCTCGGCCGAGCGGCGCAGTTCCGGCGGCGTAATCGGTGCAGGCTTGAGGTCGAGCACAAGTTCATCGGCGAAGGCCTGCGCAAAGAGATGCGCGAGGTGGTCAAATTCGAGCACGGCGGCATCCTCGGCCACGCCCAAAGCCGCAGAGAGCGTCGTGGCGCGCTGCGTCAGGTCGACGTGGAGGCGTGCAGCCTCCGCAGGCTCGAGCGCGAGCACTTCGACCAGGCGGGTGATGTCGCCTACCAGGGGCAGGCTGCCGTGCTGGAGCACGTAGCCGGCGCGACGGCTTTGCGCGCTGCCGAGCAACTTGCGCCCGTCTGCAACGATTTCGTAGGCGCTGGGCACCTCAAAGCAGGCCGCCGACACGTCGGGTCCCACGCGCACGCTACCGCTTGCTTTTTCCACGCCGGCCAGCCCCGCCCGCTGCAGCCCCACCACCAGCGCATTGCTCAGCCTCAGGTAGGACTCCATGACGCCGCCTGACACACGTGGCTCAGCATCGGGTGCGGCCACGGAATAGGTCAACTCATCCGTATGCAGAATGGCGCGGCCGCCTGTGGAGCGGCGCACAAGGTCATAGGCCCGTGCAGCAAGCGCGTCGGTGTCCACGTCGCTTACAAGTTGGTGGCGACCCAGGCTCACGGCGGGGGGTGACCAGCGATAGAATCGCAGCGTGGGCGGCGCATCACCCGCGGCGGCGGCCTCGGCCACAGCCTGATCGAGCGCCATGTTGGCCGCGCCCGAGCGGGGTTCGGCGTCAATCACCAGCCGCCACGCGGCAGCGGCAAAGGGTTGCATAAGGGAATGGCTCTCCAGGATAGGTGACTGGTTGGAAGGCAGAGGTAAATGGTAAATGGTAAATGGTAATTGGTAAGTGGTTAGTGGTAAGTGGTAAGGCGCGCCTTACCACTTACCATTTACCATTTACCTCTTGCCTTCCAGCTGTGCCACAACTTCGACTTCACTCTCACCCCCATGCAACCGCACACCCGGCTGGTTGTGAGGCCGCTTGACGATGGCAAGCGCAAGCGACGTGCCATCGTCAGCGGCGGCGACGCTCGTAATGACACCAACGTCGCGACCTTCGACCTGAAGCGGCTGGCCAGGCGCGAGCGGGGCGCTGCTGTGCAATTGCACAAGCGTGCGCGTCACCTTGTCATAGGTCTGCTGGCGGGCAATGATCTCCTGCCCTGTGTAGCAGCCCTTGTTCTCGGCGCACGCCCAGGCAAGTCCTGCTTCGAGCGGGCTGAAGTCGGGCGTCAACTCGGCGCCGGCGGCGGGACGGCCCAGTTGCACAAGGCGCGCCGCATAGGCCGCAGCCTCCACAACCTGCGCGCCGGCCACCACAAGCGCCTGGTGCACTTCCGCGGCGCGAGTGGCGGGCGCAAGAATGACGTAGCCCGGCGCTTCATACTTCTGCTGCGCCAACACGACTATGCCGGCTTGCTCCAGCCACTGGTCGTCGGCAGCGGGCGCAGGCAAGCCGGCAGCCTTGAGGGCTGCCAGAGCCTCTGGGCCAACGAGACGCATGTTGACGAACGCTTCGCTGCGGTTCTCGATGCGCACCTTATCCATGAAGAAGATTTGGCCGCGCAAATGCTTCTCGAGGGCTGCTGCCTCGCCGGGCGCCGCAACGAGCAGCAGCTCGTCGGGCCGGCAAAGCACGGTAAATACGTGCACGATGCGCGCCGTCGGGCTGGTAAGCACCGTCACGGCCGCGTCGCCGGTACGCAGGACTGCGATGTTGTTGGTGGTCATGCGCTGCAGAAAGTCGGCTCGGTCGGCATCAAGCAGCGCCAGCACGTCTGCCGTGGAACGGCGCAGCACCCCCGCGCCGTTTATCATTGCGTCAATTTGTTTCAGCATGGCCAGTCATTCGTCTCCGTGCAAAGGGCGATGGTCGGCCCATTGTAGCACATGCGCGGGCTTGCACTCAGCAATTGGAGGCAAACGATTGCGACCGCTAGCTTGCCATCTTGCATACGAATGCTGCCCATTGCGTTAAATCTTTGTACAATGTTGCTTTGCGCTGCCGGGGGAGTAATTCGCATGCATTGGGCGGCCACATCGTGCAACATGGGCAGTTGTCTCTTGACAAATGCACCCGCTTCTCCTACCATCAATGCACTCGAGAGATTGCGTATTTGCTTTTTAGCCGCGCATGAACCGCTTTCGGGGACTCCGCACTACCTCGGCCACCGCGCCGAAAAATCAACAATGCAGGCGCGCCGCGTGTGCGTTGTCCTCCAGCGCTCATCCCCGCAACAATGTGCTTTCTTTGCACAACGTTGCGCATCGAACAGGTGATTCCACGCCGTCCCAAACGGCGTGTCACAGTCATCGTGTGACACGTGTGCGTTGCACTCCGGCGCGGCGCACACATCCATCACGCGTTACCGAGTTCAACAATACTCAAGGAGAAAACGAAATGCGCAACAAGTGGTATTTCCTGATTGCGGCGCTGCTCATCGCCGTGCTCGCGTTGGCCGCGTGTGGCGGCAGTGACGCAGAGCCCACGGCCGTTCCGGCGGCCCCTGCGGCGCCCACAGAGGCCCCTGCAGCGGCCACAGAGGCCCCTGTTGAGCCCACCGCAGCCCCGGTTGAAGAGTCCGCCGCCGTGACGGAAACCGCCGCCGTGACCGAGACGGGTACAGTAACCGAGTCTGCGGCCGTGACGGACACCGCTTCGGCCAGCACCGGTCCCAAGCTGGTGATCTGGGCAGACACACAGCGCGTCAAGGCATTAAGCGCGCTCTCCGATGCCTTCGAGGCTGAGACCGGCGTTGCGCTTGAACTCGTCGAAAAGGGCTTCGGCCAGATTCGCGACGACTTCAAAGTGGCTGGTCCCGCCGGTCAGGGCCCCGACATCTTGATTGGCGCGCATGATTGGCTGGGTGAACTGGCCGCCTCAGGCCTGCTGGCCGAAGTCAGCCTGGGCGACAAGACCGATGAATTCGTGCCTGTTGCCGTCGATGCCTTCAAGTATGGCGGCAAACTGTATGGTATGCCATACGCAGTTGAGAATGTTGCTTTCGTCTACAACTCCGACCTGGTGACCGAAGCGCCCGAAACCTGGGACGAAGTAGAGAGCATCTCCAAGGAACTGGTTGACGGCGGCATGAAGTACGGCTATCTGATTCAGGAAAATGACCCGTACCACTTCTACGGCATCCAGACGGCCTTTGGCGGCTACGTCTTCGGCGTCAACGAGGACGGCTCCTGGAACCCCGAAGACGTGGGCATTGACAGTGAAGGCACCATCGCCGCATTCGAATGGCTCGACGGCATGTACAAGGACAAACTCCTGACCTCCGGTGCAGCCATTGATGGCGATCTCCTGATTGGCGCCTTCACCAATGGTGACGCAGGGATGGCGATTCTTGGGCCATGGAACCTCACGGCGTTGGATGATTCGGGGGTGCCGTACGAGATCAGTCCGATCCCTGCCGGCCCGGCTGGTCCCGGCGCCCCCTTCCTGGGCGTGCAGGGCTTCATGGTCAGTGCATTCAGCCAGCAGCCGCTGCTGGCGCAAACCTTCCTGCAGCAATTTGTGGGCACCGAAGACACCATGCTGGCGCTCTACAACGAGGGCGGTCGCCCGACAGCACTGACCGCTGCAAATGAGAAGATCGACAACCCGCAGTTGAAGCAGTTCGCCGAAGCGGGAGTTGCCGGCCAGCCCATGCCGAACATCCCCGAAATGTCGGCTGTGTGGTCGTCGTGGGGCAACGCCATGGCCCTTGTCGGTCAGCAGACGGAGACGCCCGAGAAGGCGATGACGGATGCCGCCGATCAGATCCGCAAAGCCATTGACGGCAACTAGCTGATGACTGCGATGACGCAGAGTGGGCCGGGG
>CAYJNV010000036.1:0-14312 GCA_964370975.1 uncultured Caldilineaceae bacterium | reverse complement strand
CCCCGACTCCGGCCCCAGGAGTTCCGGCAGCATCGGTTCGCTGCTGACAAGGCTCGGCGCACTCGCAGTCATTGATGCCTTCGCCATATGGCTCATCTACAGCATGTTGAGCGACGGTATCTGGACATTCCCACTTGCGCTGGGACTCGTCACCCTCGCCCTCAACTTCATCTTCGTCGTTCCCGACATGTACCCATTGCGCTGGGTCTCCCCTGGCCTGTCGTTGATGATGATCTTCGTCGCCTATCCCATTCTCTTCACGGTCTACATCTCTTTCACCAACTATGGTGACGGCCACCTGCTGACGAAACAGCAGACGATAGACTATTACGAGAACCTGCCGCCGGTTCTGCCCGACGACGCCGTTCTATACCAATACACCGTCTTTCAGGATCCGGACGGCAACCTGATGCTATGGCTGCAGCCCGATGGCGGTGGAGAACCTTTCACCGTGACCCCCAATGGCGAACCGGTGGCACGGAGTGGTGAGCCGCCCGACACGCTGGAGGGCTTCGGCAAGCTCAACCCCTTCCGCGCAGCCGCCATGGAAGGCGCGCTCAAGGCGGCGGTCTTTGGCATTGAGCCCGACGTCTTCCAGGCGCATCCGCGTTTCCCCGGGGAAGCCGGGCGCTTTGAACCCGCCTATGTCTACGACGCCGAGCAGGACGCGCTGATCGAAAACGCGACAAACACAGTCTACAAGCCTATCGACGGCACCTATACCGCGCCGGATGGCACGCGACTGACGGAAGGCGGCTACTCGGCCGTGGTGGGCCCGCGCAACTATGTGCGCCTCTTCACCGATCCGTCGTTGCGCCAGCCCTTCCTGCTGGTCTTCCTGTGGACCGTTCTGTTCGCAGCGCTATCCGTATTCCTTACTTTCAGCGTCGGCATGTTCCTGGCCATCATGTTCGACGTGCCCGAGATGCCCGGCCGACGCGTGCTGCGCTCGTTGCTCCTCATTCCCTATGCGATTCCCGCGTTTGTGAGTGTGCCAGTTTGGGTGGGCCTGCTCAACCCCCAGTTCGGTGTCATTAGCCAGGGGATTGCTGCGGTCACAGGTGGCTGGGTTCCGGCGTGGTTCGCCAGCCCCTACTGGTCCAAGGCGGGCATCCTGCTGATTCAGACATGGCTTGGTGCGCCGTACATGTTTGTGATTGTCACAGGCGCGCTGCAAACGCTGCCTCGCGATGTCTACGAGGCGTCAGCAATTGATGGCGCCACGCCATGGCAAACGTTTCGCAGCATCACGCTGCCACTGCTGCTCGTCACCGTGGGGCCAATGCTTGTGGCTTCATTCGCGTTCAACTTCAACAACTTCACGGTGATTGACCTCTATGCGCGCGGGGGTCCACCCATGGCGAATACCGCGACACCGGTAGGCCACACCGATATCCTGGCGACCTACACCTACCGCATTGCCTTTGCCAGCGCGCGCGGTTCGGACGCGGGCTACGCCGCTGCGATCACCGTGATCATTTTCCTGATCCTGATCGTGATCACTGCGCTTCAGTTCCGCTACACGAACATGTTGGAGGAGCGAGGCGAAAATGTCTAGCAGCGTTGTCACCGGTCGATCGACCGGCTCAATCAAGCGCAACAAACGCATTGCTCTCGTCTTCCGTATTCTGCTGGCGATTGTCATGCTGATCTTTGCGCTCTTTCCCATTGTGTGGATCTTCTCGGCGTCGATCAATGGCACCAACTCGCTGATTGGGCAACCGCTCATCCCGCGCAATCCAACATGGGCCAATTATCAGTATCTCTTTAACAACGCACAGCATCCCTTCCCGCTCTGGATGTGGAATTCGCTCAAGCTTTCGATCTTGACGACATTCCTGGCGCTGGCGATCACGGTGCTGGCCGCGTATGCTTTCAGCCGCTTCCGCTTCGAGGGGCGGCGACAGTTGCTTCAATCGGTGCTGCTGATTCAGGTCTTCCCCAACTTCCTCAACATGGTGGCGCTCTTCATCATCCTGACGCAACTGGGCGACTACTTGCCCCGCGTTGGGTTGAACACGCACACCGGCCTGTTGCTTCTCTACCTGGGCGGCACCTTGGGCGCCAACACCTGGTTGATGAAGGGCTACTTTGATTCGATCCCGCGCGATTTGGACGAGGCCGCCACGGTGGATGGCGCAACCGCTTTCCAGACCTTCTGGCTGGTGATTCTGCCGCTTGTGCGTCCGATCCTTGTGGTGGTGGGTCTTCTCATCTTCATCAGCACCTACTCGGAGTACGTGCTCGCTCGCATTGTGCTCACCGACAAGTTCCAGTACACCTTGTCGGTGGGGCTCAACCTCTTCATCTATCAACAGTACGGTCAACGCTGGGGCGTCTTTTGCGCCGGCTCTCTGATTGCAGCGTTGCCGGTGGTGCTCATCTTCCTCATCTTCCAGCGCTATCTCGTGGGCGGCTTGACGAGCGGCGCGGTGAAGGGGTAGCGAACGGCAGAGGCATAATTGGTAATTGGCAATTGGTGAACCGGGCGCCCTCCTGCACTCCTTGCCAGTTACCACTTCACCAATTACCACTTATCGTTGTTCTTGCGGGGCGGTGAGGCTATCCTCGTCGCCCCGTTGACGTGAAACGCATGTGAGGGGAATGCTCATGGAAAAGCAAACACACGATGAAGCGGCAGCCGCTGCGGCCAAGGATGCAGCCGCCGACGCGGACAGCGCATTGGCGGCTGCGGCGACTGCATCAATCATGCAGGACTTTGTCTTCGGCGGCATTGAGGCTGATGAAGCGCGCCTCCTCACCACCGCACGCGCCCGCTTCGCCGGCGTGCGTCACGAGTATGCCATCAGCCCCCTCGACCCGCAGCCGGGCCAGCCTGTCACATTGACCGTGACGCTGGGCGCCGATGTCGTAGCGGACAGCGTCGTAGCCTACGTGACGACAGACGGCACGCGACCCACCGGCGCGCGCGGCAAGGCCGCCAATGGCGTCACCGTGCCCCTGCAGCGCACCAACATTCGTTGGGAGCCATTGATCTGGGGATACGTAGCCGAATGGCAGGGGGCCATCCCCGCCCAGCCCAACGGCGCCTTCGTGCAGTACGTAATCGAGGCGTGGCGCAGCGACGACTTTGCGCCCGGCATCTGGAGCCGCGAGCAGCATATTGACCGCACGGAGGAGGAGCGCACGCTCTACGCCTACAGCGTGGACCGCGACGCCGCCCCCGCGTGGGCGCACGAAGCCATTGTTTACCAAATCTTTGTGGACCGCTTCCGCGACCCGCAGCGCAGCGACGCCGCACATAGGTTCATCCCCGAAGCAGAGTTGCGCAGCGGTCACTTCTGGGGCGGCACGCTGCGCGGCATCATTGAGCGACTGGACGACCTGACCGAACTCGGCGTCACCGTCCTCTGGCTCACCCCCGTGTTCAGCACGCCCAGCAACCACGGCTACGACACAATCGACTATTATGCGGTTGACCCCCGCTTCGGCACACTGGACGACCTGCGCGCGCTGGTGCAGGCGGCGCACGCGCGCGGCCTGCGCGTGCTGCTTGACCTCGTCATAAACCACACCGCCCTCGACTTCGCTTCCTTCGTGCGCGCACGCGCCGATGCCGGCGCCGCCGAGCGTAGCTGGTTCAGCTTTGGCGACCAGTACACCCATGGCTTTCGCACCTTTTTTGACGTTCCGGACATGCCCCAATTGAACCTGGACGATGCAGGTGCGCGCGCCTATCTGCTCGACGTCGCGCGCTACTGGCTGCGCGAACTCGACATTGACGGCTATCGTCTCGATTACGCCGCCGGCCCCTCGCTGGGCTTCTGGAGCGCATTTCGTCGCGCCTGCCACGCCGTCAAGCCCGACTGCTGGCTCTTTGGCGAGGTGACGCTTGCGGGCGACAACCTGCGCGCGTTTACCGGCCGCCTTGACGGCTGCCTGGATTTTGCCTTTGCGCGTGCTGTACGCAACCTCTGTTTGCGACCCAATCCGTCGGTGGCGGGTTTCGCCGCCTGGCTCGATCGTCATCGGACCTTCTTCGGGCCAGAGTTCACCCTCCCCGCCTTTATCGACAACCACGACATGAACCGCTTCCTCTTTATGGCGGACAACAACAAGCAGACGCTGCGGCTTGCTGCAGGGTTGCTCTTTGCGTTGGGAGGCGCGCCCGTACTCTACTACGGCACCGAAGTGGGGCTGAGCCAGCCGCGCGCCAAAGGGCCCCACCGCGAGGAATCGCGTCACCCAATGCTCTGGGGTGAGGCGCAGGATAGCGCCCTGCGCGCCGATTTTGCCCGCTGGATTGCAGTGCGCCGCAGCCAGCCCGTGCTAACCTATGGCGATCTGCATACGCTCCAGGTGCACGAGGAGGCGGGCATCTGGCTGGCCGAACGCCGCCATGACGGCGAACGGGTGCTCGTGGCCGTCAACGTGAGCCACACGCCGCAGGTCATTGCCCTTCCCGCCGGCGACTATGTAGATGCCCTGACCCTGCCCAATCAGGAGCCTTCGCCGCTTCGTGGTAAAATGCTCCTTCGTGAGCGGTCGCTGCAGTTGTTGCTGCCGGTGCCCTGAGGGCCGCTCCCTGACTGAGGGATTTATGGACTGGAAAGAGTTCCGCGCGACGTATGCGGCGGACCGTCCCATGATCGTGGCGCATCGCGGTGTGCCCCTGGTTGAGCCCGAGAACACCCTTGCCTCGTTCCAGCGTGCGCTGGACCAGGGCGCCGATGCCCTGGAGACCGATCTGCGCTTCACACGCGACAACGTGCTCGTGCTCCACCATGACGCCACGCTCGAGCGCATGACCGACGGCGCCGGCCCCGTGCGCGCCCGCACTTTGGCCGAGCTCAAGCAACTGCGCACGCGCAAGCCCAACGGCCAGTGGAGCAATGAGCGCATCCCCACGCTGCTTGAACTGCTTGCGTTGACACAGGCCAAAGTGCCCATCCTCCTGGAACTTAAGGACCCCCTCTTCACCAATCCGGCGCACGCACGCGCCCTGGCCGACACGCTGGCCGCTACTTGCATGACTTCGAGCGTCGCCATCATGTCCTTCCACTTCGACTATGTGCAGAGTGTGCAGGCGGTCGCCCCGGAGATCCCCATCGGCTTCATCACCCTCAAGGATCCCAAGCCCAGGGCGGGCGCGCGCATTCTGGGCCCGTTCTGGCCGATCTTGCTGTTCAACCCGTGGTACATGGAGAAGGCGCGCGCACAGGGCAGCATTGTGGCCCCGCTCGACCCGAATCCCGAAGCACGCGTCGACTGGTACCTGAGCCTGGGCGTGGATGCGCTGCTGGCCAATTATCCGGCCAGCGTGCGACGTGCACTCGATGCAGCCACGACGCCACGCCGCTCCATCCTGTAGCCCGCTCGTCCGGCCGCAGACTGACTGCAGTTGGGACGCGCACGCGCGTCCATAGCACACTGGAACTTCGCATGAGTGAATCTCGCGTATTGCCGCCCGCCGAGGAGAAGCCGCACTTCGTCAACAGCATGTTTGCGCGCATCGCGCCGACCTACGATTTGATGAACAGGCTGATGACACTGGGACAAGATCAGCGCTGGCGGCGTGAATTGCTGGAACTGAGCAACCTGCCTCCCCACGGCCGCCTGCTGGATGTGGGCACCGGTACGGGCGACATCGGCTATGCCGCCCTGGAGCGGCTGCCCACGGTACGGGCCATTGGTGTGGACTTCACCTATGAGATGATGGCGGCAGGCGTGAACAAGACGCCCGGGCTGCAGTTGCCCTTTGCGCAAGCCGACACCTATCACTTGCCCTTTCCTGACGGCAGCATGGATGCCGTTGTCAGCGGATTCCTTGTGCGCAACGTGGTGGACCGCACGGCAGCCTTCCGCGAGATGGCGCGCGTGACCAAGCCCGGTGGCCGCGTCCTCTGCCTCGAGACGACGCCGCCCAGCGATACGCTGATTGGCCAATGCAGCCGCATCTACTTTGATACGATTGTGCCTTTCCTGGGAGGCCTCATCAGTGGCGACCGCGAGGCCTACACCTACCTGCCGCAGAGCACGCAACATTTTGTGGAACCGGATGAGCTCCAGCGTCTCATGGAGCAGGCGGGGCTTCGGAACGTGGTCTACCGCCTGCGCATGTTTGGCACTGTGGCGATACACGTAGGGACGAAATAGCGGAAACATGAGTGATAGCTGGGAACGAATCATTGATGATTGAGAATTGATGATTGTGTCGACGCCAATCTCTCGCACGTCACGTACCAATCATCATTTGTCAATCGCTCGTTGCGACATCAAATGACACTAGACGCGACAGAAATCCTCGAACTTCATGGCGAACGCGCCGCACAGCGCGGCAACCCCAGCATGGTGTGGCGCGCCGGACAGAAGCGCCGTCTCGACCTCATTCTGCGCTGGGGGAAGACCCGCAATGGCGGCAAATTCGCCAACGTTTTGGTCGATGGCTGCGGCGTGGGTATGTACGTGCATGCGCTGCTGCCCCACAGCCACGCCGTGCACGCCATTGACATTGAACCCGAGCACCTGCAAATTGCCGACACCAACGTGCCTGAAGGACGCTTTGCATTGGCCCTGGGCGAGCAACTGCCCTACGCCGACGGCAGCTTCGACCTGGTGCTGAGCCACGAGGTGCTGGAGCACGTGTACGATGATGCCATGGCCGCTGCAGAAATTGTGCGCGTGCTTGCGCCGGGCGGGCGGGCAGTCATCTTTGCGCCCAACCGCCTCTATCCCTTTGAGACGCACGGCCACTTCTGGAACGGCCATTATTACTTTGGCAATACGCCGCTGATCAACTACCTGCCCGACACGCTGCGCAATCGCCTTGCGCCGCACGTGCGCGCCTACACGCGCAAGGAGCTGCTGGCGCTCTTCCTGGGCCAGCCGGTGCGCGTCGCGCATTTGACCGAGATCTACCCCGGTTACGACAACCTGGTCTACAGCCGGCCCGCGTTGGGCAAGTGGCTGCGCCGCGTTACCTATGCGCTCGAATCGTCGCCGCTGACGAATTTCGGCATCAGCCACTTGCTTGTCGTAGAGAAGGAAAATTGATCAATGATCATTGATCAATGATCATTGACAAGCTGTTTATTATCAGCCCGTCACTGCACCTTTTTCGGATACACTCCTTACATGCACCGAATGAACCGACACGAACGCGTACTGTTGAATCGCCGCCAGCGGACGCGCGCTGAACAAATCAAACCCCGTCCCTGGTTCTGGCTTGGCCAGAGCGTCCTCGCGATCGTCCTTGTCAGCGGCCTTGTGGTGGGCGGCATGGTGGGCGGCGGCGTCGCGCTGGGCCTCAGCATCTACAACTCCTATGCCGACCAGTTGCCCGACGCCAGTTTCATCGAGCAGCAGCAGGACGACTTCCAGACTGTGCGCATCTACGACCGCACCGGTCAACACCTGCTTTACGAAAGCGTGGACCCGCGCCCCTTCCGCGGCGACCGCACCTTCATCCCCCTCAACGAAATGTCACCGTGGGTGTGGAAATCGGCCGTGGCGCTGGAGGACCGCAACTTCTTCGAGAATCCCGGCGTCAATCTGCGCGGCCTCTTCCGCGCCTTTTTCTCTAATGTGCAGGGCGGCGCCGTGCAGGGCGGCTCCTCAATAACGCAGCAACTCATCAAGAACGTGTTCATCCCCGTAGAAGACCGCGCGCAGCAATCCTACGCCCGCAAGATCAAGGAAGTCATCCTCTCGCTGGAGGTGACGCGCCGCTATTCCAAGGAGAAGATCCTCGAGTGGTACCTGAACTACAACTTCTACGGAAACCTGGCCTATGGCATTGAGGCAGCAAGCCAGGTCTATTTCGGCAAGAGCAGCGCCGACCTGACGCTGGCCGAGGCGGCCATGCTTGCGCCCATCCCGCAGTTCCCTGCGCTCAACCCCATTGACAACCCGGATGACGCCAAGACGCGCCAGGGCATCACGCTCAACGCGATGGTCGAAGCAGGGGTCATCACGCAGGCTGAGTCCGACGCCGCCTTTGCGGTGCCGCTGGCGTTGAAGACCTCGGTAGCCGAACGTTTTGACATCCTCACAGCGCCGCACTTTGCGCTCTACGTGCTCCAGCGCATCAAGGATGAGTTCAACACCGCCGACGACCCCTACTTCATCTGGAAGAAGGGGCTGGAGGTCTACACGACGCTGGACGTGGACCTGCAGAAATACGCCGAGCAGACGGCGCGCGAGCAGGTGGCCAAGCTGGTTGAGCAGGGCAAGAACGCCAGCAACGCCGCCATCGTGGTGATCCGCAACGACACGGGCGAGGTCCTCGCCATGGTCGGCTCGCTGGACTACAACGATGACAAGATCGACGGCCAGGTGAATGTGGCCACGGCCGAGCGGCAGCCCGGCTCAAGTTTCAAGCCCTTTGTCTACCTCACGGCGCTGCAGGAGGGAAGCACCGCCGCGAGCATGATTCTGGACGTCGCCACGGCCTTTCCCCAGGCGGATGGCACCTACTACCGCCCGGAGAACTACGACCGCCAGTATCACGGCCCTGTGTCGCTGCGCAGCGCACTGTCGCGCTCATATAACATCCCCGCCGTGCGCGTACTCGGGCAGGTTGGCGTGGGCGATGCGCTGCGCATGGCCCACCAACTGGGCATCAACGGGCTCAACCGCGGCCTGGGATTCTACGGCCTTAGCCTGGTGCTGGGCGGTGGCGAAGTCTCGCTCATCGACCACACCTACGCCTACTCGGTGCTGGGCAACGGCGGCGTCATGATTGGCCAGCCGCGCCTGCCCGAGCAACTGAGCCCCGGTTTCCGCACTCTCGATCCCGTGGCGATGCTGCAGGTACGCGACAGCGCCGGCAATGTACTCAAGAAGTATGACCAGCCCGAAGCCCAGCGCATTGTCAACGCCGATGTCGCCTATGTCCTTGCCGACATCATGAGCGATGACGTGGCGCGTTCGCCCGCCTTTGGCGCCAACACCGACCTCACCCTGCCCGACCGCAAGATCGCCGCCAAAACCGGCACGACCAACGGCTTCAAGGACAACTGGACGATGGGCTTCACCCCCCAGTTCACGGTGGGGGTGTGGGTGGGCAACACTGACAACGAGTCCATGGTCAACGTCACCGGTCTCTCGGGCGCGGCGCCCATTTGGAACGCCGTTATGCGCAAGGTGCATGAGGGACAGCCCGTGCGCTGGTATGAACGCCCCTCCACCATCATTGACAAGACCGTATGCACCCCAAGTGGCCTGTTGCCTACACCCTCGTGCACAGGCAGCAACCAGCGCAACGAAATCTTCGTGGCAGGGACCGAACCCACCCGCCCCGACAACATGTGGCAGACATTTGAGATTGACACAGAGACCAACCAGATGGCCACGCCCGACACGCCCCCCGAGCGGCGCAGCGAGCAGGCCTTTATGATTGTCCCCTCCGAGGCGCAGGACTGGGCGCGCGACAGCGGCATCTCCCAGCCCCCCACGGGGAGCAGCAATCAGGAGAATGTACTCGTGGCCTATGACCCCGACACCTCCATCATCTCACCGACGATTAACGGCTACATCGGCGGCGCCGTGGAGATTATGGGCAATGCGCGCGGCGGCAGCCACCGCCTCGAAATCGGCCAGGGACTTGATCCTACCGAGTGGCAGCAGATTGGCGACGAGCGGGGCGATGAGGTCGTCAACGGCAGGCTGCAATCGCTTGATACCGCGCTATTCGGTGAGGGACTCTACACGCTGCGACTGACGGTGAACCGCTCCGAAGGCCCCAAGCAGTGGACCACGCCTGTGACGATTGACAACACGCCGCCCAGCGTGGTGCTCAGTGAGCCAATCGGCGATCGCCTCTACGTGATGGAGGATGACGAGCAGATCAACATCAACGCCATCGTCAACGACACGTGGGCGGTGGGCAAGGTAGATTTCTATGTGGATGGCAATGTCATCGGCACGGCCACCGTTTCGCCCTTCAACGAACGCTGGAAGATAATCATGCGCGACACATCGGTGGATGGCGGCGTGGCATGGCCCGCTTTCACCAGCGATGACCCCGAAGTGCAGCCGGGCACGATTCTTGAGTATGGTGACGGCTTTGCGGCCGTGCGCACGGCAGGCGGCGTTTACCTAGAGGGGCACACGATCAAGGTGCAGGCCTACGACCGCGCCGGCAACGAAACCAAGAGTGAAGAAGTGCGCGTGTGGGTGCGGCATAAGAAGGTGACGCAGTAGCGGAGTCACGGGGGCAGGACTTTGGCTTGTTGACTGGTTGACAGTCATTTGCGCGTCAGAGTCGGGCTCCCCCGCAACGGGAGTACGCAAGTCCACCAGTCCACCAGTCCACCAGTCCGCCAGTCCGCCAGTCCGCCAGTTAACAAATCAACCAGCCAACCAACCAGAAGTAGAGTGAACTCGACACCATGCCGAATATCCTGATAACAAATGACGATGGTGTACGGGCGCCGGGCCTGCTGGCACTCAAGCAGGCGCTCGATGGGCTGGGCACCGTCTATGTGCTGGCGCCCGAACGCAACTGGAGCGCCGCGGGCCACGCGCGCACGATGCATGATCCGCTGCGCATCAACAGCGTGCGCCTGGAAGACGGCAGCGAAGCCTTTGCCACCTCCGGCGGCCCGGCGGATTGCGTTGCACTGGCCTTGCTCGGCGCGCTCGACGTACCGATCGACCTCGTGGTTTCGGGCATCAATAACGGCCACAACATGGGCAATGACACCAACTACAGCGGCACAGTGGCCTGTGCGCGCGAGGCGACCATATTCGGCATTCCAGGCATCGCCGTGAGCACGGCGCTCGAGCCGCTGGCCAAATGCGACCTCGGCGCCGCGCGCCGCCTGGCAGGCGTGGTGGGCGCGATGGTGGCAGCCCAGGTACTGGAGCATGGCCTGCCCAAAGGCACTATGCTCAACGTCAATGTCCCGGCCGTGCCGCCCAGCCAGTTGCAGGGCATTGAGGTAACGCGTCTGGGCGTGCGCACCTATGCCGACGAACTGGTGCGGCGCGAGGATCCCTACGGCCGCCCCTACTACTGGCTTTACGGCGCGCTCCCCACCGATGTGGCGGATGACGGCACCGACGTCGGCGCCGTCGCCAACGACAGAGTCAGCATCACTCCCATTGGGCTGGACATGACCGAGCATATTGTGCAGGCGCAGTTGCGCCACTGGACCTTCGACACGCTGCAGGTGCGCGCAAGCGCAGACGACGTGCGTACGCCAGTGGGCGGGGTTGAGGCGCGCCATGGTCTTTAGGCCCGCCGACTTGCCGGCGCGCTGGGAAGGCGCGGCCGTTTGCGCGTGGATTGTGATTATCCAGATACTTGTCGCGCAGTGGATACGTCAGCGCACCACCGACTGGCTAACCTTTGCGCTGGTCTCCATACTGCTGCTCAGCATCCCTGTGTTGCTGCACGTGGCCTATCGCACATGGATCGCGTTCTCGCTTGAGTACTGGGTGGACCGCAACGCCGTCACTGTGCGCTGGGCCGATGTGCGCCAGACTATTCCCCTTGCCAACGTGCAGGAGATGACGCTACCCTGGGACGAAGCGCCTGTACAGCCGGACGTGGCAGTGACAGAAACCGTGGCGGTGGCGCGCGATACGGGTGCGAGCGCAACGGCTTTGCGCGGCGCGCGCAGCGTTGAGCGCAGCATGCGCTTCTGGATCAACTGGCCGGCGCACTTTGTACGACCCCGCGTCAACGAACTGGGCGTCTCGCTGCTTGCGTCGCGCCCCCTCAGCGAATGCCTGCTGCTGGAGACGGCCGCCACGCATTACGCACTCGCGCCCGCCTACCCCGAAGAGTTCGCCGAAGCGGTCTACGAACGTGCTCGCATGGGTCCGGTTGCCAACGTGGCAATGGGACTGGAGCGCCGCTTCGACCCGACGCGCCTCTTTAGCGGCGACCGCCTGGGGCTCACACTCGTGATGGTGGGTCTGCTGGGCGCAATTCTGCTCTTTGGCGGCCTCATGATTCGCTTTCCCGGCCTGCCCGATGTGATGGCCGTCCGCTACACCGCCGAGGGCACGCCCGAATTGGTGCGCGAGAAGCAGGGGCTCTTCCTGCTCCCGGCAATTGGGCTCATGGCGTGGGTCATCAATGGCTTGTGGGGCGCGCTGCTGGCCATGCGCGGCCAAAAGGCGGGCGCCTACCTGCTTTGGGGCGGCACCCTCGTTGTTCAGGTGTGCGCCTTCTTTGCGATTGCAGGATTGATAGGCTGGCGATAGTAGGTTGGCTGTCGGCAGCCTCCAACAATGCGTCACGCAAATTCCAAAAAGCATGTAGAGTCATGTAGACTGTAATGCTGCTGATTGTTTTTGCGCGACGCACGGGCGCCACTCCCCGCAAAACGTGGCTTCCCTTCATCTGGAAATTGCCATTCCGTGACGGATAGCTCAACTCCGTTTCTGACGATTGTAATCCCCGCATACAACGAAGAGCGGAGGCTGCCCCCTTCCCTGCTCAGGGTGGCGGAATATCTGCGCGCGCAAGCGTATGGTGCCGAGATCGTCGTGGTCGAAAACGGCTCGACCGACGGCACGAGTGAAGCCGTGAACACCTTCATTGCCACCCAAGTCCGCCCTGAAGACAACTTCCGAGTGCGGCTGCTGCACAGCACACCCGGCAAGGGTGCAGCCGTCAAGGTGGGCATGTTGGCGGGGCGGGGCGACTATCTCTTCATTTGCGATGCGGACTTCTCCATGCCCGTCACGGAGATCGGCAAGTTTCTGCCCCCGGCGTTGCCCGCGCACGGCTATGACGTAGCCATTGCCAGCCGTGAAATCCCCGGCGCGGTGCGTTACGACGAGCCTTTCTACCGCCACTTCATGGGGCGCATCTTCAACCTGCTCGTGCGCGTGCTGGCGGTTTCGGGCATTCAGGACACGCAGTGCGGTTTCAAGTGCTTCACGCGCACCGCCGCGCAGACGGTCTTTCCGCTGCAACACATTGACGGCTGGGGCTTTGACGTGGAGGTGCTCTACATTGCGCGCCTGCACGGTCTCAACCTCACCGAAGTGCCCATCGAATGGTATTACCAGACGGACAGCCGCGTGCGCCCTGTGCATGACACAATCAACATGGTGCGCGAACTGCTCAAGATTCGGCGCATGGGCCGCGCAGGTGTCTACGATACGCCCCTGCCCGCCGAGTCTCCCTCCGAAGCCCCCGCGCTATAGAAGTTCAGTACGACGCAAAGGCGCAAAGCCGCAAAGAACTGCAACAGCGAGAAGAGCGTTTTGGCACACGGAAACAACGGAAGACAGATCGAACCGTGGTTTTTCCGCTTCATTCGTGTACCAAAACGCTATTCCTGTCGTTGCGGTTCTTTGCGGTTCTTTTCGGTTCTTTGCGTCGTGGCGCCTTTGCGTCAAAGTTCTTGTTTCTTGAGTAGCCACGGTGCGGCGGCAAGTTGCGCCAGGTTGGCCACATAATGCGCCACGACGGGCAGCAGCAGACTACCTGCTGCCATGAAGAGCAGGCCGAAGATGAGCCCCGCCAGCGCCGCCCCAACCATGCCCACCGCCCCTTGTGGGCTGTGCATCAACCCGAAGAGCAGGCTCCCCGCGGCAATCAGCACAAGCGGCGGCAGCAAGACGGAAACGCCGCCAATCCACAGGCTGCGGAAGAGCAATTCTTCAAGCAGCACGCTGGGAATCAGCGCGAGTGCAATGGCTGAAAACTCGGCGGCTGAGTGAGGCGCGAGCAATTCCACCAGCAGCGGCGAATAGAAGCGATAGCCTGTGCGCGCAACCAGAAGGCGCGTGCTCAGATAGAACAGAAGCGCCAGCAGCAGCCCCAACCCCACGCCCAGCGCAATCTGCGCGCCTGCGCTGGGCCATTGCCACCCCAGGCGCGTCGCAGGCACGCCGCTCAATGACCCCAACAGTATGCAAAGGCCAACCAGCACCACGCGCAGCAGCAGATCGGCGGGCTGCAGCAGCGGGTTGAAGTCGGGCCGCCAGGTACGCAGCAGTCGCGCCGTGGCCCAGGTGGACACGCCAAGCGCCGCCGTCAGTACGAGCGTGCCCAGCAAGAATGTCCAGTAGCCTGCACCCAGCGATGCACCCTGCGCAATCAATACCATTTGTCCATGGTACGGCGCAGGCCAGTCGCAGGCAAATTGCGCCGCAAACAAAGCAGGGCAGGCTGCGGCCATTACTGCCCCGCTTCGCGCCTGTAGATCTTGCCGAGGCGAAACAGCCGGCGGCTATCGGGCGGACTCCCGATGGCCGCCGGTCTTGTCTGGTTACTGTCTGTTACAACTTGTTGTCTACCGCTGAATGGCGGGCAGGAAGATGAAGACGCTGTTTTGCATCGGCTCGTCACTGGGAAGATCCGCTGTAGGTGTTACGAATAGACC
>CAYJNV010000035.1:10662-21910 GCA_964370975.1 uncultured Caldilineaceae bacterium | reverse complement strand
CCAGACTGACAAGCTCATAGGGTGGCTTGAAGCCCGCCACGCCGCAGTAGGCCGCGGGAATGCGAATCGAGCCGCCGGTGTCGGTGCCCACCGAGGCAAAGCAGAGGCCGGCCGCAACCGCCGCCGCCGAGCCGCCGCTGGAGCCACCCGCCGTGCGCGTGGGGTCATAGGGATTCCAGGTGGGGCCAAAGTCGGGGTGCACAATGCCGTAGGCAAACTCGAGCATATTGGTCTTGCCCACCAGTACAGCCCCCGCGGCGCGCAGATTCTGCACAATGCGGGCGTCCTGCTGTGGCACGTTGTGAGCAAGGATGCGCGCGCCGCAGGTCGTGCGCACGCCAGCGGTATCCACCAGGTCTTTCAGGGCAATGGGGATGCCGTGGAGCGGGCCGCGGTCCTCACCGGCGCGCAGTGCCGCCTCCGCCTGGCGCGCCGCCGCCAGCGCCGTATCCGCGGTTACGGTGATGAATGCGTTGAGCGTTGGGTTCAGCGCCTCAATGCGCGCGAGCGTGCGCTCGGTCACCTCGACGGGCGAGAGCGTGCCCGCACGGTAACGGCGCGCGATTTCGCCAATGGAAGCAAAGAGCAATTCATCGTCACCCACGGTTTCCATCGCGCCATGCCCCCGTTGCGCCAACAGACTTCAATACAAAGTCGCAAAGGACGCGAAGCACCGCAAAGAAAGAAAGGTGCGGTTCACTGCGTCCCGTGCGACTTCGCGTTGAGCAGTCGTTCGTTTCACTGCTGCGTACGCCTAATTCCGTAGAAGCGCCGTCAACTCATCCAGGTTGGCAAGCTGCAAGGGACGCTGTCCCTCTTCAATTTCGTGCACAAGCTCGATCGTCTTGGCCGTCAGCGGCGTGGGCACGCCCGACGCGGCGCCAAAGGTCACAATTGGCCCCAGTTGCGCGTCGGCTTCCGTGCGCCGCTTGCGCACGGCCAGGTCGCGCCAGATACCGCTGTGTGTCTTGGCCGACTTGCGATTGTGGGCCACCATGTCATCCAGCGACGCGAGTGCCACCGCCTCATCCGCGTCCGGCATGAAGGCGTGCGGGTTGAAGCCGTTGAAGGCCTCGGGCGTAATGCCCTGGGCCGTGGCCACGGACATCACCTCGCGCGCGATGGCAATGTACAGGGCGCGGTAGGCGGGATCGGCCAGCGCGTCGGCAATGGATTCGTTGGTGAGCGCCGTCACGAAGAGTTGCGCGCCGTACGCCAGTTTGCCCCACAGGAAGCCCCAGATGTTGGGCGTGATGATTGAGTTCGGCTCGAATTCGAGCAGCGCGCTGTGCAGCGCCACAACGCGCGGCGTGCGCGCGCCCTCCAATTCGCCCAGCACCACGGCGCCCCGGCCGCCGTACATAATGACACCCGGCTCCATGTAATCGGCGCCGAAGTTGACGAAGGAGCCGACGGTGCGCGACTTTCCCACGATCTCGGCAATCACAAGTTCGTTCAAGCCATTCTGCGCCGACACCACGTAGCCGTCCGGCGCAAGGTGAGGGGCCAGCGCGTGCGTGGCCGCTGCCGTATCCTGCGCCTTGACGGCGAGCAGAATCGTCTCCCATTGGCCGCTCACCTTATCGGGCGTAAAGGCGGGGGCCCGCACCGTAAAGGTGGCAATGGGGCCCGTGATGGCGAGCCCCTGCGCGTTGATCGCATCCACGTGCACGGCGGCGTTGTCCACAAAGGTCACGTCATGGCCGGCGCGCGCCATGTACGCGCCAATTGTCCCGCCAATGGCGCCCGCGCCCCAGATCAGCAAGCGCATGGTCAATCCCACCCGTCTGTGATGAGTGTGCGCGTTTCGGCGATTGCCACATCCCACAGCGCCAGCATTTCGGAGTCGGGGCGTTCGTAGACACCGCCGTAGTTGCCGTCGCCATAGGCCGTGCGCATCTCCGTGCCCACAAGCCGCGCCTTGCCTGTCCGGTCGGGCACAATCTTCTGTTCGGCGGGCACGGCAACGCCGGCCAGGCGCGTCCAGGGGAAGTTCTCCATCCACGAGGCATGGCTGCCCATCTTGTCGGTCGCCTGCACCTTGGCCCAGGTCTTGGGCGCATTCCACCAGTTGTGGAACTTCACGTGCACGCCTGGGTTATCGGCCATCCACTCGGTGGCCAGGGCGTCGGCAGGTGCGTTGCCGCCGTGTCCGTTGACGATCAGAATGCGCTTGAAGCCGCTGTTGCCAAGGCTGTCCAGAATGTCGCGCACCAGGGCGATGTAGGTGCCCACACGCAGGCTCACGGTGCCGGGGTAGGCCCGGAAATAGGGGGTGACGCCATACGCCTGCACCGGGAAGACCGGCACCCCGAGCGGCTCGGCCGATTCGATGGCCACGCGTTCGGAGAGGATGCTGTCGACGCTGAGGCTAAGATAGGCATGCTGCTCGGTGCTGCCCAGGGGCACGACGGCCCGGTCATCACGCTTTAGATACTCTTCCACCTGCATCCAGTTCATGTCGGAAATACGCATTGGGGTTCCTCTTTTGGAGTGAATTGTCGGGCTTTAACTTCGCACGCTCAGCGAGCGCCTGTTTGCGTTGGGGTTGCGAGGACGCCGGCGCCGTTAGTCGGTTCGTCGTAGAGATGGCACGCTGTGAAGTGCAGCGCATCGTGGGCCTTGAGACGCGGCGTTTCAATGCGGCAGCGGTCAAAGACCTTGGGGCAGCGCGTGTGGAAGGGACAACCCGTGGGCAAGTTGAGAGGGCTGGGAAGCTCGCCCTGCACCGCTTCGACGGTGCTTCTGCGCGTCGGGTCCAATGTGGGCGCCGCAGAGATGAGCGCCTGCGTATAGGGGTGCTGGGGCTGCGAGAAGATGCGTTCGGTTTCGGCCAGTTCCACAACGCTGCCCAGGTACATCACCGCGACGCGATGCGAGATGTGGCGCACCAGACGCAGGTCATGCGCGACAAAGAGCACGGTCAGGTTAAGCCGCTCCTGCAGGTCCAGCAGCAGGTTGATGATTTGGGCTTGAACGGAGACATCGAGCGCCGATACGAGTTCATCGGCCACCAGCACCTCAGGCTCCACGCAGAGGCAACGCGCAATGCCGATGCGCTGGCGCTGGCCGCCGGAGAACTCATGCGGCAGGCGTTGGGCGGCGTCCTCGGGCAGACCCACCAGATCCAGCAGTTCGCGGATACGGGCGTCAATCTGATCGGGGGGCCGCAAGCGGTGGACGCGCAGCGCCTCGCCCAGCGTTTGCCCGACGGTCATGCGCGGGTTCAGCGAGTTGAAGGGGTCCTGAAAGACCATCTGCACGCGGCGGTGATAGGTGCGCAGGGCGGTGCCCTTGAGGCCCAACACGTCGACGTCGTCAAAGCGGATGGTGCCGCTGTTGGCGTCGTACAGGCGCACAATGCAGCGCGCCAGGGTCGTCTTGCCGCAGCCCGATTCGCCCACAATGCCCAGCGTCTCGCCGCGGCGCACGCTCAGGCTGACACCATTGAGCGCCTTGACTTCGCGGCTGCCTTCGCCGCGAATACGTTCGACGAGCGATTGCGCCACCGGGAAGCGTTTGTGCAGGTCGGCAATTTCAAGCAGGACCGCGCCGGACCCCTGGTCTGCAGAAGCCATTGTCATGCGGCGTGCTCCTCTCCGGCGAGCTGGCCCGGCGCAGCTTCGCCAGGCAACGCCAGTTGGTCATGGTGAATACAGGCGGAGAAGCGTTTGTAACCCACCTCAACCAGGGGCGGCGGCTCGGCCAGGCAAGCGTCTGTCACATAGCTGCAGCGGGGTGCATAGGGGCAGCCCGCCGACAGCTTTGCCAAGTCGGGCGGCGCGCCGGGGATGGGCAGGAGCGGCTTGCGGTTGGCGCCGCCGCTGGGAACCGAATTGAGCAGCCCAAGCGTGTAGGCATGGCGGGGGCGCTGGAAGATATCCTCCACCGATGCCACCTCCATGAGCCGCCCGGCGTACATGACGGCCACACGGTTGCAGGTTTGCGCCACGACGCCCAGGTCATGCGTCACCAGGATGACGCTCATGCCCAGTTGCTCCTTGAGGCGCAGGATTAACTTGAGGATTTGGTCCTGAATCGTCACATCCAGCGCAGTGGTCGGTTCGTCCGCCAGCAGCAGTTGCGGATTGGAGGCCAGCGCAATCGCAATCATCACGCGTTGGCGCATGCCGCCCGAGAATTGATGCGGATAATCCTTGAGGCGGCGCGAGGCGGAGGCAATGCCCACCATCGTCAGCAGTTCAACCGCGGTCTCTTCAATCTGTGCGCCGGCGAGGTTGGTATGCTCGCGCAGCGTTTCCTTGATCTGCTCGCCCACGGGCAGCACGGGGTTGAGTGCGCTGATGGGCTCCTGGAAGATAATGCTGATCTCGCCGCCGCGCACCTCGCGCAGGTCGGCGTCGGAGAGCGTCATGATTTCGCGGTCGCGCCACACCACGCTGCCGCCGATCTCGCCGTTGCGCCCAATCAGGCGAATGAGCGAGCGCAGCGTCACGCTCTTGCCAGAGCCGGACTCGCCCACCAAGCCCAGCACCTCGCCGCCATAGAGATCAAAACTGACGCCATTGACGGCCGTGAGCGGGCCGCGACTGGTATGGAAGACCGTGCGCAGGTCGCGCACCTGGAGCAGCGGCGCGCCGCTCTGCTTGTTGCTTTCCGTCACGAAGATGCTCATTGACGCGGCCTCAACAAATCGGCCAGCCCATCACCAAGCAGGCTGAAGGTAATGCCTGCCAGCGTGAGGGCGAGGGCCGGGAAGGTGGAAATCCACGGCGCCGTGGTCATGAAGTTCTTGCCGTCGGCCACCATGACGCCCCATTCGGCGGTGGGCGGCTGTGCGCCCAGGCCCAGGTAGCCCAGGCTGGCTCCCAACAAAATGCCCAGCGACATGGCCGTCATCCAGTAGGTGATGGCCGGGCCAATCACATTGGGAACGAGGTGGCGCAAAATGATCCGCCACGAGGTGTAGCCCATCGTGCGCGCTGCCATCGCGTACTCTGAGTGCTTTTGCACCATCATCTCGCCACGCACGAGGCGGGCGTAGGCCACCCAGCCGACGAGGCTTACAGCAATGTACATGTTGCGCAGGCCAGGCCCCAGGAACGCCACGATTGTAATGACGAGGACGAGGAAGGGGAAGACCACGACAACGTCCACGATGCGGCCAAAAATCGCATCCACCCACTTGCCTGCATAGCCGGCCACTGCACCCACAAATGTGCCCACGAAGAAGGGAACGAGGGTGGTGAAGAGGGCAATTTGCAGGTCAATGCGCGCTGCCCAGATCGTGCGCGAGAAGATGTCGCGGCCGAAGTTGTCCGTGCCAAAGAGATGGCTCGCGCTGGGGGCCGCCATAATGGCGGTATAGTCGAAGTCCGTCGGGCTGTAGGGGGCCAGTTGCTCCGGAAAGAGAGCCAGGGTGACGAAAATGGCCAACATGAAAAGCCCGGCGAAGAGCGTGAATTTCCTTTTGTGCCGCGACGCAGCGCGGAAATTGCTGATACTCGGAGCAGTTGTTGCTGCCATACACACCTCCTGCGCGCAGGATTAGCGGCGCGATTACGCCATGTCCACGCGCGGGTCAAGTTGCGCATACGCCAAATCAGTCAGCAGAAATGCGAGAGAAACCAGAATGGCAAAGGTCAACGTCAGGCCCACAACCATGGGGTAATCGCGCCCAAAAATCGAGTCGACCATCAGTCGTCCCACGCCGGGGATTGCGAAGACCGTCTCGGTAATGACGGCGCCGCCAAAGAGCGCGCCGATGTTGAGCCCCAGCAGCGTAATCGTGGAGATGAGCGCATTGCGCAACACATGCTTGAGCATAACGACGCGCGTTGCCAACCCTTTGGCGCGGGCAAAATCCACGTATTCGGCCGTGAGGACTTCAATAATGGATGCGCGCAAGGTGCGCATAAGAATGGCGGCAAGATTCAGCCCCAGAGTCAGGGCCGGCAGAAAGAGGTGGTAAAGGGGTTCGCCGAAGGTGTCACCGTAGCCGCCAATGGGGAAGAGGCCTAGTTGCGCCCCCAGCAACGTGAGCAGCAGCAAGCCGACGTAAAAGGTGGGCATGGAGAGACCCACCTGGAATACGGCGCGGATGACATTGTCTGTCACCGTATTGCGCCGCACCGCGGCCAGAAAGGCCAGCGGCACCGCCAGAATCACCGCCAACACAGCGCCATAAAGCGTAAGGAAGATGGTGACCGGCACACGCTGGAGGATGAGCGTCGTCACGGGGATTCTGAAGCTGATTGAGTCGCCCAGGTCGCCGCGGAAGAAATCCTTGACGAAGATGCCAAACTGCACGAGGATCGGCTTGTCGAGTCCCAACTGCGCGTTGATGCGCGCGATGTCCTCTTCCGTTGCTCGGTCGCCCAGCACGGCGCTGGCCGGATCGCCGGGCAGCAGACGCACCATGAGGAAGACAACGAACATGATAATGAAGAAGGTGGGGACGATCTGCAGCAGCCGTACAAGAATATAGTTCAATCGATTCACAGGAGCGCCCCCCGCGGCCCACACGCGAGGTGCGTGGACTCTATGGTCCACGCACCTCGCACACCCTACTGGGTGACCGGGCCTGGCCTACTTCTCAAGATAGGCGTTGGTGAAGATATTCTGGCCGAGCGGGATCTGGTGGAAGCCCTGGACGTTGTTGCGCAAGGCCACCGGGTAGGGGGTCTCGTACAGGAAGAGGATCGGGGCAGCCTCCACATAGATCTGCTGGATGCGGTTGTACATCTCGGCGCGCTTGGCCGGGTCAAGCTCCTTCTGGCTCTGCGCAAAGAGGTCTTCGAGCTCGGCATTCTGGAAGCCCGTGTGCAGCGACTCCACCACTGAGTAAATGGCAAAGTACGAGGTGATCTGGCTGGGGTCGTTGATGTCATTCGTCCAGGCCGACGTGCGCATCTGGAAGTCATTGGCGCGGTAGCGCTCGGTGCGCGTCGCCGCATCCACCTGTTCAATCTTGAGGTTGACACCCAACTGCGCCCACATTTGCTGCACGGCAACTGTCACGGCCGCGTCATCGGCATTGCCCGAGATGGCCAGGATCGAGACATCAAAGCCGTCAGCGTAGTCTGTTTCCGCCAGCAGCGCCTTGGCCTTCTCCAGGTCATAGTCATACATCTGCTGCGGCGCAAAGAGCGGTGTGGCCGAGGACATGAAGGAGCGCTCGGGCGTGCCCGTGCCGAAGGTGACGAGCTGGATGATGGCATCCTTGTCGGTGGCGTAGTTCAGCGCCTGGCGCACACGCACATCGGAGAGGGGATTGGGGGTGCCGTCCAGCAGTTCGGGGCGGCCATTCATGAGCAGGCTGACCACCTTGGTGGAGGGGAAGAGCTGCATGTTGACGTTGGGGTCACTGTCCAGTTCGCCCACGCGACTCAGCGGGATGAACTCGGCGCCGTCGATCTCGCCTGCCTGCAACTTCAGAATGCGGGTGGCGTCTTCAGGAATGATCTCGAAGCGCACGCCATCCAGATAGGGCAACTGCACGCCGTCGGCGTCCGTCTGCCAGTAGTAGGGGTTGCGCACCAGGTCCATGTGGGAGCCGCGCGCCCATTCCGACAGTACGAACGGGCCGGAGCCGATGGGCTTCTCGGCAAAGGCCTTGGCCTTGTCCGCGTCCGTATCGCCAGGGGTGGCCTCAAAGAGCGCCTTGGACATGATCGCACTGTTGAACATGGCCAGCGCAGCGGGAATCGCCGGGTCGGGGCGGTTCAGGTTCAGCTTGACCTGGTTGTCGCCCACGGCCTCCACAGATGCGACAGACTCGAGCGAGAAGCTCCAGATGCCGTTCTCGGGGTTGCGTGCACGGTCCAGCGACCAAATCACGTCCTCTACGGTGATGTCAGAACCGTCGGCAAACTTGATGCCGTCGCGCAGCGTGACTGTGTAGGACAAACCATCTTCGGCTGCTTCGTAGCCCGTAGCCAGCATGGGCTCAATGCCTGTGCCGTCAGCGGTTGATTGCAGCAGGGTGTCATACAGGCTGTTGAGCACCCAGATGTCGAGGTTGGCGTCGTTGAGCACGGGGTCAAGGAAAAGCGAGTCGGCATAGCGGCCGTAGATCAAGGTGCCGCCCGATTTGCCGCCTGCGGCGGCGTCGGCGGGGGCTGCGCTGGCGTCGGCGGGCGCCGCAGCAGGTGCAGCCGCAGGCGCGGCGCAGGCCGCAAGCAGCAGAGAGAGGACCAGCACCAGGGTCAGTGCCAGGCCAATCGGCGAGCGGAGCATTGAAGGCTTTTGCAACATGTGGGTCTCCTTGGTTCGGTTGTAACGCGATCGATGGCACAAGAGTACTTGCGAACGCAGGTGATAACGACGTGGGCAGGCAATGCGGCAGCCAGGAGTACTCGGCGGTGGGTCGAGTTCGTCCTCGACCTGGCCTGGTACGTTTGGGAAGTATGCAGTTGGAGGATGGAAGTGGCTGACGGGTGTGCACAGCGATGGGCACGGGGCTGCATCATGCAGTGGGCACAGCGTACACTCTGTGCGGGTCTCTGTCAAGCGTGCAATCATGTAAACGTTACCAATTGCACGCAGCGGCACACCTCTCGAAAACGTGCTCCAACGTCACGAGGGCGCCGCCGCGCGCTGGCGGCTGCACGGCCGCTCCTGTGCCTGTGCTACAATGGTTGCACCACGCTGACCGCTGCCGCAAGACGATGCGGGCTACCAATCCATCCACCACGAACGGAGATTCCATCTCATGCGCACCATGCAATTGGGAACAAGCGCGCTGAATGTGCCGGTGATTGCCGTCGGCTGCATGCGCCTCGACGGCTTGAGCCCTCAGGAGGCCGAGCGCTTCGTGCAAGCGTCTCTCGACCTGGATTTGAACTTCTTCGATCACGCCGACATCTATGGGGACGGACGCTGTGAGGAAATCTTCGCAGAGGCCATCCAAATGAATGACGACGTACGCGAGAAGGTGATCCTGCAGTCCAAGGTCGGCATCCGCAAAACGTCGCACGACTTCTCCAAGGAGCACATCCTGAGCGCAACCGATGGCATCCTCAAGCGGCTGCGCACAGATTACATTGACATCCTTCTGCTCCATCGCGCCGACGCGCTGGTGGAGCCCGAGGAGGTTGCCGAGGCCTTTGACCAGTTGGAGAGCGCCGGCAAGGTGCGCCATTTCGGCGTCTCCAACCAGACGCCCATGCTGATGGATCTGCTGCACAAGTATGTTAAGCAGCCGTTTGTGGCCAATCAGCTGCAGCTGAGCATCACCAACGCGACGATGATTTCGCAAAACATCAACATGAACATTGAAAACGATGATGCGGTGATGCGCGACGGTGGCGTGCTCGACTACTGCCGCATTCATGACATTACGGTGCAGCCCTGGTCGCCCTTCCAGTACGGCTTCTTTGAGGGCGTCTTCCTCGACAATCCCAAGTTTCCCGAACTCAACGCCAAGATTGACGAGATCGCAGCCAATTATGACGTCACCAACACAACCATCGCGATTGCCTGGTTGCTGCGCCACCCCGCCAAGATGCAGCCGGTGACCGGCACAATGAACATCGGTCGCCTCACCGACTGCGCCAAGGCCGCCGATGTGTGGTTGACGCGTGAAGAGTGGTACGCGATCTACCTGGCGGCAGGCAATATACTGCCATAAGCATGCAATGCGAGGCATCCTGAAAATAGCCATTCAGGCTGGTTCGCAGCCAAGCGCGCAAACGCCTCAATCCGGTAACGCAGCGCACTGCGTCACCGGATTGAGGCGTTTGCGCGAAGTGAATTGCGAAGGCAAACCATGAGTGAGTACCAGTACTTCGAATGGCAAGCGCACGACCGTCCATTGACACCCATCGAAATGGCTGCGGTCAATGGGCTCTCCAGCCACATGAATGTGAGCCGCACGCGCGCCCATGTGGATTATTCGTGGGGCAACTTCAAGCATGACGAAATACATGTGCTAACAAGTTTCTTCGATGCGTTTCTCTATGCCAGCAACTGGGGAACAAGCCGACTGGCATTTCGCTTTCCCGCCGCCCTGTTGGATGAGGCCGCGCTGCGGCCCTACTTGTGGGAGGGCATCATTGACCTGACGCCAATCGAGAATTCACTTGTGCTGGAGATCACGTACAACGATGAAGAAGGCGGCGACTGGATTGATGAGGAAGGCACCCTCTCCATGCTGGCCCCGCTACGTGCCGATCTGCTGGCAGGCGATTACCGCTGTCTCTACCTGGCCTGGCTAATGGCCACGGCACTCGAAGGCGACGACGAGCAGCTTGAACCCCCTGTGCCGCCCGGTCTGGGTGAGCTCAACCCGCAACTGACCGCATTTGTGGATTTTTTCGCTTTGGATTCGCAACTGGTGCAAGCCGCCGCCAGTGCAAGCGAACCGCTGACTCCCGCGCCGGAGCCGGAAGCGGAACTGCTGATCGAGCGCATGTCGCGCCACGAATGCAATGAATGGTTGCAGCGGCTGGCCAGTGACGAGCCACTGCTTTCGCTCAAGCTCAACCGGCGCCTACGTGAATACAGCGGGTCACCAGCAAAAACCGAAGCCACCGCGCCGTCGCGCACAACGCGTGAACTTGAAGCCGCGGCGAAGGAGTTGCTCAAGGCGGAGAAAGAACGCAAGCGAGCCGAGGCCGCGGCAAAGCACAAGAAAGAGTTGGAGGACTTTGCTCCTCAGGCGTCGCATGCCTAGGACCAGATTAATGTCCTCATGGAGAAGAAGAGTGGGCGAGCCTATGATGAGGCGACGGCGCTGCTGGTGAGACTGCGCGAGGTGGCCGTGCTGCAAAACGACATGGCTGGGTTTACGGAGCGCTTTGCCGGGGTGCAGGCGCAGTATGGCGGGCGGCGCACCTTCATGGATCGACTGCGCGCAGCAAAGCTGCTCAATCCAAGCGCTGGTTGAGGCTGTTGCAAGACCCCCTCTCGGTCCACCACCCTAGACCGCCGCACAAGCGCCTCGGCCAGCAAGCCAATCCAATGACTCATCTGGCCGAGGCGCTTGTGCGATCAGTAGAGGTATACGTGCAGTAGAGGTTACGTGGCGCTGCCAGCTTAGCCCAGCAGCCCGTGCTCGCGCGCACACATGACGGCCTCCAGCCGGCTGTGGACACCCAGTTTGTGCAGGATGCGCTGCATGTGGTTGCGCACAGTGGGTATGCCAATCACAAGTGTTGCGGCAATGCTCTCGGTGGTCGCACCTTGCGCCAACAGTTCAAGCACTTGCGACTCACGCGCAGTGAGAGCGTTCACCGGGGCCATGTCGCCATTCGCCAGGTTGGGCTTGTCCGCGTGCTGCTCGATC
>CAYJNV010000035.1:0-10652 GCA_964370975.1 uncultured Caldilineaceae bacterium | reverse complement strand
GTGCTGCTCCTCGCGGGCACCGGTGCGGCTGTCCGCGTGCTCATCGATCTGGCGCCCCCATGCCGCCACCACCATGGTGAAGAGCTCGGCTTGTCTTCTGGATTCGATGTCGCGGAAGAAGTGGATGATCACAACAGGCATGGCAGCGTTGCCCGTTGGCACGCTCATGCCGATGATTGAGAGGTTCACCCAGCGCCCATGCCCATCACGGGTGCGCACCTTGGCGTCGAAACTTGGCACCAACTGGCCGCGCTGCACAGCAGCAATGGGCGTGCAACCCTGGCGACAAATCAGGCAGTCGCCGGCGGAGCGCCCGCGCACAACCTGGTAGCAGGCCATGCCGACAGCGTCCTTGGCTTGAATGCCGAGCAGCCGCTCGGCGGCTGCGTTCCAGGCAATAATCCGCTGGCTCTCGTTGACCACGTACGCGCCGTCGGCAGATCGGTTGACCAACTCATCCAGGAAGCTCGTATCCGACACAATCGCCTCTTGATCGCAGAGAAAATGCAGCCGTCCCAGGCAGAACAGGTGTAGGGAGCGCTGATCGTGCCCTTGCCCCTTTGCCGCGCGCCGCGGCCTCGACAGCCTTACAGCTTCTGCGTTACTGGGCTCATTGTACCAAATTGCTGCGCCAGCATCGCACAATGCGGCAGCGCGCGAAGGTCTCTGCGGCGGCCGCCACGACGCAGCAAATTGTCTCCCCACAAAAAAGAAGGGCCCCGCAGGGCCCTTCTCCTCGAACTTCGACTGATTACAGACTGTCCATGCCCTACTAGCCGTCCATGACCTACTGGCCGAAGAGCGACATGATCTCCTCAGTCACCGCGTTAAGGGTTTCCACGGGTTTCTCTCCCGCTTCGATGATGTAGCCGCCCTGCTTCATATGCTGATTGAGAGAGATGAGCGCACTGGCGTCATCCTCCTTGATCAGCGTGGCGCGGTGGCAACCACCACAGGCCTTTGAGGCAGGACCGGTGACAACGGAGGGTACGTCACCAATGCTTCTGACTGTGCCGGTGACGGTGTCGGATGCCGAGAGGATGCCGGGCAAGGAGACTGCCTGATCAGGCACATTGTTTGAGCCGTCAGTGTGGCAGGAGGCGCAGTCGGTAATGCCATGCGTCGGATAGGTTGTGCCGACGTGATGCTCGTAGTGCATGGCCTGCACGGGATCCGCGAAGTTGACATCGCCAATGTCGAAGGCCTGGAATGAGTGGATGGCGTGGATATAGGAATCGAGCGATCGGGATGCCATCTCCAGATGCGAACCGCCACTCTTGTTGATGTGGCACATCCGGCAAACGGTGAGGTTGCCGCCATAGTCCGCCGAGTGGAAGGTGGTTGCCAGTGCGTCATGGCAGTTGTTGCAGCCATCCTCCACATTGCCGATGGGAGCATAGAAGCCATCAGCAAAGGCATTTGCGCCCAGGTCAAACGTTCGCGACGGCGCATTGAGCGCCAGTGTGACGCCGTTGGCATCGACCAGTTCCGGCAGGACGCCGATCTCAACGCGTTTGACAGTACCGTCGGCGACAAGGTCAGCCCATGCACTCATGTCTGCGGTCACCTGCCAACTGCCGCCTTCAGCCGCCACAGTTGTGAAGCGGGGGTGCTCTGCGCCCACCGTGTATTCCAGCGCGCGCTGGTCCTTGTTGTCAATGGCGCCATCGGCGTTGTCGTCGGCGAGCCGTTCATGCGGGCCAATCACGTAATCCTTGCTGTCGTAGCCGTAGAGGGCGACCATGACGGTTGCTGTAATCTGCGCCACGTCGAGCTCTGCAAGCGCCGGATCCTGTTGCGCGCTGAAGGTGATGTCCAGCATGTTGCCATCGAAGGAGGCGCTGTCAACAGTGACGGTGATGGCGTCGGCGTAGCGCAGCCCTTCGGCGGTATAGATGGCCTTGTCATAGCCGCTGTGAATGTCAATCAGGCCTGGCGTCTTCGATCCGGCTTCATGACAATCGGTGCACTCATCGACGTTCATGTCCAAATTGTCGTGGTCAGGAACGGCGGCCAGGATTGTCGTCAGCGCCAGTTCCGTGTTGCCAACTTCCTCGGAGCCGTTGACGGGATGGCAGCTCTTGCAGGTCTCGACGGTGAAGTTCTCATCCGCCAGCACGGTGTCGAGCTTGCCTTCGTGGCACGTTGTGCAGTTGGCCATGGACTGCGGATAAGGGAACTCCATGGCGTGCGACATGTGTACGTCGTTCATCAAGGAGGTCTTGTAGGCATACTGCTCGATCTGCTCGGGCGTCAACGTCACTTCCTCGGCCAGATAGGAGGCAGCCAGCGCCGGATCCTCAATCAGAAGCTGCCACTCGAAGTGGCCGCCCTCGACGTTGTCCAGGTGGCACGCCTTGCAGGTGACAAAGTCCGTCGCGGGGTCTCCATCCACCTGTGCGTAAATGAAGCCATGCTTGAGGTATGGATCAGTGTGGCACTTGACGCAACCGGCGTTGTTGGCGGCGGAGACGTAGTCGACGCCGGCCCCTGTCTCAAGCAGTCCCGCGAACGGGTACTTGACCTGGCGAATACGTGCGGGCAGCCTGCCGACTTCCTCGTCCGCACCGTAGACCGTAATGAAACCGTCCACTCCGCTCAGGTCGGGAACGTCTCCCACGAAGGTGCTGGTGTTCAGACCGGCGCCGTCATAGGTCAGTTCGCCAAGCAATGTGCGCCGTTCGGCCGGGGGGTCGAACTGAAAAGCGCCGTCGGCATAGGGGCTGAAGTAGATGGCCAGCGTATCCGCCTTCTTAGCGTTGAAGGGGTCGCCATTCTTGGTCATCTGGAAGGTGACCGTGTGCGTACCCGTAGGCGCAAAGGTGTAGGCTATATCCGTGACCTGAATCACGCCGTCTTGATACAACTGATCGTAGCCGGCTTGATGCTTATCGCCCGCGTCCTTGTGGCATGTGGCACAGGACTCCGGTTGAACACCGGCGATAGCCATCGGCGTCTCCGCCGCAGGTTCCGGGGTGTCCTGCGCAAAGGCGGTCGATGGGCCCATACCGGCAGCAAGGACAAGCGCTACCGCCAGTACAAACAGACCGGTCCAGGCAAGGATGGTATTGCGCGTCGACATAGTGTTTCCCCTTCTTGTGCGATTTCAACGACTGCAAATGGAAAGCAACAGTAAAGATGAACTATCTCTCTAGCATCAATCATTTCATCGGCGTGCGCGCTGCCAATAGGGCTGCGGGCACATTCAATAACTCAATCGAACGGATAATCGCCCGACCTGCTTCGGGGGGGCTTGAGGTGAATTTGGAGGAACACAAAGCGGAGGCGCGCATGGAGGTCATAACAACATCACGTTATCACGATATGCCCGCGCCTGCGTGAGCCAAATGCATCATATGCCTGATGAAGATGGTCTATTTCTGCGCGCACAATCAGGCGCTCTCCCAGGTTGCCAGACGCACCTACTCATGCGAAAGTGAATTCGCCGTCGCTGCAGGGTTCGCCGTTGAATGTGTGCGGGAGGCCGGGGCGTTGCGTGTGGCATCCGTGCGCTGGACGCTGCTGGGGTATACTTGCGGCAGCGGAAACGTCTGTGATTCAAGATACGTCCGCGGAACAACTATCTACGACCAGCCTGACCAGGTCAATCGTTTGGCCTGGATGGGGCACACAGAGGGGGAACAAGTGAGCAACAACATTGCCGGCAAAGTTGTCGTCATCACGGGCGCAAGCAGCGGACTCGGCGAGGCGACCGCCCGGCTGCTCTCCGCAGAAGGCGCCACCGTAGTCCTGGGCGCGCGGCGCACCGATCGCCTCGAGTCGCTCGTGGACGAACTCACCGCGGGCGGCGGCAAGGCGCTCGCCGTCACGACGGACGTCACCCGCTACGATCAGGTGAAGCACCTGGTCGATCGCGCCGTGCAGACCTATGGACGTATCGACGTCATGATCAACAATGCCGGCGTCATGCCGCGCGCGCCGCTTGATCGCCTCACAATCGAGGATTGGGACCGGGCGATCGACGTCAACATCAAGGGCGTGCTATACGGCATCTCCGCAGCGCTGCCCTACATGGAGGAGCAGAAGTCCGGCCATATCATCAATGTCTCTTCTGTATCGGGTCACAAAATCGGCCGCGAGTTCTCCGTCTATTCGGCAACCAAGTTCGCCGTGCGCGCGCTCTCCGAAGGGCTGCGCATGGAAGTGAAGCCCTACAACATCCGCACAACCATCATCTCGCCGGGCGTGATCACAACCGAACTACCGCAAAGCATCACCCAGCCGGATATCGCCGAGAAGACGCAGAAGGTCTACGATGATCTCGCGATTCCGCCCGATTCGTTTGCGCGCGCCGTGGTCTATGCAATGAGCCAGCCGGACGACGTCGACATCAACGAGATCCTGTTCCGGCCCACGCGCCAGGAGGGGTGATTACGGGAGGGCTCGTCAACGCTGCCCGCGTGCAGCAGCGATCGCTCGGCTACAGGCAGGCAAAGCGCAATCGGAACAATGAACCACGGGCCGCTCACTTTGAGCGGCCCGTGGTCTGTGGCGAATTCTTCATTTGTTCTGCAGCGCCTGGGCCAAAAGGCTCATGGAACTCGCCTCTACGCCCGTCAGGTTTGCTATGGTGCGCGCCGGCCTGATGATGCGGTGACAGCCATGCGCACGCGGGTTCATCTGCCGCGTGGCCGCCGTCATCAACGTGCAGCCAGCCTGGTCCAGCACAGCATGGCTGCACGTTGACGCGGTCCATGTCGGCGCTGCGGCGCGTTTGGGGCGGGCGGCGGTGGCCGAGTCGCTGTCAGGCGTTCACTTTATCCTGCGCTCATGCACCTGCCCGGCCACCGAAGCGTCTCCGCTCTCTTTCGCCAACTCCTTCAGGAGCGCACGCACGTCTGATACCGAATCGATCGAGTAACGCGCCGCCGAGACGTCGCCGCCCACCTTGATGGTGACGGCATCATCCGGCATTGCCTTGAAGGTGTCTTCGTCCGTGTGATCATCGCCTGCGGCGAGCACAAAGTCGTATGCGCCATCCTCCAACCACAAGCGCGCGGCATAGCCCTTGCTGACCATGTTGCTCTTGAGTTCGATCACCTTGTGCCCTTGCAGAATCTGCAAGCCCCATCCAAAGGCCATCGTGCGTAGGTTATTCTGCAGTTCGATCGAGCGCTGTTCGCCAAGGCCATGTTCCACCTTGCGGAAGTGCCAACTGAGCGAGTAGCTCTTCTCCTCAATCAGCGCACCCGGCGTGCGGTCGGCAAAGCTCTCGAGAACCGGGAGCAGTTCGCTCTTCCAGGCATCGCTCAGCCCCGGATGCTTCTGCCACGAGCCTGCCTTGCGCTTGGTCCAGGCCCCATGCTCGGCTATCAGATCGACCGGCAGGTAACCGAGCCACCCTTCCAGCGTCTCGTGTTTGCGCCCACTGATAATGGCAATGCGGTTCCTCGGGTCGTCCGCCAGCGCCTTGAGCAGCGCGAGCAACTCCGTGTCCGGCCACACCTTGAGGGGGTCGACATTGAAGCCCATGAGCGTGCCGTCGTAGTCGAGGAAGATCATCCGTTTGGCGGCATTGGCATAAAGCGTGCGAATGGGGGCGAAGCCGCTGACTGTCAACTTCTTGGTCAGCATGGCGCGCTGAATCCGCTTAATCTCGTCCAGCCGCTGCATGAAGAGCTTGACCCAGTGATGAACATTAAACTTCCTGACGATCACGCGCATGAGGCGCATGCGCTCGCGCTGTTCATTCAACGGCATCTCAAGCGCCCGGTAAAGTGCGTCCGCCAGGGCGGGCACATCATTCGGATTGATGATGATTGCCTCGGTCAGTTCCTTGGACGCACCTGCCATCTCGCTAAGGATGAGCACCCCCTGCTCGTCGGCTCTGCTGGCCACATACTCCTTGCTGACCAGATTCATGCCGTCGCGCAGCGGTGTGACAAGACAGACATCCGCCGCCACATACATAGCCGAAAGCAGTTCGGGAGCAACGGAGCGGTACATATAGAGAACCGGCTGCCAGCCCAGCGTCTGATAGTGGGCGTTGAGGTTGCTCACCGTGCGGTCAATCTCCCGCTTGAGCCGGTTATAGGCGGGTACGCTGTCGCGCGACGGCACCACAAGCATCAACAGCGAGACCTTCTCGCGATACTTGGGATGTGTCTGCAGAAGGAGTTCAAACGCCTGCAAGCGCAGCAGAATCCCCTTGCTGTAGTCCAGACGGTCCACCGAGAAGATCATCCGCGCGCCGCGCACCGACTGCTTCACCTTCGCAACATTGCGACGAACGCCTGCACGGGTCGTCAACTTGTCGTACTTCTGAAAGTCAATGCTCATGGGGAAGGCGTCAACCAGGACGGGCCTGTGATCCACGTCCAGTTGGTTGAGCGACGAGGATAGCCCCAGCAAACGCGTGGTCGCGCTGATGAAGTGGCGCACATCGTCGTACGTGTGAAAACCAATCAAGTCTGCGCCAAGCACGCCTTTCAGCAGCGCTTCGCGCCACGGAATCTGCCGAAAAATCTCGTACGAGGGAAAGGGGATATGGTGAAAATAGCCGATGCGCACATCGGGCAGCTGGGCGCGCACCATTTGCGGCACCAGGAGCAGTTGGTAGTCGTGCACCCAGATGGTGTCTCCGGGCTGGGCGCGGGCCAGCACCCGTTCGGAAAACTTGCGGTTGACCGCGACGTAGGCATTCCAGTACGCCTGCACATAAGTTGCATACGAAGGTACGTAGTGGCAGATTGGCCAGAGAATGCCGTTTGAGAAGCCCTCGTAGTACTCCTCAATCTCGTCTTCTGAAAGGAAGACGGCATCCATCCCCATCACACCGAGCTTCTGCTGAATCTGCTGCTTTTCCGCCTCATCCTCAACAAAGGCGCCCGGCCACCCTATCCATATCTGCTCTCCGGCCTTGCGGATGGTGCTCAGGCCTGTGGCCAGACCGCCCGCACTGGGTTTGAAGGTGACTTGGCCGTCAGTCACCTGCGTCCTCACAGGCAGGCGATTCGAGACAATGATTGTTGCGCTCATACTGCCCCCTCCATGGTGGATACGGCGCTCCTGCCCACAGCATGCGGACATCATCGCCGCCAGTGGAATCGCGCAGCATGCCAGATGCATTTCGCCGCGCTTTGGCTTCCACCCTTGAGTCTACCCTTCGAGTCAACCCGCGCGCGCGCCAATCCAATCACCCTGACGCACAGGGATCGTCCGGGCAACTCTGCGCACTGGACAATCAGTGGCGTGCAACCGACCCCAATAACCCGCTGCCCGTGAAATGATTGATCGCTGAGTTCGCTTGCTTGAGCGGCGACCGATAAAGTACACCTGCCGCCCTTCAAGACCGAAACCTGGCTTCTGCCCGCTTGCAGGAATCACGCAATAGCGTCGTTGAAAGGGCAGTCGATGACACGCTTATACCGTCAATACATCGTCAAGGCCATAACCGCTCTCAATCAATTCCCTCAGCCGCTGGGTAAAGCGCGCGGCGGGAGCGCCATCAATAATGTCATGATCAATGCTGATCGTGATACTCAAGTATTTGCGGGCTTCTATGCGACCGTTCACGATCCCCGGCTTCTCGGCGATGCCGCCGAGCGTGATTTGGAGGGTATGGTTGGGAACAGGAATTCCCCAGCCGCTGCCAGTGCCAAACATGCCGATGCTTGACAGTGACACGGTGCCCGAATATTCCTTCATGCGCAGTGGATTCCTGGCAAGAAACCGAATGAAGAAGCGCCTGATGAATCCAGGCAGCAGCACAAACCAGCGAATGAACTCCGACTCGCGGCTGGCTTCATGTGCTGTCTGAAATGCGCGTATCTCGTCATGAAGCTCGCGAAAGGACTTCCGGTTTGCGGCCCGAATGATATGCGGTCGAATCAGCTTGCGTCCGTCAACCTCGACCTCAAAGAGCGTATTGATATCCACTTCGTCAAAGATGACAAGTTGGTTCCGCCAGCTTCGATAGGCATGCATGTGTCTGTTCATGTCGATGGCCTGCCCTAAGCAGGCCATCACAAACGCCGTAAATGAGAGGGCTTCACCCGTTCGTTGCTTGTGCTCGCGAATTATCGACTGGGCCTGGGTGACATCGACTTCAAACAAGCCATGGACAATGTGCTTTTGGCGTCCCACGCGTCCGCCATCCACCATGAGCGAACGTATTCTGGGGAATGGAACGGTCTGGCAGCCGCTGTTGTCTTTAGCCATTGCTCATCCTTCCAGATACTGCCCGATGACTTCCACCGCGTTGTCTACACCACGCTCAGCGCGAATCATGTGGCCCAACGTAGCGGCACGCTGTCTCATCTCCGGATGCACACATGCTGTTTGTATTGCGTGCGCCAACTTCTCGGCAGTCAGTCTCTTGCGCGGAATGGGCGCCGGCCCGACCCCCAGGTCACGCACGCGTTTCCCCCAGAATGGCTGATCAACGGCAAAGGGGATGATCACTGAGGGCACACCGGCACGTAGGCCTTCGGCCGTGGTTCCGGCGCCGCCATGATGCACCACCGCAGCCATGCGTGGAAACAGCCAGTCATGCGGCGCAGAGCCCAGCACGAATACACTTTCCGGTACGGGTACGGCCTGAATCCCGCCCCAGCCGGTGAGCAGCAATCCTCGTTGTCCCGTTCGCTGCAAAGCTTCCAGGACCATGGCGGTGAACGCCTCGCTGTCGCGCCCGGCCATACTCCCAAACCCGATATAGACAGGTGGCTCGCCTGCATCCAGGAACTCGCTTAATTCGGCTGGAGGCGACAACTCGGTTTGCGTCTGCGGGAAGAAATAGCCTGTCACATGAACGTCACGAGCCCAGTCTGGCGGATGCGGAATCACGTTTGGGCTATATGCGCCCAATAAGGGCGTTGCAGTGAGTATGCGGTAGAAACTGGCGGCGGTAAAGGAGGGCAGGCCATGGCTCTGCCTGAAACGGTTCACATAGGGACCGTACCACTGCCAGATTGCATAAAGCATGGCGTGGCCGGAAACGCGGTTATGCAGACCGCCCCAATTCCGCTGCACAGGCCAGCCCGCAGCCGGAAATGTGCGCGTTGGGAGCAGCGGCGTGGGTTCAATATTGATGAGCGGCACATCGAGAATCTCCGCGATTGATTTGCCAAAGGGCGCGAACACCGCCAAGGAGATCAGCGCGTCTGTGTCGCGACACGCTGTCAAGGCGTCTTCTGCCATCTGTATAGCCACCGGCCCAAGCAGAGTGCGCATGGCGCGAATCGACTTGATGGGGTTGCTGCTGCCGGTCTCCATCAATTCGCGCGCAGTGTCGCTTGCCATGACTTGCTGCACGTCCCCACGCAATGGAAAAAAGTGCAAGCCATATTCCTGTATGAAGCCGGCAAAGTTCTCGGGGGCAGCCAGGAGCACATCATAGCCTGCGCGCTGCAACCCTCGTCCCAGCATGATACATGGTTGCACATCGCCTCTCGAACCTGCCGTAAAAATTGTAATGCGCACGGCCTTACCCCTTGGTTTCGTCGATGGTTGACTGTGCTGCGAACAGTAGACCAACCCCTTCATCCGCTTGTCTGTTTTACCCCTCCCTCACCTTCGGCCGGTGCTGTAGCGCCTCCAGGCCGGCGTGGGCCACGCGCGGCAGGTCGCGGTGATAGTCAAAGCGGCCCAGCAGCGGGTCGCCAAAGTAGCCGCAGGGGTGGGGATACTTGCAGCGTGCCGCCTTCGACCACGGTCTCGCCGCAACGAGTGTTCTTGATCTCGCGGGCTGTGGCGAATCTGGAACTAGGCGGGGACGTGCATGGTCGCTACCGCCGCCGCTTCCGTATCAACTACGTCCGCGATCGGGCCCGTGTCCAGCCCATAGCCGGTCTCAATCAGTGTTACCAGCCGGTTGACAAAGCGGGCCGCCGGCGCACCGTCGACAATCGCATGATCGAGCGCCACGGTCAGATTCAGAATTTCGCGCGGTTCGATGCGGTTCTCCACCACGACCGGTTTACGCATGATGCCACCAACAATCAAGCACAAGGTGTGGCCGACGGGCGCCATGCCCCAGCCACCGCAGCTCCCGAACATGCCAACGGCGGTGACTCCCACCGTTCCTACCGACGCCACCCACGCGCCGGCAGGATTGCGCCGTTTGACAGAGCGGATGAAGCCATTGAGCACATCCTGCACCAGCCCCGGCAGCGCCTGATAGATCCGCAGCCAGGCAGGAAAGCCTTGGCGCGGACTTGTGGGCGCATGCTGAACAGTACGAATCTCCTGGTGAATCTCCATGAATGTTTTGTGGTTTGCGCGTCGAACGACGTAGCCGGACGGCACGCGCACTGTGCCAAACTGGCGCTCGATCATCATGCCGACGTCCACGTCATCAAACTGCACCAGTTGATTGCGCCCCTTGCGATAGGCCTGCACGGATTTGTCTTCATCGACGGCGCGCCCGAGACAGGAGATCAGGTAGCCCGTGAAGGACAAGCGCTCCTGAGTACGTGCCTTGTACTCATCCATGAATTGTCTGGGAATCGTGACATCGACCTCCAGGAAGGCATACATTGTGGGCCCGCTGGTCCCGAGTTCCTGCATGTTCAAGACCACGCGGCGCTCCTGCGGGATTTGGACAACATGATGGGGACCCAAAGTCTCGGCCATAAGTCTGCACCCTCGCTGCATACAAATTCATGGAGGCGCTCTTGCGCTCGACCTCC
>CAYJNV010000034.1:15294-22004 GCA_964370975.1 uncultured Caldilineaceae bacterium | reverse complement strand
TCCCCACACTGGGCGCCGCATCGGGCGACATCGAGAGCTTCTGGGCGCGGGTGACGGTTCCCTTTGCGGGCGCGCAGCGGGGCATGATGTTCTATCCCGAGGTGAACGACGAAGTACTTGTCGGTTTTGAGGATGGCGACCCGGCCCACGCCGTCGTGGTGGGTGCGCTCTGGGGCGGCACCGACAAGCCGCCGCTGGCTACGTCCGCGCTGCAGGCCGACGGCAAGGTCATTATGCACCTCATCAAGACAAGGGCTGGCCACGAAATCCAGATTGAGGACAAGCAGGGCAGCGAGAAGATCCAGATCAAGGACAAGATCGGCAACTTCCTGCTGCTGGATTCTGCGAACAAGCTGGTTCACCTCAAGGAGAACAACGGCAACGAGGTGAAGCTGGATGGCCAGGGGCGCAGCGTGCTTATGAAGTCGATTGGCGCGATGACGATAGAAGCGGCGCAGGCGCTCACCATCAAGGGCATGTCGGTCGCGATAGAGTCGACCGGCGGCGCCCTTGACGTCAAGGCAGCGACGAACCTGACACTGAGCGCCAACATCAACGCCGACCTCAAGGCAAACGCCAACCTCAACGTGCAGGCCAACGCAATGCTGGGCGTGAAGACCAGCGCGATATTGACGATTCAGGGTTCGCTCGTCAAGATCAATTAGCACGCTATTTCCGGAAAGAGGGAGTCGATAATGCCACCGGCAGCACGCATGGGGGATCCAACGTCGCACGGCGGCTCGATTGTTCTGGGGCTGCCCACTGTGCTGATTGGCGGGCAACCCGCCGCGCGCCTCACCGATATGCACGCTTGCCCCATGGTGAATGGGATTGTGCCGCACGTGGGTGGCCCCATTATTGGGCCGGGGATGCCCACGGTGCTGATCGGTGGGCTCCCCGCCGCGGTCATGGGTGACTCTGCCGTCTGCGTGGGCCCGCCCGATTCGATTGTCATGGGCTGCCCCACCGTCATTATCGGTTAGGAAACGCATCACTTTCGGGAGCAGAAGCAGATGAGTGCTGATCCACGCGGCGACCCGCGCAAGGAGTACATCGGCCAGGGGCTTTCGTTTCCCCTGAGTGTGACGCCGCGCGGCGGGCTGGCGCTGGTCACCGGCGTCGAGGACATCGAGCAGGCCATCCTGATCATCCTCGAGACCATGCCGGGTGAGCGCGTCATGCGCCCCAATTTCGGCTGCCGCATCTGGGAGCTCGTCTTCGCCCCCAACAGCGCTGAGACGCGCGCCATGGCGGCCTACTACGTGCGCCAGGCGCTCGCCTTCTGGGAGCCGCGCATCGACGTCAACACCATCGAGGTACTGAGCAACAACGACGCTGGAGTGCTCGAAGTCCACATTCAATACACAATCAAGAACACGCATGACCCGCGCGCCATCATCTACCCCTTCTTCCTCATGGGTGAAGAGTAGCTGCAAAACCTGCCGCCCAGGCGCGGGCGGCCCGCGCGCCATAGGAGTCAACTATGCCCTTGCAGGATGTATCGCTGGATGATCTTCGCTTTCAGTCGGCGATTGTGGACGAAGCGCGCAAGCGCATTGCCCGCTACTGTCCCGAGTGGACTGACTACAACCTGAGCGACCCAGGCATCACGCTGATAGAGCTCTTTGCGTGGATGACCGAGATGATGGTCTATCGGCTCAACCGAGTGCCCGAGAAGAACTACGTGCGTTTTCTCGAGCTGCTGGGCATTCAGCTTCTGCCCGCGCGCAGCGCCCGCACGGGGTTGACCTTTCGCCTATCCGCGCCCTTTCCACTGGGGCCGGACGACGACACGCGCGCCCTTGTCGCGCAGGGGCTGGAGGTGGCCACGCTGGAGACGCCGACCACGCCGCAGGTGATCTTCACCGTGGATGAGCCGCTCTACATCGTGCCGCCCAAGCTCACCGACATGCGCACGGCCGAGGAGTTCAGCATCAACTGGGTCAACCGTGTTCAGTCATTCCCGGCCTTTCGCTATGACCCGCCTGAGCAGCGCGCTACCTTCTACCTCGGCTTTGATCCTGCCGAGAGCCTGCGCAACCACATTGTGCGTCTGCACGTGATGAGCGAGCGCACGCAGGGCACGGGCGCGAACCCCAATGATCCGCCCCTGGTTTGGGAAGTCTCAGTGGGCGGCGGCGGATGGCGCGAAATACGCCCCAGCCGCACCGATGGTGAACGCGACACGACCGGCGGCTTCAACTTTGAGCAAGGCTCAATCACCTTCTACCTGCCCGACGAAGCCGGCGCCGACTTCTTCATGGGGTTGGAGCGGACGTGGATTCGCTGCCGCTACGAGACACGCAAGGACATTCAGGGCACCTATTCGCAATCGCCACGTATTCGCAGCGTGCGCGCCGAGTCGCTGGGTGCATCAGTCATGGCTTCGCACGCCGTTTATGCGGAGCAAGAGGAATTGGGCGTCAGCAGTGGCGACCCCAACCAGGTCTTTCGTGTACGCAATGCGCCCGTTCTGCCACTGCGCAGCGGCGAGACTGTGGAGGTGGAGGAACTGCGCGAGGGCATGCTCGTTTACGTACCCTGGGAGCGCGTGGAGGACTTTGCCGACTCCTCGATGTACGACCCCCATTTCACGCTTGACACTTCAACCGGCGAGGTGCGTTTTGGCCCCTCCATACGCCAGCCCAACGGCAAGCCGCACCAATATGGGCGCGTACCGCAGGTCGGGCGGCGCATTCGCATATCGCGCTATCGCCATGGCGGCGGGGCGGTGGGCAACGTGCCCCCCAATCGAGTGACGACAATGCGCGCGGCGGTGCCTTTTATTGATCGGGTGACGAACATGGGGCCGGCCGTGGGCGGGCGCGACCCCGAGACGCTTGACGAAGCCAAGCTGCGTGCGCGGCGCGAATTGCGCGCCCAGGAGCGCGCCGTAACTGCCGAGGATTACGAGAGCCTGGCATTGCAGGTCAATGAAGCGCTGGACCCCGAACAGAAACTGGCGCGCGTCAAGTGTATTACCCCCTCGGCCGCGGCGGGATGGCTGCCGCCGGGTATGCTCGAGTTGGCCATTGTCCCGGACGCTGCCGACCAGGTCTACGCGGGGGACTACGCCGGCCTGGTGCTGGGCGCCGACCTGGTGCGCGCCATCCAAAGCTACCTGGAGCACTATCGGCTGCTCACGACAACCTTGACGCTCCGTTCAGCGACCTATGTGGGTGTGCGCGTCGAGGCGCGCCTCGTACCCACCATTCACGTGGCCGACGAGGTGCTTGTCGCGCGCGTCGTGGACGCGCTGCGCCACTACATCACACCCCTGCCCACCACAGGCGTCAGCGCGCTCACGCCTGACCCTGAAGCGGAGGAGCCGTGGCGCGGCTGGCCCTTTGGCAAGCCGCTCTACCTGGCCGAACTCTACGCGCTCATCCAGCGCGTCAAGGGCGTCAAGCATGTGCTTGACGTGAAGATCAGCACGCGCACGATTGACCCGCTGCAGGAAGCCGACCTGGCCGCCAACAGCGACGGCATGGACCCGGCCGACATCGCCGCGGCCGTTTCGCCGTCGCCCGTGGAAGGCAATCGTCTACTGATTGCACCGGACGCCCTGCTTTGCTCGCTAGACCACATCATTACGGTGGAGCACATTTAACGGTTAAGCAGAACCTCACTCCCCAGGTATGTACACCATGCGGAGAGGGGAGCACAGCGCTTCCGTCGTAGGTCACGTCTCCGACGTGACGCAGAGGTTACTGCGTACGCCACTCAACACGAAATGGAATCTGCGTGAGCGAAACACCGTCGCTCGAATCGAATGGGCCTGACGCCGAGAGCGAGATACAGCACAGTGCCGTCCAGCCCGGCGACAGCGGGCCTGATGACGACGGCGCCATGTCCGCACAGGATGCGGCCAGCCCCGACGAGACCGTCGCGCCTGCGCGCACGCTCATTGTCGAAGAGCCGGGCGCGCTGCTGCATGACCGAGCCCCCGCGCCCGTCGAGGAGACGCCCGCGGCGCGGCGCGCACCCGCAGCGGCGCTTGCCGTTGACCATGTGCCCGGCGTTGGTCACGCCTATCCCGGCGAGCCGGTGGTGCTGCACACGCGTGTGCGCGTACTTGAGGAGATGCAGGGCTTCCAACTTGTCGTTGAACTGCCCCGCTGGGTGCGGGTGGGTGAGGTGCACGCCCCTGCCGAGGCGGGCGTATACGCGCTTGAGGTGGGCGAGTTGCGCGAGCAACTGCATTGGGAAGTGCGCCAGCCACTGCCGGCCGGCGCCGTCTTCCAGTTTGAGACGACGGTCACGGTGCCCGCGCTTGACCATCTGGTGCATGCTTTTTCGAGCGCCGACGTGCTTGAACATGAGATAACGAGTGACGCCAGCGCGGCCCCGTATCTCGCGGACTCCGGCCAGGCAGCGGTGCGCGCCAGAGAGACGGCAGTGGTCGCGCTGCGTCGCAAGGGCAGTTACCTCAAGCACCTGCCCGCCGTCTTTGAGCGCGACCCCTTCATGGCGCGCTTCCTCATGCTTTTCGAAAGCTTCTGGGCGCCGATCGATGGGCAAATCGACTCGATGGCCGACTATTTCGACCCCATGCTCACGACGCTGCCCATGCTCAAGTGGCTGGCCGACAGGCTTGATTTGCAGGTGGACGACGAGTTGCCCGTCGAGGTGTTGCGCAAATTGGTGGCCAAGGCCATACCCCTCTACAGGCGGCGTGGCACGCGCTCAGGGCTCGAGGAATTGCTTGAGATCTACACCGGCGGCGACGTGGAGATTGTCGAGCGGCGCGCCAACAACCTGCGTCTGGGCAGCGGCGCACGTTTGGGGCATGGTGTGGCGCTTGGTGTGCGCAACCAGCCCCACACCTTCACCCTCTACATCAAACTGCCCGCGATTGCCGATGACCCCGCCTGGCCGGATGTCTCCGTGCGCCAGCGGGAACGGCGTCGCGAGCGTATCCGCACGTTAATCGAACTCGAAAAACCGGCGCATGTGACGTATACTCTCGAACTGGAAGAGGTGTAGCGCAGCGGTCGGACTTGCGCCGCCCAACAGGGCAGCCGACCGCATGCTTTCTCCAATGTCTACGGCCCATCAGTTGCGCCATTTCACAGTCGTATTCGCGTGTGACTGATGACCTGCCTGTACCGCCCGCGCCATCGCACTCTCCATCGCTGCAATACGGCTGATACCACTGCGCGCGGCGCCTGCGGGCACGCGAGGCTCAATCGTTGTGCGCCCACGCGCCTCACATCAACAATTCAAAACTGTATCTGATTGACCAGGGGAAGGACCACAGCCTGTGTTCGCTCAAGATGTTCTGCGCCTCTATCCCCAGCGCCGGGTCAAGGCTTATGACGGCATGGCTGTCACCGCCGAGACCTGGGACTTTGCCCATGATGCGCACCGCCGCCTGCTTGAGGTGCACACGCGCTTTGCGCATGGTCCCGGCATTGTACACGGCCTGGAGGTCTTCGCGGGCGATCCGCCCAGTGCGCAGATCTACGTGCAGCCCGGCTTTGCCGTTGATGACCTTGGGCGCACCATCATCATGCCCGAGCAGCGCGGTTACGACCTGCGCGCGATTGAGGGGTTGATCTATCTGGTGCTGACATACGAGGAGAGTGCGCCGCGCACCGATGGCACCCAGGGCGAGGACGCGCCCCGCTACGTCTACAGCGAGTATGCACTGCAGGCAATGCTCGCCTTGCCCCAAACACCCTACATCGAACTGGCGCGCTTCCGGCGGCAGGCGGGCGCAGCCATTCAGAATGCAACTGACCCTGAGCAGCCCGCACTCAACGAAATTGACCTGCGGTCGCGCACCGAGGTTGGCGCGCATGTGCCCACGATTGTGCGCGCCGCCGTGGTGACGCTGGGTAAAATGGCCGACCCAGGCCATGCCGCGGGCGCCGTCAATCTGGCGCGGTCGCTGCGAACGAGTGGAACAGAACAGCGCATGGTGGTGGATGCCTTCGCCGGTCTCGATCGATCGTTTGGAGGCTATGATCTGCTCTTCCTTGTGGGGCTGGAAGCTGTGCGCCTCACCCGAGAGCAAGTGGGCGCGCTCAATGAGCACATGCGCGCCGGCGGCTTCATCTTCTACGAGTCATGCCGCAGCCTGGCGACGGGCGACCCGATTGCCGACTCAGCGTTCCTTGAATTGATGGGCGCGATGGGGATAACACTCCAGCCGGTGGACGCCACGCACCCGCTCTTGCAGGCGCCCAACTTCTTCGCGATCCCGCCCGAAGGCTTTGAGACGACGGGTACGCCGCGCCTGATGACTGGCAACCGGGTGATCTTCAGCAGCTACGACTACGGCTGTATATGGAATGGGCGGCGGCGTGGGCGGCCGGCTGGGCGCAGCGAAATCCGCAGCGCGCTGGAGTGGGGCCAAAACATGGTGGCGTGGGTTGCTCTGCAGAAGCAGTATGCCCAGCCAGGAGGGGCAGCGGCGTGAGCGATGCGAATGTGGTGGGCGACAACAGCGAGAGTGCCGCGGCGGCGTGGACGCCGGGCGCATACAGCGCGCTGTTCAGCGACGCCGATGAGCGTGTAGAGGTCGAGAGCCTTCCCGAGCCGACGCAACCACTCGAGAGCATGCCCGAACCGGAACCCGAACCCGAGCCGGACTTCGCGCCCGCCCTTGCCTATGAGCCGGTGGTTGAAGCCGTGCCGGAGGTCGAGCCTGAGCCGCAACCTGTGCCTGAGCCCGTTGCGTTGCCCGTGCCGCCTGCGCCCGTTGC
>CAYJNV010000034.1:0-15194 GCA_964370975.1 uncultured Caldilineaceae bacterium | reverse complement strand
CGGAAGAGGTCGCGGCGCCGAGCGCGAAACCAGAACCGGTCGTGCCGCCGCCTGCGCGCGTCACGCCACCCACTGTGAAGCCGGAAGTGGCCGTGCCGCCGCCTGCGCGGGTCATGCCACCGCCGGTCGTTCGCGAGGCCGTTGCCCCCACTTTTGTGCCGCCGGATCTGCGGCCCGAACCGATAGCGCCACCGCCGTTGCTGCGTCCGCCGCCGCCGAAGGTCGCACCGGTGGAGCAAGCACCGCCACCGCCGCTACGCCCGGTGCGCAGGCCCCTTCAGCCAGCGCCTGTGCCGCAGCCTGCCGCTGCGCCGCAAACGCTGCCGCCTCCCGTGCGCCCGGCGCGCGGCCCCGTGCTGCCGCAGGCGGCGCCACCCGCTGCGGGTGCATCGGCAATTGCGCCGCGGATTGCCGTCGCGCCGCTGCCCAACGTGGCGCCCGCTTTGCTGCCCATTGTGCCGCCACCGACGGCCGCGTCGACCGGCAGCAGGCTGGAGGTCGTCAACAAGGAAGGCTGGCGCAAGGAGTATCTGCTTCAGCGCACGCTCATTTACGCAGGCAGCCAGCCCGGCTCGGATGTCTACCTGCCCGCGCCTGAAGTAGCCCCGCGCCACATCCAGTTTGTGCCGTCGCCAGTCAACCGGGCGGGCTATCGGCTCATCAATTTCAGCGCCGCCCCGCTGGCGCTGCGCGAAAGCGGTGGTGCGGCACGGTTGGTGCCGCCGCGCGGTACGGCCGAACTCAGCGATGGCGACGCTGTGGAGCTGGCAGGCTACTCGATGGTCTTCCACAGCGGCGCGATGCAGTCCGCGTCCATCCAGGCACGCGTCGAACTGGCATCCACGCGCCTTGAGCTTGACCGGCAAATTGAGGGGACCCTGTACATTCGCAACTCGGGAGACAAGGCAGGCGTGCAATTCGAGATTCAGACGCAGGGCTTTGACCAACGCTTTGTGCAGGTGGACTCCGGTCCGGTGCTCTTTCCCGGCGTGGAGAAATCCATCGCCTTCCGCATCGCGCACCCGCGCCAGCCGACGCCCCCCGCCGGTGACCACACGCTCACGCTCGTGGTCACGGCGCCCGGCGTCTATCCTGGAGAAAGCGCCATGGTCAGTGCGACCTTCACGGTTGCGCCCTTCTTTGCCCATTCAATTCGCTTCATTTCGGTCGCCCCTTCGATGGAAGGGTACACACTCAGATAGTGTCGGGCGGCGCGCTGCGCCACTGCGTCACAGTCTGTCCCCCTTGTCGGCTACTGTCGGCAAAGCGCTGGAGCCTGCTTGTGAAGTCATCTCGTAGGGCAAAGCACAAGAGTTTACCCGAGCGCCGCCAGCCGCGGCCGCTTACAGCGCGGCGCGGTCGCCGCGCGGCTGCCGTTGCACTGCTTATCCTGATTGCGTTCTGTGCGAGCCTCTCGCGCCAGCAGCTGGCTTGGGCACAGGACGCCGCTGCAGCACCTGGGCCAGGCGCCACCCTTTTTGCGGGCAATGTCAACAGTGCCGCCTTCCCCACGGTGGCGATCAACGTGTACGGGGTGGATGGCGACGGCCTCCCGATCACCCGTCTTGTGGCCGACGACTTGTTTGTGGCAGAAGATGGCGTTGAACTCAGCGCCGAGGCGCTGCAGATCGCACCCGACACGGAAGCGCCTCTCAACCTCGTCATCGCTCTCAATCGAGCCGCAGCACCTGCCGACTGGGCTGCGGTGATAGCTTCAGTGGATGACATGCTTGACCAGATGTCGCCCAGCGACAGTGTCGGTGTGATTGCGTATAACGAGAATGTCGAAACACTCATTGCACCGACGCAGGATTTTGGGGCCGCGCGCGCGGTGCTGGCCGCAGCCCAGCCGAGCGGCACGCAGAGCGGCTTCTACGTTGCCGTCAATCAGGGGCTGCGCCTCTTTGAGGATGTGGACGGGCGACGTGCGCTGGTCGTCGTGACCGATCGCGGCAATACGACGCCCGAAGGTGGTCCAACTGTTTTGCCTGCGCTGATTGCGGCGGCGCGCCAGTTGAGCGTCGCCGTGCATATCGCCGGCTTTGGGCCTGCGGGGACCGATCCTGAATTCCTGCAATTGGCACAGGGAACCGGCGGACGCGCAGTGGCCGTTTCCAGCGCCGCCGACGTGGCGCCGCTGCTCGCGTCGCTGCCGCCGCTGCTGCGCCAGGGATTCCGCGTCGCCTATCAGTCCAAGCTGCCTGCTACTGACGATGACCATTTGCTGAGCCTGGCGCTGCGCGACTTGGGCGCTGGGCAGACGCTGATGCGCGGCTTCAACGCAAGCCGACGACCGCTGGACGTGCGCATTACACAGCCTGCCGACGGACAGCGGGTGAGCGGCGCGACTGTCATTACCTTCGATGCTGTCGCTCCCGCGCCCGTGGCACGCGTCACCTTCTCGCTCGACACGGGCGAAATCATTACCTCCACCGAAAGCGCTCTTGGGGGCATTATCTGGAACAGCGCAAGTGCACCGGCGGGTGAACGCCGCCTGAAGGTGACCGTCGAAGACAACGCCGGCAATGTGGGCGAGGATGAAGTCCGCCTCGAGGTTGTATCGCCGCTGTATGTGGCCGTGCAATTGGGCGCCGGCGAGGCCACCGTGGGCGAGAGTGTGGTGATTACCGCGCTGGTGGATTCAGCGCTGGGAGGTGCAACCGTTGAGGCTTTCGTGGGGCGCACGCAGGTGGGTGTGCAGGCCAACCGGCAGGGCGCGGTGCGGTTTGCTGTGGACACAACGGCCTTTGTCCCTGGGCGCTACGGCATCTTTGTGCGCGCGACCGATGCACAAGGCAACCTGGCGACAGACGACGCGCAGGTGCTTACAGTCGTCCCACCTGCCAACACGAATGTAACGCCGGCCAACGTGTGGGAGGCCATCTCGGTATGGTTTGGCCGCTATTGGCTCTGGCTGGCCGGTGCGCTGCTGGGCTTGCTTCTGCTATGGGTTTTGTGGCTGGTCGTGCGCGGCATCATTGCCGCCATTCAGCGCGGGCGGCGTGCGCAGCAGACGGCGCGCGCACGGCTGACGCCGCAGGTGCGGATGCTGATCACCAACGCAGGCAATATACGCACACCCTACCGCCTGCGCGCTGAAGCAAAGGGCGCAGATCTTGTCTTCACCTTCCTCCTCGACGGCGTGCCCCTGCAGCCGCCCGTGGCAGTGCGCGCGGTGACGTCGCTGCCGGCAGGCGCCCCGGCGGTAGCCAGCAATGGCCGCCACGCGCAGGCCGCGCCACAGCCCATGGCGCAGCCCGCAGCACCGCGCACTGCACCCACATCGGCTGAAAACGTCGCTGCTGCCAAGGCTTCGGCGCAGAACGCCGCCAGCATCTACAAGGGCGCAAGCAAGGTGGCCGACACCGGCGGTCGTTTGCTGACCTCGCTGGGCAGGCTCATCCCCGGCTCGGCCGGTGCGCAGTTCCGTCGCGCGGGCAGCGCGGTGGTTGGCCAGCAGACCTCAGTGCGCCGCGCCCAGGGGCAGATTCTGGACACGGTGGGAGATGTGGATGATGTGGGCTACTATGGCAAGTCTATGGCCCCCGCGGGCGCTGCCGCCGGCGTCGGCGGCGCTGCCACTACAGTAGCATCACCTTATGCCGCGCAGCAGAGTTATGCGCCTGCGCCGTCAGCGCCGCCCGCCCCGCCGCCAACCAGGCCGGCCACGATCAATCCCGCGTTTGAACTGAAGGGTGAAGCGGGATCCAGCGCACGCGGCGCGGCTACCCGAGTGAATGGCGGCAGCCAGTGGGTTGAAACGCCCGCCATCAGCCCCGGCGAAACCGTGGGGATTGACATCTACGTCGCGGCCCTTGAGAAGAGCAGGCGCAACGATGTGGTGACTTTCAACGTCATTTCTGGCCCGGCTGCGGGGGCAGCCGCCGACACGATCACCGACGCCGTCAGCGTGCGTCTGCAGCGGACGCGCTGAGTGGCAGTTGGCCTGCATTCTGCCGGATTGCGATTGTACATTCTGCACGAGTGCTTGCCTTGCAGAGCGAAGGAAGTGCCGCTCGGCTGCGACCTAATATGTGAGGCCCCCCACGGACCGCTCTTTGCACGCGTGATGCAGCCTTTGCTGCGCACCCAACTTCGTAGGGAAGAAGTGGCCTCCGCCTGTGACTGATCAACTTGAAGTCATCGCCCCATCGGGCGCAATTGAGTTCATTCCGCTTGATGCCGCGCGCGGCATCACCTCGATTGGGCGCGCCATCACAAATGACGTTCGCCTGGCCGACGGCGTGAGCGCCGATTTTGCCGCCGTGCTCGACCATCGCCAGCATCCCTTCACGGTGATGTCGCTGGACGCGGCGGCGCAGGTGCGCGTCAATGGCCAGCCTGTGGCCGAGCATGGCGCCATTCCTCTCAAGGCATGGGACAGCATCGAGATAGGCTCCTACGTTCTGATTCTGGCGGACGAGAGCGCTGACGGCGTCGCGGTGGCCGTGTCGCCGGCGCCCGCCGCAATCTCTGCGCCGCCACCGGCAGGCGCGGCCGCAAGCCCTTACGCCCCGTTGCCAATGGCGGCCGCGGCGGCAAGCGCCGCCGCACTTGCGGCAGTGGCCGTGCCCGTAGCGATCGTTGCACCGCCTGTCGCCAGCACAGCGATTGCTGCGCTGGGGCAGCCGATTGCGCCTGTCCACAGTGAACTGATTGTGCTGCGTCTCAGCGAGCCGGTGCACACGGTGGACGCCGGCGTGCCCTCCTCATGGCAACTGACAGTGACCAATGCCAGTTCATTTGTAGGCGAGTTCGAGGTGCGCCTCGCCGGCTATGTGCTGGACAAGTGGATTTCCATCGCGCCCGAACGTTTTTCAATGTCGGTGCGCGAGTCCAACATGGTCACCGTCACGCTGCATCCCGATCGTGAACCGGCGAGCCTCGCGGGCGTACACCATTTTGTCATCGAGGTCTCTTCGCGCTCGCTCCACGGCGCGCAGCAGGGCCACATTGTCGAGAAGGCAAGTGTTGCCGCGCAGTTAATCATCAACCCCTTCTATGAACTAAACCCCAGCCCGGTCTACCCGCCCGAGACGATACTCAAGTACCGCGAGCGCACTGCCGCGCTCTCGCTGCCCATCTACAATGGGGGCAACAGTCTGGTGCAGGCAACCGTGACGGGCCGCGAAGACGGCGACGATTGTCGCGTCGAATTCCCTGAAGCACCGCCCACCTTTGCTGCCGCCGGCGCGTTGGCGCCCTCTTCCGGTGGGTCGACCAACGGAAGTGCGTCCACCAGTGGCGGTGTCGCCAGCCATACCGTCATTGAGGGCGAAACGACCACCCGACGCGGCAAACGCGCCCCTGTCACCTACCCCGATACGCAGCCGGTGATCCTCGAGCCGGGGCAGCGCGTCGAGGTGCCTATCCTGGTTTCTCCGCGCCAGCGCCGCTTCGTGGGCGGCAAACCCAGCGTCTATCGCGTCGCCATCACCACCACGCCGCCCGCCGCCCTCCAGGCCGCAGGCGTGCAGCCCACCGTCTCGCAGCCGCGCGTGATTCACGAGACCTTCGTGGGCCGCTGGATCTATATGCTGCTGGCGCTGATGGCTGCCATTGTGGCGATCTTCATCTTTCGCCCGCGCATCAACGACGTGCGTTTCCGCTACACCGATGTCAGCGGCGACGTAGTGACCACCCAATCCAGCGACAGCAGCGGCCTCGACCAGGCCACCGGCTTCGTTGCCGCGCTGCGCAGCCGTCTGCCCGGCGGCGGCCCGGAACTCCCCCTCACCGTGCGCCCCGACGTGAGCGTGCGCGCCGGTGAACAGGTCACTGTGTCGTGGGCCACGCGCAACGGCCAGGAACTCTTCATCTATACGGGAGACGACGCCACCGCACGCGTGGCTGACGCAACAGAGCGCACCGTCGTGCGCGGGGGCAGTGAAGTTCTCGACACCGAACTGGCCGTCTCGCCCGAGCAGGGCGCGCAAGCCGTTGCCGCCAATACGGGCCGCGTGCCCAAGCGCTTTACCCTCCAGGTGAGCAACTGGATTAGCGCCGTTCCCCTCGTCGGGCGCATCGGCTCGGCGCGCCGCTCCTTCGTGATTGATGTCGTGCCCGCGCGCGCGCCGTCGATTGCCTCGTTCACCGTTTCCAACGACGAGCTGGTCTTCGGCACGCCCGAAGCACTGACATGGGTTGCCGAACTTCCCAACCAGGGCGATGAGGTGATCATCCGCGAGCGCAGTGGCGAGAATGACGCACTGCTGCCACCCGTTCCCGACGTGGGCACACTGGTGATTACGCCCCAGGCCGACACCCGTTATGACCTCAGCATCAGCAGCCGCGTCTGGATTACGAGCACGCCTGTGCCCAAGGCGGTTTCGATTGCCGTGCGCATGCCCACGCCAGATATTCGCCGCCTGAGTGTGGCCCCCGCGCAAATTGTCGCCGGGCAAGCAATGACGGTGAGCTATGATGTGCAGGGCTCCGATGAGCAGGTGCTTGTGATTGACCGCGGCATTTCCACCGAGGAGATTGTCCTCAACGCCGCCGCGGATTCGATTGCCATCCCTGTGCAAACGCCCGGGGCGTTCAGCGTGCGCCTGCGCGCCTTCCGCTTCCTGCCTGGCTCCACAGACAAGCAGAGCGATTCGGTGGGCAGCAACCAAAAAGTCGTCCCCGGCACGGCGGCGACTCCCACTTTCACCCCCTCGCCCACGCTGCCGCCAACGCCCACATCCACGCTTTCGCCCACGCCCACGCCGATTGCGCCCATGATCGAGGTGTTGGCGTTGACGCCCAACGAGATTGTGCTGGGCGATGCGGTTGAAGTGCTTCTTACCTGGCAGGTGATTGGCGACGCCGACCAGATTCAGATATCGGCGCCCGACTTTGATGTGACGACCTCGGACAAGAAGGGCTCCATCTCGGTGCCGCGCGACAAGACGCGTGTCTTCGTGATGACAGTTCTCTACAAGGGGGAGGCCAAGGCGAGCAAATCGGCTGAACTCAAGGCGCTTGAGCCGACACCAACGCTCACGCCCGAACCGCCGCCGACACCGCTGCCGCCAACCGAAACACCGCTACCTACAGCGACTGGCGTGCCCAACCCGCGCGTGGTCTCCTTCGGCATTGAGAGTGTGCCACCTGCCACCAAGAGCATTGACAGCAACGGTGTGGATGTCTACAACGTGGATGGCGGCGCCGAAATGACTATCAAGTGGGATGTCACCGACGCGACCGGCGCCGATTTGATACAGCGCGCCACCAGCGGCAATGTGCCCCCCATCACCAACCGCCTGCCCGCGGACCAGGTGACAATGCTTGCCACCAGCGATTCGTCTTTCGAGTTGCAGGCCTACAACAATCCTACGGGTGCGAACCTTGCCAATCCCGAGCCGGCCAACAGCGTGGGGCGCACCTCGCGCAGCATTCGCGTCGTGCTCAATGTGGCGCGCCAGTTTGATCCACCCACCAACATCAACTTCAAGGGCGGCGCGACGGCCTCGGAACCGCTTACAATCACCTGGTCCTACAATCCCGAACAGACAGACGGTATTCTGGGCTTCCGCGTCTACCGCGCGCCAATTGGCAGCAATGACTTTGTGCGTATAGCCAACGAGACAGTGCTCAACAACCTTGCCCGCCAATTCAGCGACACCGAAGGGCCATTCTGCGATCGCACCTACTTTGTTGTGGCTGTTTACCAGGACCTGACGCGCCCCGGCGCCGACAAGACCGTGGAGACTGACGCAGGCAGCACAAGCTTCCTGACGTCGCCTTGTCCATGATCTGCTCATCGAGTGTTTGGACGACTGCCATCCGCACCTCATCTGCGCTTGCTAGCCTGACACGGGCGCAGATCCCGGCGGCCGCATTGGATGTAAGCCGCAGGTCGCAAACCGGCGGCAAGTGAGGACAGATTTCTTGAACACAACCGCGCACTTACAGTCTGACAAGCCGCGCCGCGCAGTGCGCATGCGGGCGGGCACTGCCGCGCTCTGGGCGCTAGGCGCGGCCATCGCGCTGCTCGTGCTGATTGGGCGTGCACCACAGCCTGCGAGCGCCCAGGAACCGGACCCGGCGTCAGGCGCGGCTGCCAATGCGGCCACACTTTCCATGGCCGTGCAAAGCAACGGCAGCGGCGCCTTTGCGGCTGCGAGCAATGTCAACAACAACGCCTTGCTCCTCTACCGCATCCGCATTGCGAACACGGGCAGCGCGCCGCTTTCGGCCATCCGCTTCGAGTCCGTCATGCCTTCGGCCGGGCTGGACTCGATTCAGTGCGCGCTCTGCACCGAGACGCGCGTCACGACCTCGACCATCGTCAACGAACTGGGCGACAGCGAGATTGTGACGGTGACGCGCGAACTCATTTGGGAATTGCCGGGCACAGTGGCCGTTGGCGCGTTCAGCGATGTGACCTTCTCGGCGCGTGTTGTGGCGCAGGTGGGCGGACCGACGATCGAAAACTCGACCCTCGCCTTCTTCAAACAGGGAGGTGTCGATGGCAGCGCCGTCAGCAATGGCGTCGCCCTCAAAGTTGTTGCCGACGTACCCACCACCGCCGTCGTCACCGCCACGACCGTCTCCACCACGCCAACCTGGTATTCGTCGGACCTGGGCGGCACGCTGGACCTCGACTGGGGAGATTTTGACCTGGACGGCGATCTCGACCTGGCCATGGCTTCCACTGTGGGTGCAAGCGTCTACCGCAATGACGACGGGCAGATGGCGCTGATCTGGAGCGACCCGCAGGCGCGCGCCACCTACAGCGTGCGCTGGCTGAATGTTGACGCAACGGGTTCGCCCGAACTTGTGGCTATTGGCACGCCCAACGGCGCTGTCGCCGGCAGCAACTTCGTCTACCAGTACAACCTCGGCATCACGGCCTCGCCCGACCGCTTTACGGTGATGGCCAACGGCCAGTTTGACACCGCGGCGCAGTTGACGCGCCTGGAGACCGCCGATTTTGACGGCGACGGCCTGCCCGATCTGCTCGTCAGCGTGAACGCCATCAGCGCAGCCTGCCCTGTGCTGCTGCTGCGCAACGAGGGGACGAACCTCTTCAAAGGCGCGCCCCGCTGCATCAGTACAGCGGGATCGGCCGCGATGGCTGCCGCCGACGTAGACGGCGACGGTGACCCCGACGTGGCGCTGGGTCTCTTTCCCAACCAGGTGCGCGTCTTCCTTAACAAGCCTGATGGCGTCAAGGCCTCGGGTCTGCTGACGATTACCAACCCGGCTGCCAACACGGTCTTTGTGGACGCGCCCAACTATTTCCTTGCTTATGACTTTGCCTGGGGCGATATCGACCGCGACGGCGACCTGGACCTTGTGGCCGCGTTTCCGCTGCAGCGCGAGGTGCGCCTCTACCGCAATATGCGCATCCCCGCACGAGGTGCAGCCGATTCGGGCGTTGTCTCCTTCCAGCAAATCCAGCCGCCTCTCTCCACCGGCGTCTTCCTCACGCCCTACGCGGTTGACCTAGGCGACATGGACCGTGACGGCTATCTCGACTTGATTGTGGCCGACAAGCAGCCCACCATCTACTGGAACACCAAGAGCTTCGACGCGCCTTTTACCACCAATAACCTGACCCAGCTTGACCTGCAGGACGAGAACGCCGAAGTCTGGAGTATTCGCGCCGTCGATCAGGATGGTGATGGCGCACTCGAGATTTCGATTGCCAACCGCAGTGGTCCCAGCCTGATTCTGGCCAATTACTCGCCCGCGCTCAGCAACCTTTACACGCCCATCGGCGGTGCGGGCGCCGCGTCCAGCGTGGCCTGGGGTGATGTCAACAACGACTCGCTCAACGACCTGCTCTTTGGTTCACCCATCAACCGCAATGCCAGCCGCCTCTATTTCAGCAGCAACGGCCAATTCGGCCTGGGCAGCGTCACCGATTTCTTCGCCAGCGGCCTTGGCGCACAAGTCGCGCTGATTGGCGATGTGGGAGGCGGCGCACTGGGCAGCCCTTCGGGCGGTCAAATGGATGTTCTGCTCGACACACTCTCGGGTCTGCGTATTTCGCTTGACCGCGCGCCTGTCGCCAACCTCGCGCTGCCCGCCTCGCTCACAACCGGTGCGCAGTCGGCCGCACTGGGCGACGCCGACGGTGACGGTGACCTTGACCTGGCGCTGGCAGCTTCGGGCGGCGCGCTCATGATTCTGCGCAACAATGGCAGCGGCCTCGCGGCGGCCACGCAGATTTCGGTGCCCAGTGCGCCCGCCAACATCACCAGCCTTGCCTGGGGTGACTTCAACGGCGACCACTATCTGGACCTGGCCGTAGGTGCGGCTGGCGGGCAATCGTCGCTCCTGATCAACAACAGCGACCTGACCTTCACGCGCAGTACGTTGGCCAGCCTCTACAAAGACAGCGTCGCGGGCTGCACATCGGGCAGCGGGCGCGCGGCCGCCTGGGCCGATGTCGACGGTGACGGACGCCTCGACCTAACCATAGCCTTCAACCTCTCCACCAACAGCGGCGAGGTCTGTATTCTGCGCAACACCGAGGCCGGCTTCACACGCCTTCTACGCCTCAACGAGGACGCTGTGAGCCTCGACTGGGGCGATTGGGACAACGACAAGGATCTGGACCTGGCCATGGCGCGTTCCAACGCAGGCGCGCGTGTCTATGCCAACATCGGCGGCGCGTTCTTCCCGATTTGGGAGGGCGCCGCTTCTGTGCGCGCCGCCGCCGTGCGCTTTGGCGACAAGGACGGCGACGGCGACCTCGATCTGGCGATTGCGCGCACCGGTTCCGGCGACAGCGGTTATTACGAGAACCGCAGCGTCACGCCCGTGCATCTGCTGACGACCGCTGAAGCCGCCGTGCTGCCCATACACAATTCCTATGTGCAGGTGCAGCGCCCGGGCGTCAGCCGCTCGGCCTATCTCTACAGCAGCTCCGAGGTTCTTTCAGGGCCAAACGCGCCTACGGTCAAGGTGAGTTATCGCCTCTTTGACCCGGAGGGCCAGGATGGCGACCCGCCCAAGGCCTACAGCTTGATCTTTGCCTACAGCCTGGATGGTGGTGACAATTGGTTGCCTGCTACGCCTGCAGCCGGTCAGTCAACCACAATCAGCGCAACATTGACGCGCACAGGCAAGGATTTCTTCTTCCTGTGGAACGCGATGGCCGACAAGGCAATTGGCGAGAATGCCAGCTTCCGCGTTGAGGTCGTCAACGAGAACGGCGGCCCGGCAGTGCAGAAGGCCGCGGGCGCGGCGGCAAGCCCACCTTTCCAGGTGCGCGCCACGAGCTGCATCTGGCCCAAGGACCCGCGCATCTTTGTCAACCGCCAGCCTGTGCTCACTACGGGCGCCTATGGCTTGACTGCCGGCCAGCCTTATGCCGACCTGACCTTTGACAGCGCACTGGTGCAGGGCAGCGGCGTCATGTCCTTCATCTGGCAATTTGATGACGGCACGCCGGCGCGCATCGGCCAGCGCATTACCAAGCGCCTCAGCAATGGCACTTACAACCTCACGTTGACCGCAGTGGGCAGCCCCTGCCCGGAGTCGCGCAGCGCGCTCGCCAAGGCCACAATCAGCGTGGGCACGGGTAATGGAGACAGCTACCTGCCGCTGGTGACCGTCAGTTCAGCAGGCTCGGCCGCCGAGATCGCCGCGGCGGCAGTGTTGTCCGCGGCCCAGGCAAAGGTCTTCCTGCCCATGGTGGAGACGACACCGCAGGCTGTTGAGGCAGCCGCCACAGACACGTCGGCGCAGCCCGGCCCTGCAGTGGTGCAGCCGGGCCCCGCAGTCGCCCTGCCGTCTGCGGTGGCAGCACTGGACGGCGTTGAGCAGAACGGCCGCGTGACGCTCAGTTGGCAGCCGCCGCCGCCGGGCAGTGCGACGGAGGTGCGCATATGGCGCTGGCCGCTGGACGACCCGGACGAACGCACGCTTGAGACGACGCTGCCGCCCATGACAAGCCGCTACACGGCGGCGCTCGGCTGCGGCATGGCCTATGCGGTGGTTCCTGCCAACGCCGGCGGCGAGGCCGATATGGGCGCAATCTACCTGCTGCAGCCCTGCGACCAGGAGGTGAAGTGATGAATGACCTCCACCAAGGGGCCCAAATGATATTCCTGTTGCGATTGCTGCGCCGCCTGGCGCCGGCGCTTCTGCTTGCGCTGCTGCTGACCGCACTGGTTGCGCCGGGTGCACACGCACAGTCACCGACGCCTGTGACCAGCGGCGGCATTTGCGCGCCGTCACTGCTGCCTCTCTCGGGGAGCGAGGCGCGCGCCGTCAACAGCGACCCCGCACTCAATGAGAGCGGCACGCGCGCCACCTTCTGGTCCACCGCCAACCCCGAGGGCATGAATCCAGATGGCAGCATTGAGCTTTTCAGTGGTGAAACGAGCCTGAATGCTCAGACGGGGCTTGTGGACGCCAGCGTCGCCCAACTCACCGAGAGCCGTGGCAACATTCTGGGCGGTTTCAACATCATGCCCGACGTGGCGTCTGCGCTGATTGGTGGCCAGGTCACCTCGTTTTCCGTTTTTGCCTCGGACCGCGACCTTGCGCCTATGGGCGCGACCAACAACGGCGACGGTGGCTTTGAGATCTTCCTTGCCAGGCGCGCAGGCGCCGGCACGCAGATCTACCAAGTCACCAACACGCGCCGCGCCGCCAGTATTCTGCCCTCCATCAGCAATCCCTATCCCGAAGGCAGCCCGCGCTACGTCAACATCGCCTTCGTCTCCGACGCCGACGACACGGCTACTTTCCCCAAGGGGCAGGCCGGAAACGCCAACTACGAAGTCTATGTGATGAAGCTGGACCTGGCTTCGTGGCCGCCGAAACCGGTGAGTGGCGTGCTCCAGGTAACGCAGACGCCGAACAACGTCACCAATGACAAGCCGGTAATTTCGCGCAGTGGCAACGCTATCGTCTTCCTCTCCGACGCAACTGGGTTGCTCAATCCGGGGACGACAACCATTGCCGTCAATGGCGACGAGAACCGCGAGGTCTACAGGGCGACGTTTACGAAACCCGAAAGCGGCGGCGTCGTCACTTTTCGTCAGGTGACGAACACCGGCTCCAATATCGACAATGACTCGCCCGACTGCAGCGCCGACGGCACGCAGGTTGTCTTCGTGTCGACGGAGCAGAGCCCGGCCAACGCCACCGTCAACGTCGGCAGCCCGGTGGTCTACGTAAGCAGCCTCGCCGCCGCGACGCCCACCTACACGGCGCTCTCTGCGTCACTCAAGGCCAATCCGGCGCACCCCACCACCGCCAAAGACCCCGCCATCAACGGGCGCGGCGACCGCATCGTCTTTGCCGCGGATGGCTGCGATCCCCAAGCGAACCCCTGTGCACAGCCGGCGGGCCAGTTCCAGGTCTTCGTCGCCGACCAGGCCATAGCGAGCAAGCAGTTCGTTGTGGCGCAGGTCACGTCGCTCACCACCACCACGCATGAGTCGCCTGCGATTAGCGGTGATGGCCGCTTCATTGCGCTTGTCACTTCCGAAGGCAGTGCGGCGAGCAACCCGGATCTCTCCGGCTCGGAAGTCGCGGTTCTTTTCTGCCCGGTCGCGAGCCTCGAGCCGATCAAGACCTTTAGCATCATCAGTGATGCGCTCAACCCGGAGCGCCCCGACGTGGGTGACCTGGTTGACTACGTGATTTCTTTGAGCAATGGCAGCCTGACGAACTTTGAAGGCACCATGCTCTTCACTGACGTGCTGCCGCCTCAATTTGCGTACAACGGCGTGTATTCCATTGACACGCCGCCCGCCGGCACGACGGTGAGCCCGGTGACGTGGAATGCCAACACCCGCACCGTAACCTGGACGGTGACGAAGCTCCCCAAGGGGCAACTGGCCACCGTGCGTTTGCGCGGAACGATTCTGGCGAAGGTAAGCAATCAACCCGTGGGCGGCCAGACCATTGCCAACCAGGTCAACATCACCACCACGACGCCGATCAGCACGATTCAGTCGGGGCTGGTGAAGATTGTCACTGAGGCGACAGTCGAGATGGGCGTCACGCGCGTGGACCTGAGTGGCTCGGCCTCGCTCTCCACGCAGACGCCGCGCGAGCAGGAGCCCTTCATTGTGACCCTGGTCGTGACCAATACCGCGGCAGGCGCGCTGGGCGCGTTGGACCCCGCCACCAATGTGCGTGTGACGACCACACTGCCCTCGCTGACCGGCTTTCAGATTGTGCCGGCGGCGGTTGTTTCGGGCACCTTCAACACCACCAGTGGTCTGTGGACCATTCCGCGTATAGACCCTGGCCAGCGCGCCGTGATGCGTCTGACGCTTACGCCCCAGCCCGGCACGGGCGGCACGGCGCTGCGCACCTTCAGGTTTGGCGCACCCGCTTCCGATCAGCAGGACAACAACACTGAAGTCGTCACTGTGGTGACCAATAGCCGCTCTCTGCGCGTGATAGGTACAGACCTCGCGTTGGTGAGCAAGTCGGTTGACAGGCAAGGGCCGCCGCAGAACAGCGACGTGACCTACACGATCGTCGTGCGCAACAACGGCCCCACCGGCCCGCTGACGGACACCGTCTACCTGCCCAATATGGCCGTCTTTGTGCCCAATACGGTGGTTGTACGCGACACGCTTGACCCGACCAAACTCGAGTTCGTATCGGCAACACTAGGCGGCGTGCTCGAGGGGAATGATGTGGTGTGGCGCGTGCCTGGCTGGGCTGCGGGGACGGACAGGGCGCTCTTGTTTACGGCCAAGGTGCGTGCCGCGCCCGGCACGACAGTCACCAACCGCGTCAGTTCGGTGCAGGGGCTGTTCGACAGCATCGCCGGGCCGCCAATGGCCGACCCGCTGCCGGCCAACAATGCGCCGACGAACATTTCGGCTACCTTCACTACCAACCAGCCTGCGCTGATAGGCCTTGCCATCAGTGTGAACAATGCCCAACTCACCGAAGGCGAGCTAGTGACCCTGACGGTCACCTACACTGACCCCGACGTGCTCGACACGCATACAATTGACGTTGCGTGGGGCGATGGTCAAACGAGTGGGCCTGTCAATATGCCGCAAGACGCCCATCAGGGCCGCACACGCGATTTCGCCCACACGTATGCAGACGACGATGCTGATGACGTGTACACCGTCGCTGTGCAGGTTACGGACAGCAACGGCCAGGCGAGCAACGCAAGTAAGGATGTGACAGTAACCAACGTCCTCCCGGATAGCACCGGTCTCACTGTCACGCAGTCGTCCGCAGTCTCGGGCACTGCCTACATTGTGCGC
>CAYJNV010000033.1:16137-22353 GCA_964370975.1 uncultured Caldilineaceae bacterium | reverse complement strand
GTTGGGCTGCGCCTTCTCCATCACGCCCAGCCGCTCCATGTACCACTGCCAGACGATGGCGGGGTTCTCGGCAAAGCCCTCCTGCGAGGCGAGGCGCATGGGGTCGAAGCGGCTCCAGAGGCCCGTGTCGGCGTCGCGGAAGGTGCTGATGCCGGACTCGGCGCTGACACCCGCGCCGGTGAGAACGACGACGCGCCGCGCCTGGGCCAGCGCGGCGGCGGCGTTCATTAGCGGATCGACCGAGGCAGAGTTCAAGGGATCAGTAGTTCAAGAGTTCAAGGGTTCAAGAGTTCAAGAGTTCAAGAGTTCAAAGTTCTTCGGCGCACCCGTGCACGCGAGTGCGCTTTTGGACTCTTGAACTTTTGAACTTTGAACCCTTGAACCTCTTTTTACGCGCCGAAGCGGGTGAGACGCCCGGCGTGAGCCATGGCCTGCGGAACGAGTGTGGTGGCATGGAAGACACCCATGTGGCCACCGGCGCAGGCGCGCTCGCCAAAGCTCTGCACCTGGTCGGGCATGGCGGTCCGGCTCCACAGCAGCGTGGGCACGGGATGCCATGAGTGGCTGCGCAGAAGGGCGGGCGTGCTGTGGTCGCCCGTCACAATCAGCGCGCCGGGGTTGAGCGCAAGGATGCGGGGAATCACCTTGTCGACTTCCTCAATCTCGTGCACCTTGGCGTCAAAGTTGCCGTCTTCGCCATAGCTGTCGGTCTTCTTGATATGAATGAAGAAGAAGTCGAAGTCGTTCCAAGCCTTCTCAAGGGCGTCAATCTCGTGGGTGGGGCGGTCGCCCTCGAAGTCAACGGTCTCCATGCCCACGAGGCGCGCCACACCCTTGTACATGGGGTAGACGGCAATCGCGGCCGACTTCATGCCGTAGATGTCGTTGAAGCGGGGCAGGCCCGGGTCCTTGGCAATGCCGCGCAGGTTGAGGCTGTTGGCGCGCGGTTCGTCGGCGAGGGCGGCGCGGGCGGCATCCACCCACTTGTTGAAGAGGTCAGCGGTCTTGGCGCCCTCGGGCGTGCCGCTTTCGTCGGTCACAGGGAAGGGCTTGACGCCGGTGACGAGCGGGTCGGTCTCGGTGAGGAGGCCGCCCAGTTGCGGGCCGCGGATGACGAGGACGAAGCGGTGCTCCTTGACGGGGCGCACGAAGACTTCGTAGCCGGGCAGCAGGTTGCCCGTGGCTTCCTGCAACTTGGCCGAGAGGCGGATGCACTCGTCGGTGCCTATGCGGCCGGCGCGCCTGTCGGTGATGGCGCCTGTGGCGTCGGCGGTGGCGAAGTTGCCGCGCGCGGCCACGTCGTTGGCTTCCAGCGGGAAGCCGATGCCCAGCGCCTCGAGCGCGCCGCGGCCAATCGGGTAGCGAATGGGGTCGTAGGAGAAGAGGCTGACGTGCGCGGGGCCGCTGCCCGGCTCGATGCCCGGGCGAATGGGAGTGCTGAGGCCGACCGTGCCCTCGGCGGCAAGGCGGTCGAGGTTGGGGGTGTGTGCGGTCTCAAGTTCGGTCTTGCCGTCGGGGGTAAGGGGTAGGCCGCCCAGCCCATCCATGACGAGCAGGACGATCTTGCCGCCCGCCTTGTTGTACTCGCGCATGAGGTTGTGTTCTGTGAAGATATGCATTTTTCGCTCCCGAATCAAGTTTGGGTTTGTTGTGCAAATTAAAGAAGAGCCGGAACGGTAGATACCGTTCCGGCTCTCTATTCTAGCGCAATCCGCCTGCTTTGGACAGGATCAGCCGGCGAGGCTCAACTCGGTCTTGGGGTCAAAGATGTGGGCGTTGGCCATGTTGACGGCGAGGGCCAGCTCCTGGCCGATGCCTGTTTGGACGCGGGGGTCAACGCGCGCCATGAACTGCTTGTTGTCCCGGGTGTTGAGGTAGAGGTAAATCTCGTTGCCCATGAGTTCGACCACTTCGGTGGTGGCGCTCATGTCGGCTTCGAGGATGCCGGGCGGTACGAATTCCTTGGCGTGCATATCTTCGGGGCGGATGCCGAAGATGATTTCACGGCCCTTGAAGGGGCGCCAGGTGTTGGCAATCGCCTCAGGCACTTCCATGCGGAAGCCGCCCGTGTTGATTTCGAGCTTGCCGTCGCTCTCGACGAGGGTGGCGTCGAAGAAGTTCATGCTCGGGCTGCCGATGAAGCCTGCCACGAAGACGTTGTTGGGGTGATTGTAGAGCTGGTGCGGCGAGTCGATCTGCTGGAGGATGCCATCCTTCATGACGGCGATGCGCGAGGCCATGGTCATGGCTTCGACCTGGTCATGCGTGACGTAGATGAAGGTGGTCTGCAGGCGCTGGTGCAGGCGGGTGATCTGGGCACGCGTCTGGACGCGCAGCTTGGCGTCGAGGTTGCTCAGCGGCTCGTCAAAAAGGAAGACGGCGGGCTCGCGCACGATGGCGCGACCGACGGCGACGCGCTGGCGCTGTCCACCCGAGAGCTGCTTGGGCTTGCGGTCGAGCAGATGGCCGATGTCGAGGATGTCGGCCGCTTCCTTGACGCGCCGGTCGATGTCGGCCTTGGGCGTCTTGCGCAGCTTGAGGCCAAAGGCCATGTTGTCATAGACGCTCATGTGCGGGTAGAGCGCGTAGGACTGGAAGACCATGGCGATGTCGCGGTCCTTGGGCGGGACGTCGTTGACAACGCGATCGCCAATCAGGATGCGGCCTTCGGTGATTTCTTCGAGGCCGGCAAGGAGGCGCAGGCTCGTGGTCTTGCCGCAGCCGGAGGGGCCGACGAAGACCAGGAATTCCTTGTCCGCAATCTCGATGCTGAGGTCGTTGACGGCGACCACATCACCCCATCGCTTGTACACGTGTTCATACGTGACCGAGGACATGCTTTATTCTCCTGTGGGTGAAAAATGGGAAGGGGAACAGATTTAATGCGCAGCTCCTATAACAAGAACTGCGAGTGTGAGTATAGCACGAAGCAGCGGGCGCAGGCAACCGCCAAATTTGCGTGCAAAACTTTGCAGGAACAGGGAGTGAACAGAGAATTGTACTTGTTGTTTGTATGTATATGCCGGCGGCGGGCAATTTGTATTTGTTGTTGTATGTAGGTATGCGGCTGTGTGAGGGCAGGGGCCTGTGGGTGCGCGGCTGCGTGGGAGCGGGGGTTGTGGCGCGCGGCGAGAGTGCCCATGCGTTGAGCGTAGCAGAGAGGGGCGCGGAGGTCTAGCGGAAGGATGTGGTTTGGGGTGGAGTCAACTGGACGATGGCGTCAATCAGGTCGGCGTCGCTCAGTTCGTCGGCCGATTCATCACACTCGATGGCGAACGTTCGGACGATGTCATCCCAGGAGGGGTTCTCGCGTTCGCCCGCGGCGTGTTCGAGGGCGCGCAACGCGTCCCAAAGGGCGAGTTGGGCATTGATGGTGGCGCGGAGGTGGGGGAGCAATTGCAGGGGCAAGCTACGCGTTTTCATGTCCGTGCTCGATTTATTTGGTATGCTGAACTAGTTCCGACAAATCTTCCGGTGATATCAAGGGCGTTCCTAGTCGATGGAGCATAGCGTGGCAATTAGGGCAAACGGGAATCAGATCCGAAACTGGGTTGACTACATACTCTTGAGAACGAGCGGCAAGCGGAAACCGATGGTGGACATGAATGAACCCTCTGCCCAACTCGCCATAGGTCCTTTCAAAGTCAAAGCCGCATACGCGGCACGTTAGTCCCCAATGTGCGACACAGATAGCCCGGGCTGCTTGGTTTCGCTCATACGCGTTTACGGTGTATTGGCGGACTGCACCTTCTACCAAGTTAGGTAAACGTATCCCCGACTCAAAATCGGACAACAATGCGTTCAAGCCGTCAAGGCGTTTATCTAGATATATGCTCTCGCTGGTCGGTAGAAATGCGTCGAGAGCAATCGCGGACGTCTCAGTGAGTTCACGTACACCCCTCAGTGTCTGTTGGTCTACTGTTCCCGATCTTCGGAACTTCAGGTGCCTCATTCCATACGCCGAGATGAATTCCAGTTGTTCACAAACCGATGCTGGAATCTCGCAGTCAAAGCCAAGTGGAGTAGCTGTATCACCTATTGCATGATCATCTGCGTCCCACAGATTGTCTGGGGACGTCGCAAGTGCAGCAGCTGCTTCATCCTGCGTACAAATCGCGGCGACCTGCATTTTGGCAGCAACGTAGAGCGCACCATGCAGGACTGTGACCACGTAGATGAAGTCACCATTTCCAACGCCTCGGTTTCGGAAAGAGTTGCTGGCAGTATGATCAAGGAGTTCTCCCGCAGCACTATCGGAGGATCGCTTCCAAGTATCGTTTGACCAGTAGTGAGTGAAGTACCGAGGCATTTCCTGGGGTCTCAGACGCATCCGCTTTTCGTTCGACAGTATTTGGGAGCGGACTTCCCCGTTTTGCCACTGCTACAAGGACAAGAATGTCGGCAGCCAAAATGACCCCGCAAGTGCATTTCCTCGCGGTATCAACCTCTGTGCCGATTCTCGTCCTGACATTATCTGACCAACAATTGGATGGATGGGTTTGACAGTTTTGTCCGACATGTACATGTAACCTATTCCATGTGAATCTAGTGCATGAAACCGCTCAGTGAGATTCACAATTATGTCGGCTGACTGTACGTGGATGAAGTCCCCAAAGTGCGCCTTAGTCGACCAGACGCTTGCCAACCCATCAACAGATGGATCAAAGATGGCGCGGATATTTCTTGAACAACGCTGTATCCAATAGGGCCAAATCACACACTCCGCGCCGAAATGGTCCTCGACCATCTTTTGCCGATCAAGGGGAGATCGTAGATCTCTTTGGTACTGGGGAATGAAATGCGAGGGTCCAACAAATTCGACATAGACTGTCCTACCACTGACTGTCACACTCAGGTCTACCCGATAGCGGCCAAATGGAATCTGCTGCCTGATAATGGCATCTTCGAAGACAAGCTCGAATAGCTTACGCAGAACAATTTCGTCGAAGCTCAATTGTGCGCCAGCGGGATAGTATGGGCTCGTCAGCAATCCTTTGCCAAGTGCACGATGAACATCGAGTTCGCTGCAGTAGTACTCATCGTTCCAGTTCACGGGCACAAGCATGTTCAAGGCGGAAATATCTACACCCAATATCTCAGCAATTTCGGGCAGTCTTATGAACGAGCCGCAAAACGCATCGGAATCGTGGAGCTTGAAGACGCCGTGAGATTCTCCGAGCCAAGCCATGCGCGGAAGCCTTCGTTGCTATGCTTCGGTGTCTACTCTGACCTAAGCGCTGTTGCCATTGATATAATGGATCACGGCTGCAAAACATACAACCCGGAAAATCAGGAGTGCTTAAGCGAGCCCCAATGCCATTCCTCTTTATCGAACTTGGTAGGCATCGCTTCGGCATCAATCAGCGCGTCATCTCCATTCGCAGCCATTGCTGCAAACTGCTCGGCCCAGCCAATGCGCACGCCGGTGACGTGACTGTACAGCACATCGCTGTCCATATCCGCGCCGTTGGGCCAGCAGACGACGCCAAACTCGGGGTGCACCGTTACCCGGCGGAAGAAGTCCATGTCGAGCAGGGGCGCAAAGACGCCGCGAAATTCGATGAGGTGGGCGATGTCGACATCGCCCACCGTCCCATCATCAAATTCCACGCGCAGGACGTAATTCGCGACAGGCGCTACACTGACGACGTCGTGCAGAATCATGGGAGCTTCAGTCAAATGGAACTCAACAACCCGACGGCAAGCGAGTCGACACTGCGGCAGGATGGCGAGGCCTTGCGCATTGCACTGCCTCAGCATATCACCAAACGTTTTGACCTGCACGAGGGTGATACGGTCTACCTCATCGAAACTGAGGCGGGCATCCTCATCACGCCGCACGACGCCGAGATGCGCGAAGTAATGGAGATTCCCGCGCGTGTCTCAGCACGCTACGCCAATGCGCTGCGGGAACTTGGGGAGTAAGGCGGCAAGCGAGCAGCGAACGCGTCGATTGCGCCGCTACTGACTCCGGCCCATGACAAAATCCAGATAGTCTATGTCGCCCGGCGAATGGCCTTTGCTCGTGAGGAAGTGCGCCAATTCCACGCGGTGCGCTGTACCGTGGTTGATCAGGTGGATCAGGATGTTTTCGCGCCGCACCCACTCGGGCGCGCGGCTGCGCGGCGTGCCAATGTCGACGGCTTCCGCAAGCTCGGCCGCACTGAGCCCCGCCACGTAGGACTCCAGTTGGGCGCCAAAGCGCGCGGCGAAGGC
>CAYJNV010000033.1:5501-16037 GCA_964370975.1 uncultured Caldilineaceae bacterium | reverse complement strand
CACTGAGCCCCGCCACGTAGGACTCCAGTTGGGCGCCAAAGCGCGCGGCGAAGGCGCGCATGGAGGCAAGATCGGGCAACTGCTCGACATCCTCGATGTGGATCGCCAAATCCTGGAGGCGAGCGGCGCGCTGCCAGCTCCACTCCACACTATAGAGATGGGTGATAGACGCGAAGGCGGTGCCGAGGTCAAAGTAGGGCGACGGCTCATGCAGCGCGGATTCTTCCAGGCGCTGCGCCACGGCAAGCAAGTGCTGGTTCGCCCAGTTGTTGAATTGAACAAATGTGGTCAGCGCATTCTGATCCATTGCGGGCAGTTGCATCAAATCCCCCTGTATGAACAGGCGCGGCCCCCAAGGACCGCGCCCGCAATGCTTGAACTCTTGAACGTTGAACCCTTAAACCCGCCCTAAATATCCAGCTTCGCCTGCGCGGCGTGGGTCTGGATGAAGCGGCGGCGGGGCGGCACGTTGCTGCCCATGAGCATGTCAAAGGTGTTGTCGGCCTCGGCGGCGTCGTCGATGCTCACCTGGAGGACTGTGCGGTTCTCGGGGTTCATGGTGGTGTCCCAGAGCTGCTCGTCGTTCATCTCGCCCAGGCCCTTGTAGCGCTGCTCGAGCTTGACGTTCTCCTCGCCCACTTCCTTCTTGAGGAGTTCGAGTGCCTTCTCGTCAAAGACGTATTCGGTGCTCTTCTTGTTCTTGCCGTTCTCCTGGCGCGTGATGCTGGCGCGGTAGAGGGGCGGCTGCGCAATGTAGAGATGGCCGCCCTCCACAAGGGGCTGCATGTAGCGGAAGAAGAAGGTGAGCAGCAGCGTGCGGATGTGCGCGCCGTCGACGTCGGCGTCTGTCATCAACATGATGCGGTGATAGCGCAGGCCGGCAAGGGAGAAGTTCTCGCCGATGTTCGTGCCCAGGGCGGTGATGAGCGCCTGAATCTCCTTGTTGCCCAGCGCCTTGTCGAGGCTCGTCTTCTCGATGTTGAGAATCTTGCCGCGCAGGGGGAGGATCGCCTGGAAGCGGCGGTCGCGCCCCTGCTTGGCCGTGCCGCCTGCGCTGTCGCCCTCAACGATGTACATCTCGCACTCCTTGGGGTCGCGGCTCGAGCAGTCGGCAAGCTTGCCGGGCAGGGTCAGGCTCTCGAGCGCGCTCTTGCGGATGACGAGGTCGCGCGCCTGGCGCGCGGCCTCGCGTGCGCGATAGGCGGTGCGACACTTGTCGAAGATCGAGCGTGCCTCGCGCGGGTTCTGCTCCAGCCACTGGCCCATCGCCTCGGAGATAGCCGTCGCCACGTGACCGCCAACCTCGGTGTTGAGCAGCTTGAGCTTGTTCTGCCCCTCAAATTGCGGCTCAATCACCTTGACGCTGACGATGGCCGTCATCCCCTGGCGCGTATCTTCGCCGGTGAAGTTGGGGTCGCTCTCCTTGAGCATCCCCTGCTTGCGCGACCAATCGTTGATGATGCGCGTGACCGCCGTGCGCAGGCCGGTGATGTGGCTGCCGCCGTCGGGCGTGTTGATGGTGTTGGCGAAGGCAAAGACCGACTCCGAGAAGCTGTCGGTGTACTGGATAGCGGCCTCGACGTGCGTTGTGTCCACGTCCATGTCGATGTAGATGGGCGTATGCAGCACGGCGCGGTTGCGGTTGAGGTAGCGCACAAAACTCTTGACGCCCCCCTCAAAGTGGAAGTTCGTCTCGAGCTGTCGCTCGGGGCGCTCGTCCACCAGTTGCAGATCGATGCCGCGCGTCAGAAACGACATCTCGCGGAAGCGGGTGGAGAGGGTGTCCCACGAGTACTCGAGCACCTGGAAGATGGTGTCGTCGCGCATAAAGGTCTGGATCGTGCCTGTGTCGTCAGGGTCACACTTGCCGATGACCTCGACTTCGGTGACGGGCACGCCGCGCTCAAAGCGCTGGCGGTAGATCTTGCCGTCGCGCTTGACCTTGGTCTCCATCCACGTGCTGAGTGCATTGACGGCGCTGACACCCACGCCGTGCAGGCCGCCGGAGACCTTGTAGCCGCCGCCGCCGAACTTGCCGCCGGCGTGCAGCTTGGTCATCACAACCGTAACGGCGGGCATCCCCGTCTGCTTCTGAATTTCCACGGGGATGCCGGCGCCGTTGTCCTCGACGGTGACGCTGTCATCCTTGTGGATGGTGATCTTGATGCGGTCGCAGCGCCCCTGCATGGCTTCGTCGATGGAGTTGTCCACGACCTCGAAGACCATGTGATGGAGCGCCTTGGCGTCGGTGCCGCCAATGTACATGCCGGGGCGGCGGCGCACAGCCTCCAGCCCCTCGAGGACCTGAATCTGATCGGCCCCATAGATGAAGTTCTTGTTGCGTTCGATGGCCACACGTTCCTCCGCGAAAAGCAAGTTCAAGAGTTGCAGGTTTAAAGGTTCAAGGTTCGGCGCCCACGGGCGCGCTTGCGTTCCTGCTTACGGTTCCAGGTTAATGGGCTGGCCGGCGGCAGCGACAACGATGAGCCGCGAACGGTAGAAGACGAGCAGCGCCATGGCCAGCCCTGTGCCGATGTACGCGTTGAGCAGAATCGCCGCGAGCGTGCCCGCAGGCTGGATGGCGGCCAGGTTGTTGAGCAGCAGCCCAATGCCAATGCTGATGACGTTGATGAGCACAATGAAGCCGATGACACGCAACATGTTGGCGCGCACCAGCGTGATGCTCGCGCCAATCGCGGCGCGCACGCGCAGGTCATCCAGCACAATCGCCACGGTGACGAAATAGAGGTAGACGAAGAGCACGAAGAGGATGCCAAAGGAGAGCGCGGCCACGCCAAAGGCCAGCGTGGGCAGCAGCAGCAAGAGAAAACCCATAATCAGCGTGTAGGGGATGAAGAGCATGAGCAGCAGCAGGGCCAGTGCAAGCACAAAGCGCAGCACGCGCCCCCAGTGGCGCACGGTGGCGCGCAGCAGCTCGCCCGCGCCCTGCGGCTTGGGCGAAACACCCAGCGGCAGCGCCGCGGCAAGTAGCTCGGTGAAGAGCACGCCCACAAAGAGCCCCACCAGCGCAAGTACAAGCCAGATGGCCAGCGCAAGCCAGGCGTTGGCGAAGTCAATCGCCGCACCGCCGGCGCTGGGCAGCGCCCATGCCGCCACGAGGCTGGGCACATGCATGAAGGTGCTGCTGACCAACGCCGTGAGCAAGTTGAAGACCTCGCCAAAGACGCGCATGCCCGCGGCGGTCATCTGCGCCATTTGGGGGATGTCGCCCAGATTGGCCGTCAGTTGCGCGCCCGCTTGCTCGCCCGCGGCGGTCATGGTGTCGCTGTAGAAGGTGGCCAGCCGCTCGAGCAAGGGTGCAATGCTGAAACGCGGCGCAAGCCAGAGCAGGAGATCGAGCAGCACGGGGATGGCAAGCAGGTAGAGCTTGCGTCCCACGAAGCGATATCCGGCGGAAAGGCTGTCAATGATGCCCAACAGGGTGAACCTCCACGGCAAGAACAAATGTAATTGGTAATTGGTGAATTGGTAATCGGTGAGTTGGCGAGCCAATGACCCGTTCACCAATTACCAATGATTGCTAGCCTTGCACTTCATAAAAAACGGGCCACGCGCGGCCCTCGACTGCTTCCCATTTTACCACACTTTCTCGAGATTCCGAAGTCGCGCGGGGCGCGAATTGGAACGTGTGTTCGAGAGGAATTTCTGTACGCGTAAACAGCGGAAAAGGCGGAAACAACATCAACAGCGTTCTGTATGTTGTTTCCGCCTTTTCCGCTGTTTCCGCGTACAGAAATTTTGGCTCAGGGCGTGCTCAGACGCAGCACGGTGGGTGTGCAGAGGCGCAGGAGGTCCTCGAGGCTGAGATGGAGCATGGTGTGGTCGTCGCCGCCGCCGCCGTAGAGGTGGCCGCCAAAGCGGGCCGCGGCTGCGATCACAGCAGCGTCGAGCAGCACGGGCAGGCGCGACGCGTGGCCAAAGGGAGGCACGCCGCCCACGGCGTAACCCGTGCGCTCCTCCACAAGGGGCGCGGGCGCGAGGTTGACGCCTTTCTTGCTCATGCCAAAGTGCGCCCCGAGCAGCGCCTTATCGATGCGCCGCTCGCCGTGGCTAATCACGACGACGAGGCGCGGCTCGTCCCCTACCCTTTCTGGGCGCACCACGAAGAGCAGCGTCTTGATGATTTGATCCGGCGCAACGCCAAGCGCCGCTGCGGCGGCGGACACGGTGGGCGTGTCGCCCAGGTCGCGCAGCAGTGTCGCATCGGGCGCGTGAATGGCAATGTAAGCGGCGAGGTCGTCGGGGGTTAGGGGCATGGCAATGGTGGACTTGGTGGACTGGTGGAATGATCAATGATCAATGATCATTGATCATTGATCATGCACATCTGCTAAGTGGTGAGTGGTAGCCCAGTTACCAGTCACCTCGTTACATCTCCGCCGCCTTGCCAAATCCTCCACCGACGGCGTTATGGGCATCGCCCACCACAAAAAAGGCGTGGGGGTCGGCGGCAAGGATAATGCGCTTGATTTGCTCGATTTGCGGGCGGTGAACTGTGCAGAGGATCATCTGTTTGGGCGCGCCGCTGTAGCCGCCGGTGACGGGCCAGTGGCTCACCGTGCGCCCCAACTCGGCACGCAGGGCAAGGATAATGGGCTCGGGCTGCTCGGTCACGATGGTGACGGTGCGCACGCTGCTGGGGCCCTCGAGCACGTAGTCGGCCGCCATGCCCCACAGAAAGACCATGAGCAGCGCGTAGAGCGAGATCTCCCAGCCGAAGACAAGCCCCATGAGCGCAATGATCGCGCCATCGGTGATGAGCAGAACGTGGCTGAGCGGCCTGCCTGTGCGCACCTGCACCACGCGGCCGAGGATGCTTGTGCCACCCGCACTGGCGCCCGATCGGTAGATGAGGCCGCCGCCCAGCCCACCCAGAATCGCCCCGTACACGGCACTGAGCAGGATGTTGTCGGTAAGCGGCGTTATGCTCAGCAGGCGCGGCAGGAGGTAGACGAAGAGATCGGTGAGCACCGAGAAGAGCGCGACGGCGGAGAGCGTTTTGGCTATGAATTGCCAGCGTCCCAAATTGAAGAAGCCCAACACAAAGAGAGGCGCGTTGAGAAAGAAGTAGAGGGTTCCCACGGGGAGGCCGGTGAAGTGATTGACGACGAGGCTCAAGCCGCCGATGCCGCCTGCGGCGATGTTCCACGGCACCTGAAAGGCGGCGTAGCCGAAAGCCTGCACGGCCGCGCCCAGCGCCAGCAGCAGCATGTTGCGCCATTCACGGCGCAGCAGGCCGCTAACGCTGTGGGATGAGGCGGCGGGGAGTGCCACGGCTGGTCCTCGGGTTGCGCGCTACGGGTCAAGCGGTCAAAGAGAATGGAGAATTGATGATTGATCGGTGATCACAGGAGACCGTCATTTCACGGCGCCAATCTTCAATCATCAATTGTCAGTCTTCAACTCTCCACCAACCCAATCGAGGCACGCGTGCTGCTGAAGGTCTCAATCTCCATGCGCTCGCCGATGAGGTCGTACTCCATGGCGCCGGTAATGTGCACCTGGAGCATGGCGCCGGCGGCCACATCGCGCACGCCGGGAATCAACACAAGGCCATCCACTTCTGGCGCGTCGCGGTAGGAGCGCCCAAGCAGCAGCGGCTCGCCGCGGGTGGATTCGCCCACGCCTTCCACGAGCACATCCATCAGATTGTGCACCTGCGCCTGGTTCTTGCGCAGGCTGATGGGCTGCTGAAGTTCCATGAGGCGCGCCCAGCGCTCCTCCTTCAGTTCTTCGGGGACGGGGTTGGGCAAAGTGGCGGCGGGGGTGCCCGGCTCGGCGCTGAAGCGGAACGCACCCAGGCGGTCAAATTCGGCTGCGGCCACAAAGTCGAGCAGCCCCTGGAACTCCTCCTCGGTCTCGCCGGGGTATCCCACGATGAAGGTGGTGCGCAGGGCAATATCGGGCATGGCGGCGCGCAGCTTGGCAAGGTGATCGTAGACGGTTTCCATGCGGCTGGGGCGGTGCATGCGGCGCAGCGTGCGTGCATCGCCGTGCTGCAGGGGCATGTCGAGATAGTGCGCCATCTTGGGCTCGCGCGCCATCACCTCAATCAGGCCGTCGCTCACGTGGCCGGGGTAGGCGTACATGAGACGCAGCCAGTGCAGGCGCTCATCGGTGCGGTTGCAGATGGCGGTAATCAGTTGAGGCAGGCTGTCGGGCGCGCCCAGGTCGCGGCCATAATCCGTGGTGTCCTGCGCGACGAGCACCAACTCGCGTGCGCCGCCCTCCACCAGCGCAATCGCCTCGTCCACAATCGCCTCAAGCGGGCGGCTGCGCAGCTTGCCCTTGAAGGAGGGAATGGTGCAGAAGGCGCACGGTGCATTACAGCCGTCGGAGATTTTGAGATAGGCGCTGCCTGCCTCCACGGGCGGGCGGGGCGTGGCGCTGGTGAAGCCGACTGCTGGGTCGCCCAGGAGGCTGTAGCGCTGGAGCACGCGGTTGGCCTTGCCGCCGCGCACGCTGTTGATGAGTTCGACCACTTCCATCCAGCGGCGGGTGCCGAGCAGACCGTCGACGCGCGGCACACGCGCAATGACCTCGTCGCCATTGCGCTGTGCGAGGCAGCCGGCGGCAATCAGCACCTGGTTCTTGCGTTTGGAGCGGCCCAATTCCTTGAGCACGCCGATGGATTCTTCCTTGGCGGCCTCGAGGAAGCCGCAGGTATTGACAATGAGCACGTCCGCATCCTGTGCGCGTGCCGTGGCGCGGTAATCCGCCCCTTGCATCAGCATTTCGATGCCGTCGCTGTCCACCTTGTTCTTGGGGCAGCCCATCGTAATCAGATGATATTTCAAGCGTGCGACTCCTTGTCCCACAGGTCAATCAGTTGCGCATCGGCCTGTTCCTGCAGCCATGCCCCGAGCGCCGACAGCATGTCGGCGTGGCGTCGCGCGGCCAGGGCGCGGCCGGGGGCCGTATTCATGCTTTGCACGGTCTGCGCAAGCACACCGCGGGCAAAGCCGGCCGTGTACTGGTAGCGCTCGTCGAGTGTGCTCCCCACGACATGGGCTGAACTGAGAGCCAGCGCAATCGCGCTCACCCCCAGTTTGCTCACTTTGTCGGCATCCCACAGCACGGCGGCTTCCAATGGTTCAAGCGGCGGCGCGCCCACAGGACGAGTCAGCCCCTCGTGCTGCGCGATTGCAGCCACAACAGCGTCCACCTTCTGCGTCGGAAAATCGGTTGTGGCGAGAAAACTGCGTGCTTCGGCGGCCCCTGCCGCGGCGTGGTCGGGTTGCCCTTTGGCGATGTCATGGAGCCACGCAGCCGCCAGCAGCACCTCGAGATCTGCATCTACGCGCGAGCCGATGCGCAGCGCGAGGCCCACGACCTGGCGCACGTGCTCCCAGCGATAGGCAAGCGGCCCGCCGTCACGGCCAGCGGCCTCGCCATCTTCGGCTGCCGCACGGGAGCGAGCCAGCGCTTTGCAGTCCGCACGCCAGGCAATGCGCGCCGGGTCCGCCTTCTTATCTCGCGTTCTCGTCACGCGCGTGGCTCCAACTTCTCCGGGGCGAGCGCTGTCTCCGGCGGCCCCGGCTCAATCTCCAGCAACTTGTAAGGGTAAATGTTGATCACCTCGGTGGCCCCATAGCGGGTGCGGGTGACTTCGTCGTGCCGGTAGATGTGAATGTGACCGTGGAGCAGATAGCCGGGCTTGAACCAGCGCATGAAGGCAAGGAAACTGGTAAAGCCCTGATGGGGCAAATCGGGCTTGTCGTGGATACCTGCCGGGGGCGAGTGGGCCATGAGCACGTCGAGATAGCGGCCATAGCGCATGCGGTTGCGCATGAGTTTGGGCGCCAGCGCGTAGACGTTGCGCCACATTTCGCGCTCGGTATACTGCGCGCCCGGGCCGTCGTTGTAGCGCATGGAGCCCTCAAGCCCGGCAAGCAGCAGACCACCTTCGTTGACGGTGCTCTTGTGCATGTTGACGGCGCCCATGGGCGCTGTGGAGCGATTCCACTCGTCGCCGCGCCCGCTGGAGTACTGCACCTCGCGGCCGTGGTTACCGTAAACATAGTAGGTGGGGCAAGCCACCAGGGTCATGAGGTATTCGATATAGTAGAAGGGGAGGTCGCCGCAAGCGAGGATCATGTCGAGCTTGCCCACCCGCTGGTTGACGGCAGGGCTGTAGAGTATGGGTTCGACTTTGTCGCTGACGGCCAGCACACGCATAACAGTTTACTTTACCATAAGGGGGAGATGCGCCCAAGCGCAGGGGGTCGGGTGTCGGGTGTCGGAGGTCGGAGGTCGACACCCAACACCCGATTTTTCGGTTGACAAGGCGCGGGCGGCATGGTAACGTAAAACCACCCACACCGCCTTTCATCCTTCTCCCAGGCATGCTCCCTAGAGGCGCGAATGCCATTCTGCTGTCGGCGTGCGGAACCCTCGACTCCAACCCTTGTACTCTGCAGATGGCCATTGCGGTTGCCGCGTGACGCTCGCTGCGCCGCGCGCTTTGGTGTGCGTTCCAGGCGCAGCCAGTACGCTGCGCCTTTTCCGGTGCGTGATGCAGTTGTCACCCGAATGGAGGCCCTATGTTGAACGATGTCGATGTCCGCATGCTGGTGGAGTTTGAGAGCCACGATGCGCCGGTGCTCAGCGTCTACCTCAATATGGACCCAAGCCGCCGCGCTGCTGACGCCTATAAACTGGCGCTGCGGTCCCTGCTCGACAATGCGGAGGGCGCTGCCGCCGAAGATATCAAGCGCGTGCAGAACTATGTGGAGATGGGCTATAACTGGCAGGGCCGCGGCCTTGTGATGTTCAGTTGTGCCGGGCTGAACTTCTGGTGGGCGCGCGCGTTTGAGGTGCCCGTTATCGATGACGCCTTCGTGAGTTTCCGCCCCAACATTCGCCAACTCGCCACGCTGCTCGATTCGTATGAGCGCTATGGTGTCATTCACGTCGATTCCGAGGGGGCGCGCCTCTTCGTCTTCAACATGGGCCACCTCGAAAGCGCCGACGGCTACATGGGGCAAGAGGTGAAGATACACAGGTCGGGCGGCTGGGCAGCGGCGCGCTACCAGCGCCACGAAAAGGGCATGGCGCACCAGAACCTGCAGGAGGCCGCAGAAATGGCGGAAGCCTTCTACCGCTCGGCAGACACGCGTCGCCTGATCCTTGCAGGGACAGAGAAGAATGTCGCGCAGTTCCGCGACCTGCTCAGCAACCGGCTGCGCTCCATGGTGGTGGGATCAATCAGCGCAAAGGCGACGGCCAGCCCGGCGGAGATTGCCGACCAGGCGCTGCAACTGGTGCAGAAGGCCGAAGAGGACGAAGATCGGCGCGTGGCCGACCAGATTCTGGCGCTGGCCAACCAGGGCGGCAACGCGGTGGTGGGGTTGGAGCGCACACTGACGGCCGTGCAGGAGATGCGCGCCGAGCGCGTGGCCGTGGTGGGATCCTTCGTGCAACCTGCCTACCGCTTTGTGGACAGCGGGCTGATTGTGCTGGAAATCCACGAAGAAGGTGAACTGGGCAGCGGACGTATTCAGGAGTTGCCCGACGCCGTGGAAAGCGTTTTGCGCCGGGCGCTTGTACAGGGCATCGGCGTCACCGTGCTCGAGGCGCACAAGGGGCTGGAGGAGGCGGGGAGTATTGGGGCACTGACGAGGTACTAAACAGCATAATTGATCATTGAAGATTGATCATTGAGGGAGTGCCTGGAGTGGCACTCCCTCAATGATCAATCTTCAATGATCAATTATGCTGTTCACCGTGCCGTTGCGACGCGCGTGTTGGGCGTGAAGAACATCTCGCACAGTTCGATGATGTCGTCGGGGTTAGCCAGCCAGCGCCACTCGAGTACGATATCCATTTCGGTGTCGACGACGCCGGGGGCCGTGCGCACCCAGCTCATCAGGTAGCCGGTAATGGCCGAGAGGTTCTTGCCGATAAGCAGGAGCTGCAGGTCGGCCTGTTCGCTGTGATAGGTGTTGAGCAACCACACAAGGCGCACGTCGGGGTGGGGCGGCAGGTCGAGCAGGGCCTGGAAGCAGCGTCGGTCCATGCCCGGTTGCACGTCGATCATCACGCTCACGGCCACCTTCTGGCTCTGGCTCACTTCCATCTCGAGATCGAGTAGTGCGTCGAGGTCGGCGCGGCCGCCGAAGGAGAGAATGGTGCTGGTTTCGCGCACGCCATCCACCGAGCGGACGACGTCGAGGATGAAGTTATTGAATTCGGGGAAGTCGCGCACAAGGCAGACGAAGCGCAGGTCAGCGCGCTGGCGCAACCAGTTGACCCAGAGCGGGGCAACGCCATGTGTGCGATAGCGACGCACGTTTTCCATGAGTTGCTCGCGCGCCAGTTCGTCCTTGCCGCTGTAGATATCGCAGTCGATGAAGGCGAGCACGGGGCGGGGGCGCTGGATTTCTGTGGCTTCGGCCATGGTCTGCTCCTGCAAGAGTGGTGCGCGGCTGAAGGCCACCACCGGAAGAGGGGCGTGTGGGCGGGCCACAATGGCCCGCCTACCCCCAGTTTACAACGCTATGGCCAGCGCAGGCA
>CAYJNV010000033.1:0-5491 GCA_964370975.1 uncultured Caldilineaceae bacterium | reverse complement strand
TTGGGGGCCCCCTTAATTGGGGGGGGGGGGCTCCGGGCCGCCGCGGTAGGGGGGGGGGGGGGGGGCCCACCTGGGCCCCCCCCACACCGAGTTTACAACGCTATGGCCAGCGCAGGCAATGCACGCAGCGCGGCTCTGGCAAGCGTCAGGGCAACCCCTGCAGTTCAACAGCGTCGATTTCGTTCCAGCCCGACACGAGGTCTGTCTGCACCGTCAGACGAATGCGGTTGGTCAGGAAGTCGACAGTGTCAAGCGGGGGGCTGAAGACGCGAATGTCTTCGTCGGTGGGCGCTTCGCCCTCCCAGAGCAGACTCCACTCGTCGCTGTCGGCATCGTACGCCTCCACCTTGGTCACGGCGCCGGGATTGTAGCTCTCGAAGATGCGCACGCCCGTGGGGGTGACCATGTGCTGGTAGGTCAGCTCCAGCGTTTCCTCGCCGGCGTCGGCCTCGGCGGATGCCCACGAGAGGGGATTGTCCGAAGGCGCCGAGATGTTGGGTGCGCCGGTCGCCTCGAGCGGAGTGTAGCTGGTCTCGGCGAACTGGCTGCTGGCGGTGGCGTCCTCGGCCCACTGGCCGGCCACGGCGCCCACAGGCTCAAGCGTGACACGCAGTGCAAAGGGCGTGTCGTCGCTGATATAGCCGGCGTCGATCTCGATCTGGAGCATGCCCGTGGACTGCAGCACCTGGGCCGCAGCCTCGAAGGAGTTGCCGCTGTAGCCGCTAAGTGTGGTCTGGACAATGCCGTCGCCATCCACAAACTGGGCGTTTAGGTCCAGGTCAGCATCGGTATTGGCCACCAGGGCAATGGTCAAGAGCTGGTTGGCCGCGTCCACGGGCAAGGTGTAGATCTTCTTGCCCTCGGCGGGCGCCATGTCCCAAATGGTCTCGCCTGGTTCAATCGTGGGTGCGGCCTCGCCCTTTTCAACCAGCATGGTGTAATCCACCGGGTCGGTGAACTCACTGGCGGTGAAGAGGCGCACGAAGTACTCGCCGGCCACTGGCGCCACGAAGCTGATCGTCTCATTGGAGCCACTGCTGTAAGAGCTCCAGTTATCGGTGGTGGGGTCGATGGAGACGGCCATATCAATGTCCACGTCTTCCGTGTCGGATGCCAGCGTTACGGTGTACTGAACGCCCGCCTCGTCTACGATGAAGCGGTAGGGCTTCTGCAGGTTGCCGGGGTTCAGGGTGCCGGGCGTCTCTTCGTCCACCGTCAGTTCGGGCACCTGGCCGGAGAGGAGCACGACGGCTGTAAGGCTGCTGCCGCCGGAGACGGGGGCGATTTCCACGCTGTAGGTGCCGCCCCTGGTCCAGAAGACAGCGGGGCCTTCCACCGTGTTGTCGCCAACGGAGGCGTAGGCGTTTTCGCCGGAGACGTAGATCGAGTAAACGTCGCCGTCATCGCCCGAGACATTGATGAAGGCCTGCTGCCAGAAGTCGGTATCCTCAATGCTCAGTTCGGCGTACTGTGTTTCCTCGACGTCTTCAACAGTGACAAAACTGCCGTTGTCGAGCGAGCCATCGCCGTAATTGGAGCTGAGTTCACCGGTCTGGCCGGTGATGAAGAGCGAGAGGGTGGCGTCCTCGTTGGCTGTAAGCGTAAAGGCGTGGTCACCGCTCTTGAGATCAATTTGTGTGGTCTGGAAGACATCGTTATAGACTTCGTCGCCGCGCCGGTCGGTAACGACAAGGGCAAACTTGGCGGCCTCAGCGTCATCACCGGTAGTGATGACGTAGGTGGTGCTGTCAGGGAGGTCAACGATATAGCTAATACTTTCGCCTGCGGCGAAGTCACCCCTGGCGAGTTGCCCCATGAGCAGGTCGATCGGCTCGGGGACATCCTGGGCAAAGGCGGGTGCAGCGGTCAAGAGCAATGCGAGGGAGAGAAGCAGGCTCAGGAGGAGGCCGGAGGGCTTTCGCTGCGTGCCCTGCGCCAATGCCGAAGCGTTGGCCGGATGACTGGCTAACATGAAATATCTCCTTTATGTTTGGTCCGACGTGGATGCACTGAGATGGGCTGAACGTACAACGCGTGACCGGTTGACAGGCCAACCCGTGCGCGATCGGCTGCATAGCAAAGCGTGGCTGCAACGCTCACAGCAAGCCTGTACAAAGATTTGCGCGGTAATTCAAGCTTCTTGACAGCACGGTTTTATCATAGAACAGACGCGAACGCCAACGGCGCATGAATTGGCCCTGCGGAACTGCCACCTGTGGGACGGTTGTGTTGCTCGCACACCAGTATGGCAAAGATGGCGGGCGCGGCCTGTGCGCTGCGTCACAGAGGCGCTGTGGGGCAGCGACTGTGCGCCGTCTCTCGACCGGTCCCCGTTCAACAGGTGCACTCCACCAGGAAGCGATCTCGCCATTTCAGCAAAGACTCTTTTCGTTCGGATTGCGCCGAAATTGACACGGGCGCGCCTTTTCGCGACAATCTCCGGGTTATGCGCTTGTCGCCACGGCCATAAAAATCACCAGGGCCGGCGCGCCCTGCATTATCGGAGACACACATCCACTGCCTATGCTTAATTATCGCTTGCCCGCCGGTATGCCTGCCGGCAGTCGCGCCGCCTGGAGCCGTTTGCTGCTCCAGCCACTGGCCGGTGATTTGCTGACGCCGCTCAGCTACAGCGTCCTGGGCGAAGTGGCGGGGCGCGCCTGGTTTGTCTACTACGACAAGCTCGGCTTTGACCCCATGCCCCGCGCCCGTGTGGCGCGCCAGTCTAACGGCCGCGCCTACTTCAATCTCACCCTCTCGGCGCAGCGCGAAGGCGAATTTGCCGCCATGGAGCCCATCAGCTTCGTGGTCGACGGCACGGCGCAACCCCTCGTACGTGTGGAGAAGCCGGGCTTTCTGGCGGCGATGAAGACGGGGCGCGCGGCCGCGCGCATTGACAAAGGCTGGGGCGAGTTTGCCACCGACGGCGCAGCGCAGGCCGAACGCGCGTCGGCCTGGGCTGCGCGCGTGGCCGAGTTCAAATGGACGCAGGCCGAGATTCTCCAGATTATGGAGGAGATTGAGCCGGAGATGGTTGCCCCCTTTGCACCGTTTTTGGCGGCGCGGCAGGGGGTTCTGCTGCACGTCAACCGCCTGTTGCGCCTGGCGAAGCAGCCCCCTGCCGAGACGCTGCGCCAGATAAACCGCGGGCTGGGCGGGGCCGACGTGGTTGAGGCCGAGATGGCACGGACGCTTGCACAGATGGCGCAGAAGAGCTCACCCGCGCTGCGCACCTGGATTGCGTCGGGCGACCTACAGGCTTGGGAGGAACAACTGCGCGGCGCCGGTCTGCTGACCGACATGCAGGCGTTCCTGGAACGTTATGGCCACCGCTCTGCCGCGCCGGCCGAACTGGCGCAGCCGCGCTGGAGCGAGGAACCTGCAACACTGCTGCGCCTGCTGGCTGAGCCGCCCGCGACGCCGCCGGCGGCCGACGACCACGCCATCAGCGTGCTGCTGGCCTCGATCGATGCGCACGACGCGCGCGCAAGGAAGGAAGCGCAGGCGAGCATCGACCGGCTGCGCATACTCGTTCCGCTGCAAAGCCGGGCGATTGAGACGCTGGCGCACTACTTTGCCGGGGCGCGCCGCTGGGCGTGGGGCGCAAGCCGCGAGGCCATGAGCGACCAGCGCCTGACCACCGGCGACGACGTCTTCTTCTTTGAGCTGGAAGAGCTCAAACGCATGATGACCAACGAGTGGAATGTGAGCGACGCCGCCGAGATTCAGACCACTGCCATCAAGCGCAAGGCCGAGTACGCTACGTGGCGAGACGCGAACGCGCCCGAATTGCTGCTGGGTGATTCACCCGCCGAGACGCTCGATCGACTGGAGCCTTCGCCCGTGCTGCTGCCGGGTCTCTATTTGCAGGGCGTGCGCCCGCGCAACGGCGAGAGCTTGCCACGGACCTAGCACCCCTAGCAGCCGGACGTTCGGCCGCATGAGACAGGGGAACGAGGATCGGGCAACCGCAGTTCGCCGGGACCCCGCGCGGCACCGAGGGCATGGCACGGCGGTCGGAACGGGGCGTGCTGCCCGTCACGCGCGAGTGGCGTCTACCCGGTGGCTTGGGCATTCGCCTTGTTTTCAAGTATGATCGAGCCAACAAAGCGGGCCGCATTTGTGTGCGTTGCCCTGCGCCCCGGGCGAAAGCCCCGTTTTCAACCAGGTTAATTCCATGATCCAGGAACCAATTGAAGTCGCCGGTGAGAGTGCGCCGGCCGTAGCAGGCGAAAGCGTTCCGCCCCCTGCGCCCCTGATCGATCCCCAATTGCCTGCGCCCGTCTATCCCCAGCATCCGCGCATCTCCATCGTCATTCCGCTCTACAACGAAGAAGAGAGCATACCCGCGCTGTATGACGGGCTGGTGGCGGCGATGGCCAACTACGGCCAGCCGGCCGAAGTGCTGATTGTGGACGACGGCTCGCGCGATCGCTCTTTTGAACTGCTGAGCGAGATTGCGCTCAAGGACCCGCGCTTCACCGTCCTGCGCCTGCGCCGCAATTCGGGGCAGACGGCCGCCTTCTCTTGCGGCTTTGACAACGCACGCGGCGATGTAGTCATCACCATGGACGCCGACCTGCAGAATGACCCCATGGACATTCCGCTGCTCATGGCCAAGATTGACGAGGGCTACGACATCGTCAGCGGCTGGCGGCTCAACCGGCAGGATCGCTACTGGGATCGCAAGCTGCCTTCCATGATGGCCAATCGCCTCATCTCCAACGTAACGGACGTGCGGCTGCACGATTACGGTTGCAGCCTCAAGGCGTACCGGCGCGACGTGCTCAAGCATGTGCATCTCTACGGCGAACTGCACCGCTTCATCCCCGCGCTGGCCAGCCAGGTGGGCGGCACCGTGACCGAGGTGCCCGTCAACCACCGCGCGCGCCAGTTCGGCAGCAGCAAGTATGGTATTTCGCGTACGGTGCGCGTGATGTTGGACCTGATCACGGTCTGGTTCCTGGGCAGCTATCAGACGCGCCCGATCCATGTCTTTGGGCTGCTGGGGTTGGTGTCGGCAGGCACGGGCACGCTAATCGGCCTCTACCTCACCTTCATCAAGATCTTCATGGGCGCGTCGATTGGCGGGCGGCCCATGCTCATGCTGGCTGTGCTGCTGATTGTCATTGGTGTGCAGTTGATCACCATGGGGCTGCTGGGCGAGATGATTACGCGCACCTACTACGAAAGCCAGAACAAGCCCATTTATATCCTGCGCGACACCGTTTCGCTGGGCGCACCTGCGTAAGGGCGCGCTCTGGCGCAAACGCGCTTCGCAATGGCGGCTTGAGCTGCTGATCTCGAGAATGCGGCGCGATTGGCGATAACGGCGGCTTAAGAATGTTTCCGAAATAGCTCAGTATCGCGGCGGCCACCGCGAACTGCACCTCACCCCCGGCCCCTCTCCAGTCTGGAGAGGGGAGCAAAACAACTGCGTCACGTCGGAGACGTGACCTACGAGGGCGGCGCTTTTCTCCCCTCTCCAGAC
>CAYJNV010000032.1:0-22719 GCA_964370975.1 uncultured Caldilineaceae bacterium | reverse complement strand
GATATAACCCTGATGTGATTGTGGTCAAGCGCGGCAAGCCCGTGCGCTTGCTCTTTACGCGGCAGGAGTCATCGCTGTGCAGCGAAATGGTTCTCCTGGATTCGATCGGCAAGTCGGCCAGACTTCCCGAAGGGGAGACGGTTGCCATCGACTTCGTCCCGCAGGAAACGGGCGAGATTCCGTTCCAGTGCCAGATGGGGATGCTGCGCGGGAAAATCGTTGTGCAAGGCTAGTTGTTCGGTGTCCCTTGCGGTTCGGTGTGGGAGGCGGCATTCGGGGGCAGCCCCCTCCCACACCGCAAGCAAGCTCCTGCAGTGTCCCGTTGTCGACCAAATATTTTGGAGCATCCGATCTGCCAGAAAGGCGTCAGTCCAATGCCACGCCGGTTGTTCCTCGCCATCCGCCTCGTCGCCGCAGCATGGTTGCTTGTCGGGTGCGGCAGCTCCGAGGCAAGCGTTCGCAAGACGGTCGAGGCCGTGGCCCAAGTTGTCGACGAAGGACTGAACCAACGCGACCTCGGCCGCATCCAGACCTACCTTGCCACGGAAGCAGAAGGCGCCAATGTAGCGGGGCTGGCGGACACATGGGGCATACGGATCAACGTCAGGTAGCTCATCAGCGGCGAGGACCAGGCCCAACTGAGCGACGTCATTGGCCCGTGGCCTCCGCCCAGCACTCCCGCCCCCTAACCTAAAGCGAACAGGCCGCATGCCGGCGCGGTTGACCGGCTTTGAGAAGGAGAACCCGATGTTTGTGATGCAGGTAGACCCCATTATTGCTTCGTTCGGCCACTTTGCGCTGCGCTGGTACAGCATCATCGTACTCGTGGCCATCGTCGTCGGTATGTGGATTGCCGGCCGCGAGGCGGAACGGAAGGGTCTTGCGAAGGACATGATGTATGACTTGTCCATTTGGCTTGTCCTTGCAGGAATCGTCGGCGCCCGCCTGTTTCACGTGATTGACCATTGGTCCGACGTGTTTTCTGCCAACCCAATCCGCGTTCTGTTCGTCTGGGAGGGGGGACTGGCAATATGGGGCGCGGTGGTGGGAGGTTTGCTTGCGCTTGCCCTATTTGGCTGGCGTAAGCACTTGTCGATCCCTCGCCTGCTGGACACAGTGGCCCCGGGCATGGTGCTGGCGCAGGGTATTGGGCGCGCCGCCTGCTTGATTACGGGCGATGCCATGGGTCAGCCCACGAGCGGCCCCTTCGGTATTGCCTACACCAGTCCGCACGCTATGGTGCCGCAGTTGGGCGTCTACTACACGCCGACGCCGGCCTATGAGATGGCGATGAACCTGGCGATTTTTGCGTTGCTCTGGCGGCTGCGCAAGCGCAATCTACCGGATGGGGCACTCTTCCTCATTTACCTGGTGCTCTATGCAGCCGGGCGGTTCGTCATCACGTTCTGGAGCTCGTACCGGACGGTGGCAATGGGCCTGAACCAGGCGCAACTCGTCAGCCTGATTGCGCTCGTGGTTGGGGCGCCCCTGCTGCTCTACCTGTTCCACCGGCAGGAGACGAAGAATGCCGCGTCGTAATCGGTTGGCACGGCTTACGCGTTCGATACGCGTGGCTGTCCGAGAAACTTGGGAGCGTTGACCATGGCTTGGCAAGCGTTCGTGATTGTGGGTGTACTCGTCGCGTACCTGGTCTTTGGGATTGTCAGCTACTGGCGGGGCAGGCCAATGCGAAGCTGTTGTATGCGCGGTGAACAGGACTCGGGCGTGCGCTCGAATCGGCAGGGGTAACGTGCGCTCGCCTGGAAGTCCCGCGCTGGTGGCAACCTGTGGGTGCGTCTGCACCGTCAAATAGGCTGGTAAGGCCGTGTTCTTATGAGAGCATTCGTGCGAAACGACCAACCGGTCGCCAGTGTGTTTGATAGCGCGTGTCCGCACTGTGCGATCGGGTGGGTCGACCGAGCGGCACTTACGACAGGGCTGCACTTGGATAGCGCAGTCCGGCGGCAGTTGATTGCGGGGCTGCTTGCCCGCCGCCACCTGATCCTGAGCGGCCCGCGTGGGATCGGCAAACGCAGACTCGCCAAGGCATTGTCCCTCGAGTTGGCGCATGATCGCTTGGACCACGTCTTCTTCCTGCAGGGACACCCCTGGTGGGCTGCCGGAACAGGCGATGTGACCCATTTCGTGGAATTGCAGACGGAGTTTAGCCTGTGGCGGTTGAACGACTTTGTGGATTCCTTGTCCACGGAGCGACAGAAGCAGCCAGGGCTCTATACGGAGGCGCAAGAGAGTCCCCACGTGGTGTGCGTTGAACGGATGAGTCCCGCCGAGGTTGACCTGTATTTCGGAGGGGCCGTACAGTGGCTCTTCCGGCAACAAGTCAGGGGTGCGATGCCGGCCTCACTGCGGTTTGTCGGCACTTTCGACAGCGACCGACCGCCTGCACTTGATGCAATGATCGAGCGGGTGGCGGCGGTGGTGCATCTAAGTAGCACCACACCAAAACCGACTGAAAGTGAACTGCGTCAACAAGACCTCGGCGAACTAACAAAGGCGCGCAGAGTGGAAGGATTGTCACCTTGACATTTGAAGCGTTAGCCTTCCTTCCATTGTTCTCGGTATGGCAACCTTGGCTGATGACGGGACCCGCCGCCAGGCACTTATTGTACGCGTTGATTTTCCGCCAAGGAGCTGTCAAATGCGCGCCTCCAGGCCGGAAGGGAAATACTCACTGTGAGAGTGGCTGCGCTAGCAACCGTAACGGACACTGTAGTCTCCGTATAGCCTTCGACTGCACTGACTCAAACAAACCAGACAGTGTCGCTGGGTGAATTGGGCGTCGTCGGCATTGGACCGTTGGACTGTGATTTCCGTAGTCTGGCCTTGGTGTGGATGATGGGCATTACGGCAACCCTGAGTGAGAAAAGCGGTTTGAGCGAACAGTTACAGGAGAGAACATTGGCAAAGAATTCCAACTCACAACACAATCGTGCGCGGTGCAATTTGGACAAGCAAGACTCGATTCCCTTATCGGCCTTGGTCGGATTGGCCGGCGGCTTCTTTTTGGCTTCTGTCTTCGCTGGATTGTTCCAGGCAAGAGCATTCACCCCCTTCACTGGGGAGTGGCCCTTGCCGGCGCCGCCGCAGGCTATCTAGTGGGCTTGTTGTACACACGCCTGAAGTCAACGTCTTAATTAACGGCAGGAAAGCGCAAAGCAGACTCCGCAGCGTTGGCGTAGCCCCTGGCAAGCTACACCGGTAAGCGTTCAACTCAGGTTCAAAAGGAGTGAGCCATGACAGACAAGCGAGTCCGGGTGGCAGTCAACGGATATGGGGTAATCGGCAAGCGCATTGCCGATGCTGTTGTAGCTCAGGAAGACATGGAACTGGTCGGCGTGGCGGACGTCGTTAGCGACTGGCGCATCCGGGTCGCCGTCGAGCGAGGCTATCCGATCTTTGCATCGACAAAGGAAGCGGCCGCCGAAATGGAAGCGGCAGGCATTTCGTTGGCCGGCACACTCGCCGACCTGCTCCAAAAGGTCGACGTAGTCGCCGATGCCACACCCAAGAAAGTTGCGGCAGCAAATCTGGAGTGGTATCGCGCAGTCGGCGTCAAATCTGTCTTTCAGGGTGGGGAGGAGCACACTTTGACCGGCCATTCGTTTGTCGCCCAGTCCAATTATTCCTCGGCCATAGGCCGCGACACCACCCGTGTCGTCTCATGCAACACAACAAGCATCGTCCGCACTCTGGGTGCGCTCAAGAAGGCTGGTCTGCTCAAGAAGGCGCGCGGCGTCCTCATCCGTCGCGCCACCGATCCCTGGGAGTCCGACCACACAGGCGTTATGAACACCGTCGTACCCGAGCCGGTGATTCCTTCGCATCAAGGCCCGGACGCGCAGACGGTCGACCCGGAACTGGATGTCGTGACGATTGCCGTCGTCGCGGCGCACACCAACAGCCACCTCCATGCCTGGAGCGTCGAACTCACCCGGCCTGCGAGCAAGGATGAGGTGCTCGCCGCGTTTCGGGCGGCGCCGCGCATTGCCTTCCTCAGGGCATCCGAGGGAGTGGTGGCGCTCAACAGCACGCTCGAAATGATGAGTGATATGGGCCGGCCGCGCGGCGACATGTGGGAAGTGGGTCTATGGGAGGATAGCCTCACGGTGGCAGGCAGTGAACTCTTCTACAACTACCAGGTATACAACCAGGCGATCGTCGTTCCCGAAACGATTGATGCGTTGCGCGCCTTGAGCGGAATTGAGCAGGATGGCATGACGTCAATTGCCAAGACCGACAAGGCGCTGGGCATTGTGCAGGAATTCGTGGGCAGGAGAGTGGAAGTGTAGCGGGCGACTCCCCTGTGGGCTTTGGTGCGCCCAAGGCGCGAATCCAGTTGGGCGTGTCATTCTGCGGAGAGCAGAAGAACTGCGCATGCACTCGGATACCAGCGCGTCAAGCGCAGAGCGATTCCACGTATCTGCAAACCTGTGCGCTGTTAGTGCAAAAAGAGCCACGCGGGCCTGTCTTGCTGCAACGATGCCGCTTCGAGCCCTCATCACGCAGGCTGCAAGAACAACAGTTTTCCATTGTCCTCCCGCGCCGATAACTGATGAGTCCAAAAAGCAGGCACCCATCCAGAACGTTGAACGCAACCACTTCTTGCCAAGGCATTGTCGCTTACCTTCCCGTCCGTTCGGTGTTTCAGCCAGACGCGAGCCGGCCATATCTCCCCCTGGGCCAGAGGACCCACAGCGATCATGCGACACTGCCTGCATGTGCGCACACGCAAAAACGCCGTAAGCGCGTAGGTATTTTCGCCTGTCAGTTTTCAGCTATTTGGCGCATTTGCTCGGCAACGTTTCGGAGCAGACTGTACAGAGTACGCCGGAGCCACAATTTGTGAAAGTCGAACAGGATCTAGCGGAGGTCATGGCCATGAACGAAATTGCATTTGAGCACGGCACGGGCTGTCATGTGACGCCCATCACCAAAATGGTTAGCCAGGACAGACTCTCTCGAGCCAGCACGGCATTTCTGCTAATAGGCGGCATGGAGTGTCCCACATGCGCGCTGCGGGTTCGCAACGGCTTGCTCCTAATCGAGGGTGTTCTCGCTGCGGACGTCGTGTTGAGTAGCGCCATCGCCAAGGTTTGGTTCGACGCGAACGTGGTGCAGCCCGATGTCCTGGTATCCGGCCTGCCTGCCTTCACCGAAGATGGCAGACATTATTACAGCGCTGACATACTTGAGGTCTTCAGTCCTCCGAAAGGGGTCGAAAATGAAATCTTTGAGTGACTGGTTTCCACCACTTATGCGGGTTTGGCTGTTGCCCGCCGCCTGTCTGCTGATTGCCGGCGCACTGGCCGCTGTCATCCTATTTGATGTCCCGGCGAGCAGATTGCTGCTATGGGCATTGGTGCTGGCCTGCCCGCTGAGCCATCTGCTGATGGGCCACGGGGGACACGGCAGTTCGCATGAGTCGGGCCATTCTACTCATACGATTCCAGCGGCCGTTGCTCGACAGGAGACTGATGTGAACTTGCCTCGCTGACTGTTCGACTGAATCCGGCTCGAGGAGCCAAGAAATGAGCATCAAAGCAAAGCGCCATGTCCAAGAGCTGAACCGCCAGGTTCTTGGTTTCGTCGGCTACACCATTGTCACGGTTGCCGTGCTGACGATTACCGTCGTCTTCCTGGTGCGCGCCCTGCGCCCGCCTGCGCTCGCACCGTTGGCCGGCAACGTCATCGAGGTGGCAGCCACCATGGGTGGATTTGACAAGCCAGAGATCCGCGTGAAGGCCGGCGCGCCGGTGACGATCCGGCTCACCAGCCTGGACAACCAGCACCACACCGACGGCGGCGGCAAGCACCAGTGGGCTGTGGACGACCTCGGCGTAAATGTGGTCGCGCAACCATTGAGTAGCAACACGGTGACCTTCACACCAGAGAAACCGGGCACCTACACCTTCTTCTGCGACATTTGCTGCGGCGGGCGCGCCAATCCCACAATGAACGGTACACTGATCGTGGAGGCATAGGTGATGAGCCAAATCCTGCGCCGGACCGTTATCCTCACCGGGCTGGCGGTCTTAGCGCTGGCGGCCGTGGCGATGACGGGGTTCTGGCATCCGAACGCGCCGATGGCCGACATGCAGGGGTACCTGCCGGCTGTCACGTTGCCAACGGTCATCGGCGCGGCGGTCCTGGACGGCATCAACCCCTGCGCGTTCACTGTCCTGCTGCTCTTCATTACCGCGATGCTGGCCGCCGCCCAGACGGGCCCGATCCAGCCATCGTCCCTGCGGATGCGCATGCTGGGCCTGGGGGCTATCTTCATCGGCGCCATCTTCTTCACCTACCTGGCGCTGGGTGTGGGGCTGCTGCAGTCGGTGAAACTGCTGACAAACCAGCACCTGCCTGCGCGGCTGGGCGCGCTGTTCGCCGTGCTGCTTGGGTTGTGGATGCTCAAGGACTTCTTCCTGCCCGAGGTGGGCTGGCAGCTGCACGGCCCCGCCTGGATGGGGAGATTCGCCCGCCGCACGGCGCAGAGGGGGACGGTGCCCGCGCTGGTCGGGGGCGGGATCCTGATCGGGCTCTGCACAGTGCCGTGCAGCGGCGCTGTCTACCTGGGCGTACTCAGCCTGCTGGCGCTGCAGCCGTCGGCGCTGGTGGGCTTCGGCTACCTTCTACTCTACAATGTCATCTTCGTTCTTCCGCTCATCGCAATCCTGGCCGCTGCCACCGCCCGGCCTACGCTGCGTCACCTTGCGCGCTGGAACCTGCAGCACAAGGAGTGGGTGCGGCTGGCACTTGGTGGAGGTGTTGTGGCCATGGGGCTGGCGATCCTGGCGACGGTTTAGCGCCCACAAGACTGATGGACAGGTCTTGAGGATAGATGCCCGTCCATACCTTACGACAGTTTGTGCGTGCCAGTGCGATTTGAACGCGAGCCTGGTGGTGACAGAGTGCAGACTGCCGCTGTAAGCCTGCGGCGCCCAAGAAGAGATTTCTGGATTTGACAGCCAGTAACGTTCGCACCTATACTCGAGCGCGGGTCACGCACGGCCCACGCGAGCGTAGTTACGCCGCTTGTCGGAGCTTGGTCAGGATTCCAGGTATGCTGTACCACCCTCACTATCCACATGGCCGCTTGCTCACTTCCCAGAGCTTCCGCGCCCACCTGCCGTTCCCCTTTCTTACCTGCTTCTGTAGTTAGCCCGCATCGCGCCGGGCACAAATTTCACACGACCAACTGAATCGCGCTGCGCGCCTCGCGCGCATGCTTCCTGTTAGGGGAAAGCGACCCTTGCGGCTGTGTTGGCGCCGCAGGCGACGTTCTGCACCCTCACTCTGGCTCGGCAGTGACCCGCGGCCGTTTTCGCGCACGCATCACTCGTCGCGACCTGCGTTGTCCGAGCACAATCTCACAAACCAAAGGAGTCATGTCACATGCGTATCCTTTTCGTTCTTTTTGTTGTCGCATTCGCGCTGCTTGCGGGTTGTGCTACGTCAGCGCCTGTCACCACCCCTGAGTCCATCCCGCCAAGCGTGGAAGGACCTCAACGCGGTGGAGTGCTTTCGCTCTCACTAGGCGACGACTTTGTAACTCTGCACCCTTACTTCGACGTGAGCGGGAACAACATCAAACCGGTCTTCTATGAGGCTCCGCTCCGCATCGCCGACAATGGCAGCTTTGAGCCGTGGCTAGCCGAACGCTGGGAGGTGAGCGACGACCAACTGACCGTCACGCTGCACCTGCGCCAAGGAGTCAAGTTCCACAACGGCCGCGAGCTTAAGGCCACCGACGTCGTTTGGGCAGTCGAGTACGCACGCGACGAGGAGTTGGGCCACCACCTCAGCGATCGCTTTCAAACAGCGACCGGCGCAACAGCCGTTGACGACTACACAGTCGACATCCACTACAGCGAAGTCAACCAGTCGTATCTCGATGGCATCGCGCGGCTGTACATCTTTCCGCAGGAGGCAGCCGAGACCATCGACACAATACCGGTCGGCACGGGTCCGTTCCGGTTAATCGAGTGGGTGCCGGGCGAGAGCCTGACCGCCGACCGCTTCGAAGAGTACTGGCAGGAGGGACAGCCCTCCCTGGACCGCCTCGTCTTCAAGCCACTGCCTGACCCGCAGTCGCGGCTCCTGAACCTGCGCACCGGCAGCATTGACCTGCTTGTGGGTGTACCGCTCGCCGACAAGCAGTTGCTTGCGCAGGAGTCGGGCATCGTCGTGGGCGAGGTGCCCCCGGGTTTCAACTTCTACGCCTTCCTCATGAACGTAAACGCGCCACCTTTCGACAACAAGCTGGTACGCCAGGCGCTCAACTACGCCATCGACCGGGAAACGATCGTGCAGACGGCGTTTCACGGCGCGGCCAATGCCACGGCGCTGCCCTACGCACCGAGCTCATGGGCGTATGCAGAGGATTTGGCGCACTTCTACGAGTACAACCCGGAAAAGGCCAAGGAACTCCTGGCCGAGGCTGGATACCCCGATGGGTTTGAGACGACGATCCTGATCCGTGGTGCGGATGGCCCATACGTGGATATGGCGCAGGTCTTTCAGCAGGGCCTCGCAGCAGTTGGGATCAAGGCGAAACTGCTGCCGACGGAATTGCCGCAGTACTGGCCGCAGTTGTTTGACAGCCAGTTCGATATTGTCTCGCACGGAACAGGCGATGCCACGGTCGACCCCAGCGGCGTCTTTGAGGCGGCAGCCTGTTGCCGGCCATTCCGCAACTTCTTCGGAATCACCGAGGATACCGAGTGGTTCCCGGAGTACGAGCAGGTCATTCTGGCGGCGCGAGCATCTAGTGACCAAGTTGAGCGAAAGGCACTCTATCACCGCGCGCTCGAGATCCTGGTTGATCAGGGTTGGACAATCCCGGTGGCGTGGGCACAGGACATCTATGCCTACCGTGCCGACGTGAAGAACGTGCGGGTCGACCAGGACGGGCTGCTGTGGCTCGGCAAGGCATGGCTGGACCGCTGAGTTGATGCAGGAATGAGCGGGATGGGGTGCGGTTACGACACGACCCCATCCCGCCGCTGTCGTGCGGGGCATCCCGCAGGGAGGTTCGCTTTGTCTACTTTTGTCTTGCGCAGGCTCTGGCAGATGGGGCTCACGCTGCAGTTGGTGTCGATTCTTGTGTTCCTCGTCATTCACCTGATCCCGGGCAGCCCGGCCGAGGTCATTGCCGGTCCCGATAGCACACCTGAGCAGTTGGCGGCGCTTAACGAACGTTACGGGTTAGACCGCCCGTTGCCGGTGCAGTACGTCTACTGGCTGGGCAACGTTCTGCGCGGCGAGTTTGGCACGTCGTACATCAACGGCTATCCAGTCGCGAAAATGGTCTTGCAGCGCATCCCGGCGACGCTCGAACTGGCATCGGTGGGGCTGCTGGTGGGCGTGCTGATCGCGTTCCCGCTGGGGCTGCTGGCCGCGACGCGGCCGCACGGCTTTTGGGACGTGCTGGCCACGGTTTTCGCGGCGGTGGGCTTCGCCATGCCGGGGTACTTCTTGCTGATCCTGCTGATCCTGCTCTTTAGCCTGCACTGGCCGTACCTCCCGCCCTCGGGACGGCCGGACTTCCTGGAGACTCCCGGCCTCCACCTGCGATCGCTCGTGATGCCTGCGCTGACATTGGGGGTGGGCGTGGCGGTAACGCTTGTACGCTACCTGCGCGCCAGTCTGGTTGAGGTGCTCAGCCAGGATTACGTGCGCCATGCGCACGCCAGAGGCATCGGCCGCATGCGGATTCTGGCACGTCACGCCCTGCCGAATGCGCTGATCCCGGTGCTGACCGTGATGGGGATCCAGTTGGGCGAGTTGCTCAGCGGAGCAATCATCATTGAGTCGATCTATGCGTGGCCCGGGATTGGCCGCCTGACCGTGCAAGCGATTGAACTGCGCGACTACATGGTGCTGCAGGCGACAATCCTGCTGATTGTGCTTGGCTACCTGCTCAGCAGCCTTTTGACCGACCTCGCCTACGGCTGGGTCGACCCGCGCATCCGTACTGCGCGACATCCGAACGGAGTGCAGTGAACATGACTACGACAACGATATGTGCCGATACACGGTTGGCGGGCGGCGCATGCGAGACCGTGGTCGCGCAATCAATGTCAGGCACCCGTCAGAACGCGAGGGAGAGCCGCCTGCTGCGGAGAATTGTGCGCAGGCCTGGCGGCGTGTTGGGACTTGTGTTGATTGGGCTGCTGCTGGCCGCCGCGCTCCTGGCGCCCTGGCTGAGTTGGCACGACCCTGTCGAGATGATGCCAGAGCACCGCTTTGCCTCTCCCTCGGCACAACACCCGCTTGGCGGCGACGAATTCGGCCGCGATCTTTGGAGCCGCTTGCTCTACGGAGGGCGCACGGCGTTACTTGTGGGGGCAGCCTCTGTGGCATGCGCGTCGGTCGCAGGCACACTGGTGGGCATGCTTGCCGGGTATCGCGGCGGTTGGCTCGATACTGTCCTGATGCGCGCCTTCGACGTCTTGCTGGCGTTCCCTGTCATCCTGTTAGCGATTGTGATTACCGCCGTGCTGGGGCCGGGTCTGAAGAACGCAGTGCTTGCCGTCACGGTGATCAGTGTGCCCGTCTTTGCCCGGCTCGCGCGCGCGAGCGTGTTGGTCGAGGCCGGCAAGGAGTACGTAGAGGCGGCGCGCGCGGTAGGCGTGCCACAAGGGCGCATCCTTGTGTGCGGAATTCTACCCAACATCATGGGCGTCTTGATCGTCCAGGTGAGTGTTGCCTTTGCATCGGCGGTGCTGCTTGAGTCGGCGCTGAGCTTCCTGGGGCTGGGCGTACCACTGCCGGCTCCCTCATGGGGCACGATGATGAGCGTTGGTCGCGGCTACATGAACTACGCGCCACTCTACGCGTTGGCGCCGGGTGTGGCGCTCATGATGCTTGTCCTCGGCCTCTACCTGACGGGCGACGCCCTGCGCGATGCCCTCGATCCACGTCAACCTCGCAGATTCTGAATCCGGTTTCGGAGATACCTCATGACGACTCTTACCCACAGGCAGCGACTGGACGCGGCAATTTGCGGCGAAGCAGTCGATCGCCCCGCAATCTCTTTTTGGCGGCATTTCCCGGTTGAAGACGAGACAGCGGCCGGGCTGGCGGCAGCCATGGTGCGTTGGCAGCGCCGGTATGATCTCGACTTTGTCAAGTTCATGCCCACCGGCACCTACGGCACCCACGACTGGGGCGCGGAGACCACGTACGCATCCCCCGAATCGGGCACGCGCCAGGTAACGCGCCACCCGATTACTGCCGCCGAGGGCTGGGCGGCTCTGTTGCCTCTGGACGCGCATGCAGGCACGCTCGCCCGTGAGGTCGAAGCCGTGCGCCTTGCGGCTGCGGATCTGGACGGCAGCGTTCCCATCCTGCAGACGATATTTAGCCCGCTGACCACAGCACGCAAGCTGCGCGGCGATCGGCTCTTTGACGACTTGCGCGGGCATCCGGACCTTGTTCACCGCGGGCTAAATACGATTGCCGAGACGACCATCCGTTTTGCAGAGGCAAATCTGGACGCTGGTGCGACAGGTTTCTTCTTTGCCAGCCAGTGCTGTTCGGAGCAGGTCCTGCGCCGCGACGAGCATGCCGAGTTCGGCGCGGCCTACGACCATCAGGTGCTCGAGGCGCTCCGCCCGCGCGCCCGCTATCTGCTCCTCCACGTGCATGGCGTCGATATCTACTTTGATCAGGCCGCGGCGTACCCGGTAGACCTTTTGAACTGGCACGACCGCCTGACTTGGCCGACGCTGCAGGAAGCAATGCCGCGTTTTCGGGGCGCCCTTGTTGGCGGCATCCGCGAGCGCGATACTCTTCTGACCGGACCGCTCGACGCGATCCGTATGGAGATCGAGGACGCACGCAGGCAGACCGGCGGACGTCGCTTGGTGATTGGCCCAGGCTGCGTCGTACCGACCCACGTGCCGGACGCGCATCTTTGCGCGCTACGCGCGGCAGTCGAGGGGTGATGTCCCTGCGCGCGGCGCGCCAAACTGCGCGTGCATCTTGCGCTGGACTGCGCATGTGGCGCGGCCCGCGTCAGAGTAAGCTTCTGGGAGGATGCGGCTCGCCATGCGGCCCGTCCGTCAGCCTCCGTGGAAGGGGATGCGCAGTCGACGAAAAGGGTGCTGTCGCCGTCGGTCCTGATCCTTGCCATCGCGATAGTTGCGGTGGGGATGCTGGCCGCGGCCAAGTGGCAGGCAGGCGACGGAAGCAGTCAAGTGGTCATCAACGGGATTTCCGCACCTCCCATGCCTACACCGGCCGTGGACGTGATAGGCGCTGGTAAGGCGCTCTACGCCCAATACTGCGCCGCATGCCACGGAGCCAGGCCAGAGGGCCAGCCAGAGTGGCGAGTGCCGCTGGAGAACGGCCTGTATCCCGCGCCCCCACACGACGAGACGAACCATACATGGCACCACACAGACGAACTGCTTGAGGAGATCGTGCGCAATGGTGGCACGCGCAACAAGTCGGCCATGCCCGGCTTCAGCGCGCAACTCGGCAGCACGGAAATCCAGGCGATTCTGACCTACATCAAGTTAAGGTGGGGCAGCGAGAAACAGGAGTACCAGTGGTGGATAACAGTCGCCCAGTGATAATGTAACGTGTACCGCAGAGGCCGGAACAACCCGATCGATGCGTAAGGAGGGACAACGCGCCAGGCTGCCGTGACTAACCACTCTGACCCCAGTTTTGATTGACGGGTAGACAAACGCAGGGCGGTGGCGCCATCGTCCGGCGTTTGCCCACAGGCCCGATAATCGCCGCCAAGCGTGACGGAAGCGTTCTGGGCGGCCAGGATTCGATCCCCGAACGGTCCAAAGATCCGGCCAGAGAAGACAAGACGCGCTCTGTTTGTTCCTCTCTGGTTGCTGGGGGTCCTGCGCACAACGCACCACTGGATTCGGCTGGGGTGACCACGCATGGCGCGCCGGCCATACACTTGCCACGCGACATAACTGATGCGAGCACGCTCTCACTATGAGAGATATTGGCGTTCAAAGCGTCCTCGCTGTGGAGAGTGGTCGTCCGGCGGGGAGCGTATGCACTGAGCATAGTCGATACAGCGGAGCGGGCAACAGCGCTAATACGCACGTCGGCAGAAGGCAACACGGTTCAATTGTTGTGCATGCCTGGTAAGCAGTCGGCAGTTTAGTGGTCACGCACGCCAAATTGCCTATTCGCCTGTCCCTTTCAACGCGCCGAATGACTGGTGACAATGCCGGACCGGACGCATAGGATAGCTGTGGGCCACTTGCCGAGTGTTGGCGTGGCTCACTTCACGCATTAGGAGCTGTACATGTGGGAGCCCCCAAGATCGGGGTCGGCGCGCGGCTATTGGTTGTCAGCCCACCGTGTGCTCGTCGCCAGTCTGATCGCATGCGTCGCACTGATTGTTTACCTGCTTGCCAATCCCGATATTCGCGCACTGGCGCTCTCTCCACTTCGCTCGGTGCCAGCGAACGCAGAGGCTGCGGAGAACACGCAGCCCGTGGAGTCAGCGCCGACAGACTCCAGCGGTGCGGCCCCAGCGGCGCCGGGAAAGCTCCCGGGCGCCGGCCTGGAGGCGGCCGGCTCGCCTGGTACGCCGGCGGTTGCGGGTAGCGTCCTCACAATTGACCTGTTGGAAGCGCAACTGGACGCCATGCAGTTGTCGTTGCAGGCGGTCGCCGCGCAAGCAGGCGTGGCGATTCCTGACCCACCTGCATCGAAAGGCCCCTTGCCATCCATTCCGATCGCCCCGCGGCCGTGGACAGGCGAGGTTGGCGACGCCGCGTATGCGGGCGCAGCGTTGCGCGATGCCGAGATGGTCGCCGCGGTGGCCGAAATTGAGCGGCTTTACGCCATCATGCAGCCGTTGATGCTGCAAATGAAGAACGCGACGGAGCTCGGTCGCTCGGCCAGCGAGCAAGCGGCACTGCGAGCCCAAATGACCGATCTACATCAACAGTTGAACGAGCTCATCGCGCGCGTGGAGGCAGAGAAGGCGTTACAGGCCGTGGGTGCGGCAGGGGGAGCAGCGGGCACGATTCCTTCAGTAACCTATCAGGCAAGCCCAGTGTTGCCCGCCACCCTGGCCTCGACCTCCACTGACTCAATGAATGTGCTACTTGATGCGCTGTTCGTGGAGATGCAAGGGTTGCAGGCATTGAGTTCCGGTGCGGGAATTCGCCCGCAGACACCCACAGCGCGTGGGGTCGAGTCACCGGCGCCTGTCGCGGCCCCGCGCGCCGCGCCAGCACTGGGCACACTCGGAAGAGATCCAACGGCAAGCCTTGACCAGATGCTGGCGTTAATCGGCGGCATACTTGCCGATATGCGGGCAACTCCTGTCGAGGCGACCGGGAACTAGACTGTTACCGGAGCGAGACTCATAGTCAGGGAAGAGGACATCGTCGCCGCTCTCGAGCGTTACCTGTACCGCGTCCTCTATTTGGCATGTTGATTTCGCTCCGATATCTCTATGTCTGACACTTGCCTGACGGCTGTCCTCCAATTCAACGGCTTGCATGCCATTCGATTGCCTCGCCTGACGCCATGGCTTGTGCGTGCGATGTCCAGCCTCCAAACGCCTGGCTCCATATACTGATATGCGGCGCATAGGCAGAATGGCGCGGAGTGTTTGCGCATTTCGGCGGTTGAGAAGAGCCCGAGTCGAGGCTAGACTTGTCGCAAGAGCGTCCATTGATTGGCCCAAGCAGGCATACCTGATGGACGAGTGACAACAGTTCGGTCGAAGTACAACAATGTAGTCGCGTGCTAGCAGCACTCCCCTTCCTGAAGGACTGTTCCATGTTCCCCATGCCCGAACAATTTTCATTACTATAACGCAGTCGAAAGTGAGGAGCTCAACCGAATGTCTTTTACCCAGGTACGTTCCAGCAGGACAGTAGTACGCAGCCGATTCGGTGTCGTATCGGTCGCAGTTCTCGCACTCGCCTTTTTGCTGGGCGTGGGCGGATATGCCAGACCAGTCAGCGCCAGCGACGACGCGCCGTCCTGGCAACAGACTGCACCCGAACCCACCCCAACGCACGACATGAGTTCCATGGCGCCGATGACGAATACTGTCGGCGCACAGGGGGGCATGCCGGCCGTGACAACGGTCTTCTCCGAGCCGGTCGCCACCACACCAAGCGTTGCAGAATTGGCGACCCAAATGGGGCAGATGCAAAAGACGCTGGACTTGATCGTCGAGCGGCTTGCGCAGCAATCACCGGCAGTGCCCGCCGCGGCGGCAGCTGTTGCGGTCCCCGTAGCGCCGGTTAGTGCACTGACGACAGCACCAGTGGCTCCCGCGAATGTGCAGGCACTGGCGGCAGAGATGCAGGCTATCGACCAGCAGATGGGTCCTCTGATGCTCCGTTTGCAGGCAGGTGTGCAGGGCGCCCTGACACCAGACGAGACGGCAGCGGTGAGGACCGAGGTCCTCCAACTTGCCGCCCGTATGGAAACGCTGCGCGGGCAGATGCAGGCCGCCCGCACCGGCAACGCGGTCGCCAACCCGATGGCCGGCATGCCAATGCCGAGCGTACCTGCTGCCGCCTCAACCGCGCCGGTCGCCGCCGTTCCCGCAACCCCTGTAGTGGCTGACGCTCGGACCCAGACGTTGGCACGCATTGAACAGATGTTGGTGTTGTTGCAGGGAATGCAGGCGGAATTGACGGGTCAGGCCCCTGCTGCGAATGCTGCGGTCGGGACCAGTGCTGCGATGCCGGGGATGGCCATGCCGGCTGCGCCCGCGGTTCCTGCGGCTACTTCCAGCATGCCCAGCGCCAGCATGCCCAGCGCCAGCATGCCGAGCGCCAGCATGCCCAGCGCCAGCATGCCGAGCGCCAGCATGCCGAGCGGCGGCATGGGTATGATGGACATGATGTCCATGATGGACAGCATGATGATGGATATGGACATGATGATGGGCATGATGCCCATGGACATGCCGATGGCCGGCTCAAGTATGCCGAGCGGCAGCATGAGCGCCGTCACGCCGACGCCTGACCCGATGGCGCCAATGGCGCCGATGCCTGACATGTAGAATACCTCCCCAAGGCAAGGTCAAAATAGGCTCGACTTCCAACAAGAACGCAAGGTGCAGGCTGGCTTCCGGCCTGCACCTTGTGATTTGCCGGGACGAGGAGCCAATTGATGGCCTGGCTGCACTTGGCTCCAAATGAATCGATGTAGCCAGCGACGCAGATGGTGCGTCGCAAGATGGAAACAGGAGAGCGATGATCGTGCGAAATGACCACACATGTCTTTCCCGCCGGATTGCGGCGGTCCTGACCCTCGGGCTACTCATGCTGGGATCGGTGGTGGCACAGCACAGGCCGGCTGCCGGCGCATCGATCAGCCTTCCGGTTCCGTCGCGACCACCCCACGTTCAGGTTGTGGTAGGTGCGGCGAGCTCCAGCGCGCTCGGCTCAACACCGGCTCTGTCGAGCGATCCCATGGCTGGGCTGCGCGCCGACGCGGCTGACTTGCGCCAACTTATGCAGTCAACGCGTGACATCATGGCGTTGTACGCCAAGGACACGCCGAGCCCCGTCGAACTTGCCGCAATCCATGCCCAGTTGGTCGTAATCCGCGAGCGGATGGCGCGACTGGATGCAGACGCGCAGGTTGTTCATGTTGCTCTGTCCACACAGGCTGGCGCGCCGGCGTCCGTTGCGCCTGCGATCGGCGGCTCGGCGTGGCGGCTGGAGGGGCTGCGCATAGCAGAACAGGTGGCGGTACAACTGCGCGCGCTGCTGACGGACCCTGCCGCCGATACCGCCACGGTGGAAGTGGCGACCGCGAAGATAGCACAGCTCGAGGCGCTTGTGGCGGTCATACAAGGAGCCGCTGATGTAGCCCTTGTGGCGTCTGATGTTCAGGTTCCTGCTTCAGACTCAACACCTCCCGCGTCGTTCGCGCCGCTTAGTCTTGGCGGGTCGGTCGAACTGCAAACAACGGTCCAGCGGCAGGCAGTCATGCTGAGGCTGATCGAGCAGGTCCTGCTGGACATGCGTGCGCTCGCGCTGTCACCGTTGGGCGAAACAACAGCGAACGGGCCGCAGAAGTCCGTGGTCACAGCGACCGCACCGGCGACACCGGCCGTCGCGGCCCCAATAGTGCCCACGGCGCGGCCGCAGGCAGCAGCGCCGGCCGGCAGTATCGACGTGACAGTGGTCCCGGGGCCCCTGCACGACCCGAATTTGGCTACGCTGGATTTTGACATCAAACTCAGTACCCACAGCGTGGACCTAAGCCAGGACCTGACGTCCATTTCCTTCCTGCGCTTGCCTTCGGGTCTCGAGGCGCCGGCGGTGTCATGGCAGGGACCCAGGGGCGGCCATCACGTGGCGGGAACACTCTCGTTCCAAGCCCGCGATGAGGCGGGGACGCCTGTGCTTCCTGCAGCGGGCACGCTAGCGCTCGTCATTCGCGGCCTTGGCGGCGTCCCCGAGAGGGTCTTTGTACTCGAGCTGAGCCAGGTTCAGTAGTGTAGGGCGATGGAGTCCTTGAGCGTCAGCACCAAGCCACCGCCTATCCGTGAAAGTCGTGTCTCGTGAACGATCAATCGGTTATTCCTGCAGCCGCCGGCGCTCGAGCAATTGGCGTTGTCGTCGTGGACGACCATCCGGTGGTGCGCGCAGGGATCCGGCACTTGTTGAAATGCGACCCGACGGTGCGAGTTCTCGCAGAGACGGGAAGTGGTTCAGATGTTGTTGCGCTGATTCGCAAACACGAGCCGCAAATTGTGGTCATCGACATTCGGCCTCACGACATTGGCGTGCTGGAGTTGATTCGTCGCGTACGCCGGGAAGAGCCGGGAACCGACTTCTTGGTGCTGACAGCGTGCGACGATGATGCTGCCGTGGCGGGGGCGTTGGACGCGGGTGCGAAGGGATATCTGTTAAAGACGTCAGACGGCGACAACCTACTGGCGGCGATCCGGCGCATACACGTCGGGATGCTGGCGCTGGACTCCAAGCTTGTGGCTCGCGCGCTGCCGCATATTGCACCGGATAGCACAGGCGTTCAGTTGCCGGCACGCGAGCAGTTAAGTGCGCGTGAGTTGGAGGTCCTTCACCAGGTGGCGATTGGCTGTACAAACCGGTCGATTGGGGCGCATCTTGGTATTAGCGAGCGTACGGTTCACAGCCACCTCATGCACATCTTCGCCAAGATGCAGGTGAACTCGCGGGTGGCGGCGGTGACCACAGCAATACGGTTGGGATGTATATAATTCGAGACATCAGTCCAGGCGCCCACCGTGAACCGCCGGCCCCAGTGTGCGCAGAGAATCAGGGCGGGGACGGAACCCTCCGTCCCCGCCCTATTTACGTGCTCCGCAGGACGACGTGTGAAAGCGATGGACGAGTCCAGCGCGCACGCGGGCCATACCCTCAACGACCTTGTCGGCGGCCTCGGTGGCCGTACATGTTGAAGAGCACGATGTAGATTGCGATCAGTCCGCGCGCAACGCCAACAGACCGTCACCGAACGCGAAACGATCTGCCCGGTCGTGGCCAGGTAGACCCATGGTGCGCAACATGCGCGGGTGCAGTCGAACGAGTAGCAGCGAGTGGCGCCTACTCGCCCATGGAAGGAGCAACAATGACGGCAGTCGGCGTAGTCTGCGGCTGTGCGTCGACCTGCGCAATCATGGAGTACAGCGTGATCATCATCGTGTCGAGAGTCGTATCGATCACGTTTTCGACTGAGCCGGAGCCGTCAGCGCGTGTGTTGACGAGCGCGCCGACCTCGAAGCTGTAAGCGTCCATCTCAGCCTGCATGGCGGCTATTTCGGTCGGGCTCAGCGTAGCCGGCGCGGCGTTTAGGTTCGGCCCGAGCGAAGGGGTCGCGACCGTCAGCGCAGGGCGCGAGGCTTCGACCTTGTCTGCCAAGTCGAAGCGTGTGGCAACATCGGCCGGCTGGTGCTCGCCAGTGGAGATAGGGGAGTCGTTGACGAAGCTATAGCCGGCTATTGCTACCAAAGCCATGAAGAGACCGGCGGCGACAAACCGCTTTATAGGGCGGCGCTGGTTGGGGCGGACGTGGGGAGGCTGCGCAATGCTTTGAGGCACAATCAGGCTCGATTTCGCGTTATGTCGATTCATAGTGACGGTCGTTGCGACAAAGGCTGGGCGGCTTCCCCACGTTATCTGCCGCTGCTGCATGAGTATACCTGAGGTTCCACCTTGAGGCGGCGCGCCTAACGGCCTGTTTTCGATAGGTATTTCGGCTCATTGACTCGGCTCCAGCCGCCCACTATACTCGTGCATGTCAATTACGGTTCGGCGACACGGTTGGAAGCCGCTCTTCCCCATTCTCTCTCGTCGGGATTCACGAATGTTTGCACTGACCACGCTCTTTTCCGAAGTCAAGCGCCATCAACATCTAGCCGTCGCTCAGGTGGTCCCGGATTCGCAACGCTGCATGCAGTGCGGCATCTGTTCGTACAACTGTCCTGTCGACATCGATGTGCGCAATTACGCGTGGCACGGCACGCCGATTGAGGACCCCAACTGTCTGACCTGCGGTCAGTGCGTAGTACGCTGTCCGCGCAGCGCGTTGCGCTTGGCGTACGTTGACCAGCCGTCTCAAGGTACGCGCTAGCATGGCGCGACGGTATCTGCTCATTGGCACAGGGGTCGCAGCGCTGACGGCGGCGCAGGCGATTCGCCGCCACGATCCCGCCGGGGAGATTACAGTGGTCGGTGACGATCCACACGGCTACTACTCTCGCCCGGGCCTGGCATATGTCCTCAACCGCACAATTCCCGAAAAGCAGATTTATCCCCTGCCCGTCGAAACGCTTGTGGAGATCTTTCCGAACCGCATTCACGCGAGTATAACGCGCATCGAGACGAACCGGCACGAAGTATTGCTGGATGACGGGCGGCGGCTTGGATATGACCGCCTACTGGTGGCGACTGGCGCTCGTTCAATCAAGCCAGACTTTCCGGGTAACGATTTGGCGGGTCTGGTGCGTTTGAATACCCTGCAGGATGTGCGCGAGATTGCCCGGGTCGCGGCGCCGCGTTGCCCAGCCATTGTCATTGGGGGCGGCATAATTGCCGTCGAGCTTGCCGAAGGTCTGGCTGCACGGGGAATGCAGGTGCGTTATCTTCTTCGCGGCGACCGCTTCTGGGCAAGCGTGCTGGACGAGACGGAATCGAGGCTGATCGAACGCGGGCTGGAGGAGGTGGGCATACGGTTGCACCACAAGACGCAAATCGCGCGGGCCGTGGGCAAAAAGGGCGCCCTTCAGCAAGTGGTGACACGCGCTGGTGAGAGTTTCCGCTGTCAGGTCCTGGGCTCGGCCATCGGACTGGAATCCAACATGGAACTGGCCGTAGGCGCTGGATTGCGGACAGACAAAGGGATCATGGTCGATGAGTACCTGGAGACCAGCGCGCCCGACGTGTTTGCTGCGGGCGATGTGGCACAGGTGCATGATCCGCGCACGGGAGGTACTTGGCTTGAGACACTCTGGCCAGTGGCGCGCCGGCAGGGCGAAATCGCCGGCCAGAATATGGCGGGTGTGCGCATCGTTTGTGAGCGGCAAGTTGCCTTCAACGTCGTGCGCATCGGGGGTGTAACGACCGCGACGATTGGCGCAATTGAGCGCGGGCATGACGCTGACCTGGTGACGCTTAGCAGTAACGACCGCAGGCACTGGGGCGCTAAGTCTGACGCTTGGCTCGTCAACGATGGCTACGAGGTGAGCCGGGTGCGTGTGGTCCTCAGCGAACAGACGATCGTCGGCGCCTTGGTAATGGGGGACCAAAGCATGGCCAAACCGCTGCTGAGTCTCATCGAAGAGAAGGCCGACCTCTCGCCAATACGGCCCAAACTGGAACGCGCCCAGCGCGATCCGGCCCTAAGTCTCCAGATCTTGGCCCATTACCACCAGGAGAGGGAGATGCAGCGTGCGCTTGCGTAGCCGCGAATTGTGGGCAGCGTTGGCAGTGTGTCTGGTAGTCACGCTCCTCTATGCCAGCGTAGCGCAAGACGGCATACCCCGATCGAGCAGCCTGCTAGGGCATTCGATTGGCATCGTCGGCTTTGCGATGATGCTTGGCGCCGAAGTGCTCTACACCTGGCGCAAACAGACGCGCCGACGCGTCTGGGGGCGAACGCGCTGGTGGCTTGAGATGCACGTTTTCGTCGGGCTGGTCGGGCCGTATCTGGTGCTGCTGCACTCGGCGTGGCGGCTGAACGGGCTGGCCGGCGCCACCATGTTGCTGACGATTCTGATGGTTGCCACGGGCTTCCTCACGCGCTATATCTACACCGCGGTGCCGCGCACGATTGAAGGCGTCGAGATGGCGAAGCGTGATGTGGATGTGCAGTTGCACGCGGTAGAGGTGGAGGTGGAGGGGTGGGAGACCGAGCATCCGGCGACGGTCGCGGCGATGGGACGGCGGCTGGCGGCGCTCAGCGCACCCACGCCCGGCAGCGACACGCTGACCGTGCTGGCGCACTCGCTATTGCACTGGAACTACCTGCGCCAATTGCGTTCGGAGTTGCGCCGTTTGGATGCCAGCCAGGAGCAGACTCATACACTCGGCCTCTTGCTCGAGCGGCGCTACCGCCTTCAGATGCAAACGAACACATTAACTGCCACACGCCGCTTGTTGTCTCTTATGCGCGCCGCCCATGTTGTCGTGGGTGTGGTGCTCTTCGTCTTCGCCTTCTTTCACATTGGAGCAGCGCTTTACTATGCCACATTTGCGCGTTGAGAATCCATGAAACTTCCTGGTTTTCTAACGCCCCTGGGCATACTGTTGGGCGCTCTAGCTCTGTTACTTGTCCTGCTGCTGATTGCGTTCGGCGGCCAGCGCCTCTTTAGCCCTGGCCGGCTGAGCGAGGTCAGCCGCACCGGCAAGGTCCTGCAGACCGGCGCCTATCAGAACATCGAGTCGCATGCCGATCTGACCGGCAAGTGTGCTGCGTGTCATGTCGCTCCGTGGAGCGCGCAGACCCTGAGTAGCCGCTGTGCGGCTTGCCACACGGACGTCCAGAAGCAGTTAACCGATCCCAACACTCTGCACGGTAGCCAGGAGGCGAACAACTGCCGCGAGTGTCATGTGGAGCACCGGGGGCCGCAGGGGATTCTGACGGTTGTCGATCAACTGAAGGTTGACCATGAGCGATTTGGCTTCAGCCTTGCGACACACAAGATCAACCCGCAAGAGCTACCCTTTGCGTGCGCCGATTGCCACACCGACAGCCTGGCCCGCTTCGCGCCGACTCGCTGTGTCGAGTGCCATACTGAGCAGGATGCACACTTCATGGACGTGCACAGCGAGCAGTACGGCACGGAATGCCGCGATTGCCACGACGGCAGCGACACCTTCAGCGTGGGCATATTCGACCACAACCTGCAGCCGTTTCCGCTGATTGGTAAACACGCCGCCGTTGCATGCGCCGACTGCCACGCCGGCGCGCGCGCGCTGGCGGACTTCGCGCAGACATCCACCGAGTGCGTCGATTGTCACCTGAAGAACAACAAACACGGCCCCAATGTGGGCACTGACTGTGCCCGCTGTCATACCACCGACGGCTGGCAAACGCAGATTTTCGACCACAACCTTGCGTCTTATCGTTTGACTGGAGCGCACACGCAGGTTGCTTGTGCTGACTGCCATGTAGGCGGGGTCTTCAAAGGCACGCCAACGGACTGTGTTACGTGTCATCTGAAGGACGAAGCCCACAGCCTCATGC